>JANPGV010000080.1:0-31581 GCA_031424145.1 Ilumatobacteraceae bacterium
CCAGCAGGACGTTGGTCAGCAGATCCGTAGACAGCCCACTCGCGTACGCTCCGATCAGCCGCGCCGTTGCCGGCACGACGACGATGAGATCAGCGGACTGGCCCAGCTTCGTGTGCGGAATCGGCGTGGCCTCGTCCCACAGACTTGTCTGCACCGGTTCACTGGCCAGCGCCGACAAGGTCGTGACGCCTAGGAAGTGTTCGGCACCCTTCGTCATCACGGGGATGACGTGAGCGCCGGCGTCGATGAGTCGCCGGCAGACCTCGACCGCCTTGTAGGCAGCTATTCCTCCAGTGACGCCGAGGACGATGCGCTTGCCGGCCAGCATGGAGGTCGTGCGATGTGAGGAGTCAGGCGACGGTTTCGTCGCCGGCCTCGTCGGCTGCGGGCGCTTCTGCGGGATCGGGAAGCTCGACTCGCACGATCTTGTGAGCGGCGATCTCCTCGAACCCGATGCTCAGCGGCTTGCGGGCGATCGAGCTGACCTGCGGGGGCACCATGTGGCCGAGGCCGTCGCCCAGCTGGTTGAAGTACGAATTGATCTGCCGTGCACGACGTGCGGCAAGCGTGACCAAGCTGAACTTGGAGTCGACCGTGTCGAGCAGTTCCTCGATGGGCGGGTTCATCATCGTGTCGTGGGCGCGAGCCATAGTTCAGCCTCCTGAAGCGGTTGGTCAGTGTATCCCGCCGCTACTGGTTGCGTCGATGATGACCGATGATCGCCAACATCTCGTCGACGGTCCGTTCGAGGTTGTCATTGACGACGACGTGGTCGGCCATGGCGAGGCCGACCGGCTCCTCGTCGAGCGCCTTGCGCAACCGCTCGTCGACCTTCTCCTCGGGATCGCCCCGATGGCGCAGCCGCCGCTGTTGCTCGTCGCGAGATGGAGGTAACACGAAGATCAAGACGACGTCGTCGCGGAGACTTTTGACCTGACTGGCTCCATCGACCTCGATCTCGAGCACGAGGTCTCGGCCGTCGGTGACATCCGGGATGGGGGTCCCGTAGTAGTTGTCGAGGAACTTTGTCCATTCGAGGAATCCGCCACTCTCGATGCGGTCCTCGAAGCTGGCGTGATCGGTGAACACGTACGCCGTATCGGGTTCCCCCTGTCGTTGCCGTCGCGTTGTCCACGACCTGCTCAACCAGAGATTGGGATCGCGCTCGACGAGCGCGTTGACAATCGTGCCCTTGCCTACCCCACCGGGGCCTGAGACGACGATGATGAGTGAGTCGGCGGAGCCGTCGCGGGCCGCCATGGCCTCACTTGCCGAGTTGGTCGAGCAATGACTGCTTCTGTACCTGGCCAAGCCCCTGTACACGGCGGTTGTCGGCAATGCCGATGTCTTCCATGATCTTGCGAGCCTTGACCTTGCCGACGCCCGGCAGCGACTCGAGCAGCGAAACCACTTTGAGCTTGCCGACCGTGACGCTTGTCGAAGCGAGTGCTTCGCGGATCGAGACAGAACCATTCTTCAGTTGGTTCTTCAGTTCAGCGCGAGCAGCGCGGGCTTCGGCAGCTTTCGCGAGGGCAGCCGTGCGTTGTTCGGGCGTGAGTAGCGGAGGTGTTGCCATGATGAAACCATAGTCCTGACCACGCATTCAGTGGTGGCATTCGGTCAATGAGCTGCACCAATGAGGTCGACCATCGACCGCGCACCGTGCTTGTCGCACCACTCGCTCAACTGCCGGAGCACTCGTCTCGAAGCCCGGGGGTCGACGAAGTTGGCAGTTCCGACTTGAACGGCGCTGGCTCCGGCCAGCAGCAGTTCTGCCGCATCCCAGCCATCGAACACTCCGCCGACGCCGATGATGGGCAGATCCGGCAGCGCGGCGTGCACGTCGAAGACAGTGCGGACGGCGACGGGATGGATCGGTTTGCCGCTATACCCGCCGCCGCCCGCGCCGAGAGCCGGGCGGCGGGTCGCGGCGTCGATCATCATGCCGAGCAGCGTGTTGATCAACGTCACGGCCTCGGCGCCGGCCTCTTGCACAGCCGCCGCGACCTCGACGACTCGGTCGGTGTTGGCGCTGAGCTTGGCCCAGCGCGGGCGGCCGCAGACTGCCGCAGCTCGGGTCACTTCGGCGGACAGATCGGGGTCGTGAGCGAAGATCCCCCGCCGGCCTTCGAGGTTCGGACAGGAGAGGTTGATCTCGACGGCAATCACGTTGTCCGGTGCCTGTGCAAGCAACTCGGCGGCGCGGCGGTACTCATCGATGGACCGCCCCCAGATGCTGGCGACGACTCGCGCTCCGGATGCGACCAACGCAGGAAGATCGTCTGCCAGCCAGGCGATCACTCCGGGACCCTGCAGACCAACCGCATTGACCATGCCGACGCCGGCCGGATGCACCCGGGGCGCAGGGTTCCCCTGCCACTCGAACGCCGCCAACGATTTGACGACGTGAGCGCCGAGCTCGGATAGGTCGAAGAACGATTGGAACTCGGCGCCATGCCCTGCCGTTCCCGAGGCTGTCATCACCGGATTCGGCAACTCGACGGACCCGACCCGCGTGCGTAGATCTACGGCCACGCGTGATATTCCTGCAAGCTCCGAACGGACAAATCGTGACCAACGTGCTCGGCCATGCCCTGTACCGCGGCCAGCGCCGCTTCGACCGTTGTCACGGAGCTGACCCGATGCGTGATTGCGGCTTTGCGGATCTGCTCACCATCGCTGCGGGCACCACCGCCTTGACCCTGCGGGGTGTTGATCACGAAGTCGATGTCGCCGCCTGCGATCAGGTTGACTGCGTTGATGCCATGCCCGTCGGAGATCTTCCCGACGACGGCATCGACACTGACGCCGAAGCTGGCGAGGTAGTCGGCAGTACCTGTCGTCGCGGCGATGCCGAAGCCGAGGTCGCGAAGTCGCCGGGCGACGACGATTCCAGCGGGCTTGTCGCCGTCGGCCAGCGAGAGGAAGACGGTGCCCGACGTCGGCAACACCGTGCCCGCCGCTAGTTCGGCCTTGTAGAACGCGAGACCGAACGTGGTATCGATGCCCATCACCTCGCCGGTCGACCGCATCTCCGGACCGAGGGCGGGATCGACCTCCGGGAACCGGCTGAAGGGAAGGACAGCCTCTTTGATCGACACGTGCCCGTTCCGAGAAGGAGGACACAGCAACCCCTCGGCGCGCAGTTCGGCCAGCGTTGACCCGAGCATGACCCGGCTGGCCACCTTCGCCAACGGGACGCCGGTTGCCTTGGCGACGAAGGGCACCGTGCGGCTTGCCCGAGGGTTGGCTTCGATCACGAAAACCGTCGTTCCGAGAACGGCATATTGCACGTTGATGAGGCCGCGAACATCGAGCGCCTTTGCGATTGAGGTGGTGTACGACTCGATGACTTCGACAACCCACGGCGGCAGGGTCTGCGGTGGGATTGCGCATGCGGAGTCGCCGCTGTGCACGCCTGCTTCCTCGACGTGTTCCATCACTCCACCGATCAGCACCTCACCGGTGTGATCGCGGATCGCATCGACATCGACCTCGGTCGCATCCTCCAGGAACCGGTCGATCAGCACCGGACGCTCCGCGGACAGGCCGCCTTCGCGTCCCAATGAGCCGAACCCGGCGAGCTCGGCCATCGCCCTGGTCAGATGGTCGCAATCGTGGACGATCTGCATCGCCCTGCCGCCGAGCACGTAGCTCGGGCGGACCAACACGGGAAAGCCGACCCGCTCGGCGATCGCGACGGCTTGATCAAGCGTGGCCGCGGTTCCGCCGGGCGGTTGGGGAATGCGCAGCGAGTGGCACAACGCGCTCCACTTCTCGCGATCCTCCGCCAGGTCGATCGAGCTCGGTGACGTACCTGCGATGAGGTTCTGCGGTAGCACTCCCGAGAGCTTCAGCGGGGTCTGGCCACCGAGCGACACGATGACGCGCGGCGGCGTTCCGCCACTGGCCAACGTCTCGGCCGCGATCACGTTGAGCACGTCTTCGCGGGTCAATGGCTCGAAGTACAAGCGATCACTCGTGTCGTAGTCCGTGCTGACGGTTTCGGGATTGCAGTTGATCATCACCGTCTCGTAGCCGGCCTCGCGAAGTGCGAATGAAGCATGCACGCAGCAGTAGTCGAACTCGATCCCCTGCCCGATCCGGTTCGGGCCGCTGCCGAGGATGACGACCCTCGGCCGACCGGATGGGCGCACCTCGTTCTCGTCTTCGTACGCCGAGTAGTGGTACGGGGTCTCGGCGGCGAACTCCGCCGCGCACGTGTCGACCGTCTTGTACGTCGGGATGACACCGGCAGCTTCACGCGCCGCCCGAACGCTCAACTCGTCGCTCCCCCACAGATGGGCAAGTTGGCCGTCGCTGAACCCCATCTGCTTGGCGCGACGCCACTTCCGTGGAGACATCTCGGCGAGGGTCAGCTCGTCTAAAGCGGCACGCTCTTCGACGATCTGCTGCATCTGATCCAGGAACCACGGATCGATGCTGCATGCCTCGTGGATCGCTTCGATCGATTCGCCGCGCCGAAGCAGCTCGCCGACTTGGAAGATGCGATCTGGCGTCGGTATGGCAACCATCTTCAACAGCGTGGCCACGTCGATCTCGGCGAGCTCCGCTTCGCCAGGATCGCAACCGAGACCCAGGCGGCCCTGTTCCAGCGAGCGCAGGCCCTTCTGAAGACTCTCCGGAAAGGTTCGGCCGATCGCCATGACCTCGCCGACGGACTGCATCTGCGTGCCGAGGATTCCGGATGAACCCGGAAGCTTCTCGAATGCCCAGCGCGGGATCTTGGTGACGACGTAGTCGATGCTCGGTTCGAAACTGGCCGGGGTCGAGCCCCTCGATGTGGCGGTGATGTCGTTCTCGATCTCGTCGAGCCGGTATCCGACGGCCAACTTGGCGGCGATCTTGGCGATCGGGAAGCCGGTCGCCTTCGAGGCCAGTGCCGATGATCGGGAAACCCGCGGGTTCATCTCGATCACGACCTGCTCGCCGGTGACCGGGTTGACGGCGAACTGCACGTTGCTTCCGCCGGTCTCCACTCCAATTCTGCGAATGCACGCGAACGCTGCATCGCGCATCTGCTGGTACTCGACATCGCTGAGCGTTTGCGCCGGCGCAACCGTGATGGAGTCGCCAGTGTGCACGCCCATCGCATCGACGTTCTCGATCGAGCAGATGATCACGCAGTTGTCGGCGCAATCGCGCATCACCTCGAGCTCGTACTCCTTCCAACCGGCGATGCTCTTCTCGATGAGGATCTCGCTGATCGGGCTGGCCGCGAGCCCTTCGACCGCGCGAGCCTCGAACTCTGCCGGCGTCGAGGCGATGCCGGTCCCCCGACCGCCCAGGATGTAGGCGGGACGGATGATGATGGGCAGACCGATTTGCTCGACCACTGCCATCGCCTCTTCGAGGTTGTGAGCGATTCCGCTGACGGGCACGGCCAGCCCGATCTCGACCATCGCCTTCTTGAACTTGTCGCGATCTTCAGCGGTAGCGATGGCGTCGGCGTTGGCGCCGATCATCTCAGGCGTGCCCGGCACACCGATGATGCCGCGCTCGAACAGCGCCATCGCCGTGTTGAGGCCGGTCTGCCCACCGAGCGTCGGCAGGACCGCGTCGGGTCGCTCGCGCTCGATGATCTTGGCAACGACTTCCGGTGTGATCGGCTCGATGTACGTGGCATCCGCGAAGTCGGGATCGGTCATGATCGTCGCCGGGTTGGAGTTGACCAGAATGACCCGGTACCCCTCTTCACGCAGCACGCGACACGCCTGCGTGCCCGAGTAGTCGAACTCGCAGGCCTGGCCGATGACGATCGGACCGGAGCCGATGATCAGGATCGAGTGGATGTCGGTTCGCTTCGGCATCAGACGCCCGCATCCATGAGGTCGGCGAACATGTCGAAGAGGTAGCGCGAGTCATGTGGTCCCGGACCGGCCTCGGGGTGGTACTGCACGCTGAAAGCAGGCATCCCGAGCACCCGCATGCCTTCGTTGGTCCGGTCATTCAGATTGAGGTGCGTCACCTCGACCTTGCCCTCGAGGCTGGCCGGATCGACGCAGAAGTTGTGGTTCTGGCTGGTGATCTCGATGTGACCGGAAGCCTCGTGGCGGACCGGATGATTGCCGCCGTGGTGGCCGAACGGCAGCTTGAACGTCTCGCCACCGAGCGCTCTGCTGAGCAGCTGGTGCCCGAGACAGATTCCGAAGATGGGTACTTGCCCGACCAGTTCGGCGATGGTGTCGACGGCGTAACCGACCATCGCCGGATCCCCCGGTCCGTTCGACAAGAACACTCCATCGGGGTTGCGAGCCAACACATCGGCTGATGATGTGCTGGCGGGCACGACCTCGACCGTGCCGAGCCCGGCGAGGTGTCGCACCATCGTTGCCTTGATGCCGAAGTCGAAGGCCACGATTCGCCGATCGGCGTCGCCGCTGGAAGGCGTGACGTACGGAGACTCACAGGTGACATCGGCGACGAGGTCGACCCCATCGGTACCGGGTTCACTTTCCGCCGCGCTACGCAGTGATGCCGCGTCGGCTGTACCGAACGCGCCGGCCATCGCTCCCGTGTCGCGCAGGATGCGAGTCAGTCTCCGGGTATCGATCCCGCCGATCGCACTGACTCCTTGCTGTCGCAGCATCGAGTCGAGGGAGTGCTCCGCGCGATGGTTGCTGTGTCGACGAGCCATCTCCCGCACGATCACGCCGCGGCAGAACGGTCGCTGCGATTCGAAATCCGTTGCGTTGGTCCCGTAGTTGCCGATGTGCGGGTAGGTGAACGTGATGATCTGCCCGGCATACGACGGGTCGGTGATGACCTCCTGATACCCGCTCATCACCGTGTTGAAGACCACCTCACCACTGGCGATGCCATTGGGCGGTTCGGCCCCGAAAAGCTCTCCCTCGAACATGCTGCCGTCGGCCAGCAGCAGGGCGGCTTCCCGGATCATTCGCCCACTCTATGCATGATCATGCACTGTGCTGCATAACAAAGAGTTAAACGTCTGCCAGAGGCTCGGGCGCGCAGACCAGCGCGCAAGTCACGAAGTTCCACTGTTTCTCCTCCCGTATGGGCCTCACGGGACCCATTTCACGGCAGGGCGAGCGTAGCAGGCGCCCGCCGTGGCCAGGCTCTTGCCTGGTGGTACGTTGCCCGGATGCCAGAGCTACGCGGCACCATCGTGCTGGCCACGTACAACAGCGGTGCGTCGGTGGGCCCGGTGCTGGCGGAGATCGAAGAAGCGGCATCGGTGCTCAACCGATCGGGCATCGAGCTCGAGGTGTTGCTGGTCGACGATTCGAGCCCCGACAACACCGCCGCGATCGCAACGGACGAGGCGGCGAGGCTCGGGATAAAGATCGAGATCCTGACCGGATCTCACCTCGGTCTCGGCGGTTCGCAGCTCGCCGGGTTCGAACATCTGCTGAACACAGCCGATCGCGACTTCTTCGTGACATTGGACCCCGATGGTCATCACGACGCTCGTCAGATAACCGACGTCGTGCGCACGTTCGTCGCCCGGCGCAGTGGTGTGACCATCGGGTCGCGGTGGGTCCGCGGTGGCTCCTCGCCCGGCACGTCGGCCGTGCGTTCGGTCGTCAGCCGGACCGCCAACATGCTGGCTCGGCGGATCATCGGCCTGCACGGCGTTCACGATGCAACAACGTCGTTCCGCATCATCCACCCCGACGTCGCCCGGCTGTGGATCGACCTGAAGGTACCTGCCGACGGATACGGCTACTTCACCACGTCTATCGCCATTGCCCAAGCGGCGGGGTTCTCCGTGACCGAATGCCCCATCACCTTCCGGCCGCGCTACGCAGGCGTCCGTTCGTTGTCGTTCTCCGACATCACCGCGTTCTGGCGCAGCCTGCACACCACTCGGGTCCTCGTCGCCGGAGTGCGCGGAGAGGCCAGGCGCGACCAGGCCACGTGGGCCGCTCGTTCGCCGCGCATGCAGGCTCAGGCCGCATCGTCGAACTCGCAGTTCGGTGCCGCTGAGGAGTTGGAGAACTTGGCGAATGCCAATCGATTCTTCGGGTGGATCGCCGACGAGCTCTCACCCCACCTCGGTCACCGCATCCTCGAAGTCGGTGCGGGAATCGGGACCATCGCAATCAAGATGGCCGAACGGAAGCCTGCAAGCCAGATAACCGCACTCGAGCCCGCAGGAAACCTCTTCGATGAGTTGCAGGCGGCCACCAAACGACTCCGCAACGTCACGCCGCTCCAACTCACTTCGCAGGATCTCGCCCGCACGAGACACCAGCAGTTCGACTCGATCGTGTACGTCAACGTCCTGGAGCACATCCGCAACGATGCTGCAGAGATGCGGACTGCGTTCGAGCTGCTCGCTCCGGGCGGGTCACTCGGGGTGTTCGTGCCGGCGATGTCGCGGCTCTACGGCAGCCTCGACTACAAGTCGGGGCATCATCGTCGATACGACAAGGCGCAGCTGCGCGAAGTCATCTCAGGTGCGGGTTTCGAGATCGTCGAGCTGCGTTATCTCGAGGTGGCCGGGGTGCTGCCGTACTGGTTGATGTACCGCGTGCTCAACCGGCAATCGCTGAGTGTGATGTCGTCGGGCGTGTTCGACAGAGTGGTCGTGCCCGTCAGCAAGATCGCGCAACGACTCGTGCCGAACCCACCGTTCGGGAAGAACCTCTTGGCGATCGCCCGCCGTCGCTAGCGGCTGGGTTTGCGGTGGCCGACGAGAACGTCGTCCCGGTCGAAGAGGACCTCATACGGCCCGTCTGGTGCGATGAAACCGGCGACCAACGCTTGCTGCGCCGGGCCGACCTCTTGCATGTCCAAGACGATGTATTGGATCGTCGCCGGATCAGGCAGGCGGTAGCCGTCGTCGTTGCCCCAGTACGAGGGAACCCAAGGGTTCGGCCAGTCGTAGATCTGCTCGCGATGCGAGAGGTGAGGTAGCAACGTGTAGGTGGCGGCCACCGATGCGTCCTTCGGCACCAGCTTCAGGGCCTCACGCATCGCCTCGTGACGTGGAGTTGGTTGCGCCCACACGTTGTACGAATCGCCGACCGGCGATGGTGACCAGGCGATGTTGGTCATGTACGCGCAACCGAGCAGCCAGATCGGCAGGACCACGTGCATGATCTTGAACCGCCACAGCACTCGGCCACCCTCGATGGCTGCGATCATCAATGGGGCGATCATCATCGCCGTGTACTGGTAGTGGATGCTGCGCGCATACGGACTGAGACCGATGACGCTGGCCAACATCTGCGGCATCGCCATCAGAAGTGCCAGCGGCGCAACGAGCGGCAGCCCGCCGAGCGGCAGCGCCAAGTCGCGGTAGAAGCGCAGCCGGTCCGGTTGGGTCGCGTCGCCGATCACGCGATTCGGATGGCGAAGCATCGTCTCGATGATTGCCGGCATGTCGCTGCCGTAGTTGCTGTAGAAGTACTGGATGTAGAACGGCTGCTTGCCTTGGTTGAAGTGTGGGATGACGAACCTCGTCGCAACCAAGTACCACCCGAACCCGAGACCGACAGTCGTCAGCGCCATCATCCGGTCGCGGTGCTCACCCTTGCCCGGCCGATACATGAACACGAGGATCAGGCCGAGCATGATCACCACGAGCGCCGTGTCTTCGCGTATCGACAGGGCGATCAGCAAGGCGATGAACATCGCCCGCCAGCGTCGATGCGTTGCAAACCACCAGGCGTAGAGCAGTGGTGCGATCACCAGCGACTCCGGATGGAAGTTGGCCCAGCTGATCCACTGGATCGGCGCGTACATCAGATAGACGACTGCGAACAGCAGGCCCATCCACGGCTTGAGGAAACGGTCGCGGGCGATGAGGTAGATCGGAATCGCCGCCGCGCCAAGTCCTACTGCCTGCGATATGTAGAGGAACGACGGGCCTGCGCCCAACCAGTAGAACGGCACGTAGGCCAGCACGATCAGGTTGAGGTGGTGGCCCCAGAACTCCATGCCGCGGACGGTCATGAAGCTCTGCCCGCCACGCGAGACCAGCCAGAACCCCTGGTCGTAGATGCCCATGTCGTACGACCACGTGCCGAAGTTGCGGTGATGCTGCACGCCGAGCGTGGCGAACACCAGCGCGAACAGCAGCGCACCGGCGCCCGTGAACCATGCCGCCGGGTGGATCGTGTAGATGCGGTCGGCCCAACGTTGCATTCGGCCGACGGCTATCTCATCAGTAGGTTCGTCGACGAACTGCTCCGCGCTGGAGCCGACCTCTTCCTCGGCGATCACGTCGCGATGATAGGTGCCGCACCCGGCCATGACACGCCGGTCTGGTCGGTGCCGCCGCAAACCCTCGGCGGCGCGATCACGCCGCATCACGTTTGGGTGGGCCGGTGGTCATGATCTGTCCATCGGGTAGCCGAATGGTCAGCGTGCGATCAGGCGTGAGGGTCAACACCCAGTTGTCGTGGTGGACGTTCTGATGATGTCGCACGCACAGTGGCAACAGGTTGCACAGGTCGGTGCGCCCGTCGTGGTACCACCAGATCACATGGTGCAACTTCGTCCGCGAGTAGCGCACATGGCAGCCGGGGATCGCACACGTCGCATACAGCGCACCCAAGGCCCGGCGCTGGGCCCGATTGGCGACCCGCGTCGTGCGACCAAGGTTCAGTTCGCCGGGAGCGTCGATCACGACCCCGTTGCGGACCACCACCGTGAAGGTGTTGGCATTCTTGGCCAAGTCGGCGAGGACCCGATCCGGTAGCTCGACAGGCAGTCCCCAATCGATCACCGGACGGCCACCAGGGCGGGGGTGGGTGTGATCGACTACGACGACGATCTCCGGTCGTCCCAGTCGCGCCCCGTTGCCGTCGAGCAGCGCCAGGAGAGCGTGGGCGCGTAGGAACGATTGTTTCTCGAGGAGGTCGGTCGGACAGTTGGCTGGTTGGGTGTCGTGGAACAAGGCTTCGACTTTGGCGTCGATACGGTTCTCCAAGCGGACCATCGTTTCCGGATCCCAGGTTGCTGACCAGCGACCCATCCCCGACTCGCGGTCGATCCACGAATTGAAACGGACCGCCCGCCGCTGCCGCTCCAAACGCTCCAACCCATCGCTAGCCGCTTCGAGCCGTCGCGCCTCGGCGCGCACCGTGCGAGCAAACTCATCCGCTGTCACATTCTCGGCAACCAGCGCCAGACTCGGTGCGAGATCGATCAACTCTTGGCGCGTCGCCGGCTGCAACTGGGCCAACGTTCGCGCAAGTACATCGACGTGCGCGCCCGACACGTTCCC
Source organism: Ilumatobacteraceae bacterium (assembly GCA_031424145.1). Taxonomy (GTDB): domain Bacteria; phylum Actinomycetota; class Acidimicrobiia; order Acidimicrobiales; family Ilumatobacteraceae; genus JAENVT01. The sequence goes on from JANPGV010000080.1 coordinate 11,222, forward strand.
CGCCTCCAACGACACGCCGAACTCGGGAACCTGCTCAACCGTCTCGGCGCGTTTGATCACTTGCTCCGCTTGGCGCAACCCTGTCCGGCCGGCGTCGGCCAGCGACTTCTCCGGATACGACGAGACTGCGGCCATCAACCGGCCCAACAGAACTTCACGCCCGTCCAGCCACGACCTCAATCGGCGCAACTCCCCAGCCGCCAGTTCCAGCGCAACACGGTCAACACAGCACTCATCAACGGCTGCCAACCGCTCCAACAACTGATGCGCCTCGGCTGTCCTCATCTCCCAATTGTGACAAAGGGGTACTACAGAGTTACTTCGAGAGAGCCCTGATCGTGGAAGAGTGTTGGCCGAGCTGTTCGCGTGCGCCGGCACGTCGTGCGTCTATAGGAGGAAAGCTGAGTGACGAAATTCGGCTGGTTGTCACCGGTTGCGGGCCACGGGGGCAGCAACTTCCAACCCATCGTGATGTACCAGGAAGAGCACATCCTGCCCGAGGCGTTGCCGCATTTCGATTCCGTGTGGATCGCCGATCACTTCTACGGGTTCGACAGCGCGAAGAAGGAGGGCTTCCTCGAAGGTTGGATCACGCTCACCTGGCTTGCGGCAAGGTTCCCCGACGTGATGCTGTGCCACCACGTGCTGGGGCAGGGGTATCGCAACCCGGCCCTCACCGCGAAGATGGCAGCGACCCTGCAGGTGTTGTCCAGTGGACGCTTCATGCTCGGCATCGGCGCCGGGTGGCGCGAAGACGAATACCAGTCGTACGGATACGAGTTCCCGAAGACCTCGGTCAGGTTGCACCAGCTCGAGGAAGTCGTGCAGATCTGTCGCATGATGTGGACCGAAGAGCATCCGACGTTCAGTGGCACGTACTTCAAGATCGACGACGCAGCGGCCACACCTCGACCCGAAGTTGTTCCGCCGATCTGCATCGGCAGCTCCGGCGAGAAGATCGGCCTGCCCATCGTCGGGCGCCACGCCGACATTTGGAATGGGGCCTACAAGGACGATGCGGACTGGACGCGCAAACGCGACATAGTCAGCACCGCGGCAGTAGCTGCCGGTCGGGATCCAACCGATGTCGAGAGCTGTGTCACCGTGGCCGGTGACCTCCCCGACTCTGATGCAACATCAGAGAGTTGGCTCGAACGATTGACCCATCTACGCGAGCTAGGCGTGAGCTACTTCGTGATGGACTTCGGCCATCCACTGCACGTTGAGCCTGCGCTCCGTTTCGCCGAGCAGGTCATCGCCCCGATGAAGGCGTGATCTGAAACAACACCAACAACACGACAACGGCTCAGTCCGACGCGCCGGACATGCGCATGTGCGACATCCTCCAATTGGCGACGACGAGGGCGACCACCGTCACGATCAGAAGCCGAACGATCGCGCTGCCACCCTGTGGGATCCCGGCGCGAATGAGACGGATGGGCTTCTCGTCGAGGTAGCCGACGAAGATCGCCCGGGATTCCCACTGCGGAGAAAGCTGGGCGATTCCGGTCAGCGCCGCACCCAGCAGCCGTTCGACGAGGAACACGATCGCCAACGACCATGCCGCAGTACGTCGCGTGATGCACCCGATGGCGATGAACAACGCGACATACGAGACGCTTCCTACGGCGGCAGCGAGATACGCGGGGCCCGCCGCCGACGGTGCGCCGGCGACGACAGCGGCCAGTGCGGTGGTCGGAGCGATCGTTATCAAGGCGACGAACGAGCCGCCCAGCCAGCGCCCAAGCACGATCTGCCACGTCGGTGTCGGTGACAACCAGGTGAAATGGAACGTGCCGGAACGGACTTCAGAACCGAGAACGGCATCACCGATGACGAGTGCGGCGATCGGCAACACCAGAGCAAAGATCCCCTCGGCGGCGACGTTGGCAAACGCACGCTCTCGTGTCGGGAAGTTGTCGACGGCACGGGCGAGCAATCCGAAGAGCAATGCTCCGGCACACGGCAACAAGATCGCGAACCAGCGCTTCGGCGGCAGGCACGACTGCCATGTGTAGACGACGATCGCAACGAAGCGAGATCGTGAACGAGATGCGGTGATCTGCATCTGCTCGGTCATCGGACGAGCTCCCGGAACAGGCTCTCCAACGAGTCGTCGAGAGCGCGCACCTCGAGCAGGCGGATGGACGAGTCGCGTGCCAGCCGGGGCAGCGCCACGGCCAGCTCTCGGGCCTGCACTGTCTGGATCACGAGCCCGTCGCGCAATGGATCGAAGCTGACACCCGCAACCGATTCGAGGGTGATCAACGCCGACGCGAGCCGCCGTCCCCCGTCCGAGCGCACCAATACATGCCTGGGTCGGTCGTCCATCGCGTCACGAATCGCGTGACGCCCACCGGCTGCCGCCAACCGCCCGTGCATGAGCACGATCATCCGCTCCGCCATGCGCTCGACCTCGTTGAGCACGTGCGAGCTGACGATGACCGTTCGGCCACTCGCACCGAGCTCCTTGAAGAGATCGATCAGCGTGAGACGTTGGACTGGGTCCGCACCGTTCAACGGCTCGTCGAGGACAAGGACCTGTGGATCCGTCACGAGTGCGGCAGCGATCTTCGTGCGTTGACGCATGCCTTTGCTGAACCCGTCCACTCGACGATCGCCGTCGTCGAGCATCGCCACGCTCTGCAACGCCCTATCGGGCGCCTCGCGGTCAGCGACGCGGAACAGATCCGCCCTGTAACGCACGAGTTGCCGGGCGGTGAGGCCAGTCGGGACAGCCTCGTCCTCGGGGACCAAGGCCATTCGACCATGGACCTGGCGATCGCGTCGGGGATCGCGGCCTTCGACCCGCACCGTGCCCTGGTTGACACCGACGAGACCCGTCATGGCTCGCATCAACGTCGTCTTCCCCGCGCCATTCGGCCCGAGCAAGCCGGTCACTCCGGGGCCGAACGAGCAACTGAGCTCGGACAGGGCCACCTTGGGCCCGAACCAAACGGAGACATCGAAGACCTCCACCGTGGCGTCGGCAGCGAACGCCGGGTCGTCGTTGGGTTGGGTGGGATCGGGATCGGCCACGCCGACATCGGACAACCGTGACATCAGCGCTCGACCCACCGATAGCGCTGGAGGAGGACACCGATCCCGATCAGCAGGACCACGAGGTATGTGGCCACGCTGAACAATCCGGCGTTGTTGACGCCGGCGAGCGGGGACTCCGGGTCGATGTGGCCGAGGAACACCAGATCGCGCAGGTACAACGGCAATGCCAGAACGTTGATGAGACCTGCGATCGAACCGTGTCCGACCTCGAAGTCGCCGACGAGAATGCCCGACGCGATCGATGTGACCAGAAATAGCCCGATGACTCCTGCACCCGCGACGATCCGCCGGTCGGTCAGCGACGCGATCGCGACGCCGATGACCGCGTAGTACACGGCGAGTATCAGCACCGAGACCGGGACTCGCCACAGAACGTCGAGATGACCGGTGAAGTAATCCGCCGCGCTGTCGCTGACGAGCATGTTGCCGACGAACAACACAACCTGGGGCACGAACGAAAAAGCGAACAGGATGGAGGCGATGGCCCCGACTTTCGCAACGACATAGTCGACACCGGTCAGCGGGCGGGCGAACATCAACGGAAGCACCCGCTGCCGGCGATCGGGGCACATCACGTCGGGGGCCACCAGCGCGACGAACAGCAGCAACGCAGACGAAACGCCGACATAGTCGCGGTACGTGATGATCTCGAAATTGCTCTGCAGCCGATCGCGTGTCACGTAGCCGATGCCGACGTTGACGATCGCAGGGATCGTGACAACGCCGAGGAGAACGAACGGAGCGAACTTCTGGCGCCACGATCGACGAATTCCCAATGCGCGTCGTATCGACGCCTTGTACAACGCGAACGTCGCGGCTCCACGAAGGCCACGCGGTCCCTCGTAGGGGCGATACCCGCGGTCGTAGACGGCACCTGCACCGAGGATGTTCACGAAGCACTCCCGGCAAGGCGGAGGAACACCTCGTCGAGCGATGTCAATCGCGTCGACAGCCGGTAGAGCGGGAGTTGGAGGTCGGCGATGACGTCCCGGAGCAGATCCATCTCGTCGGTGCCTTCCACAGTCACCTCGACGAGACCTTCATCGGCAGCCGCCACCAGACCAGCCTGAGCCAGACCGGCGGCCAGCTCCTCCCATCGGTCACCGACGTCGACAGTCACCAGCCCCGTGCGCTCGAGCAGCGAATTGGTGCCGCCCGAGACGACGAGACGGCCGGCATCGATCATCACCACGTGATCGCACACCTGCTGCACATCGTCGAGCAAATGGGTCGCCATGATCACCGAGATCCCGAACGAGCCGAGCCGGGCGACGAGGGCGAGCATCTCTTCGCGGCCGAGAGGATCGAGACCCGCCGTCGGTTCGTCGAGCAGCACGAGCTCCGGATCGCCGACCAGCGCCTGGGCGAGCTTGGCCCGCTGACGCATCCCGGTCGAGAACCCGCTGATCGGACGAAAACGGGCTTCATCGAGCCCGACGAGATCGAGGATGTCGGAGGCACGTTGACGTGCCGCTCGTGCCGGCAAACCGCTCAGCTCGCCGAACGTCGACACCACATCGGCAGCAGTCTGATCGAGCGGCAGACAGTCGTGTTCGGGCATGTAGCCGAGGCGCGAGCGGACCTCGATGGGGTTGGCCGCCACATCGATACCGCAGACCTCGATGGTGCCCTCGGTTGGTTTGGAGAGCCCGAGCAGCAGACGGAACATGGTTGTCTTGCCGGCACCGTTCGCTCCGACGAGGCCGACCAGACCACGAGGCAGGGCGATGGTCAGGTCATCGAGCGCCGTGACCCCCGGGTACCGCTTGGTAAGGCCTTCGATGCGGAGAAGAGGATCAGAGAGCACGACGTCGGAGAGTCTGGCACGTCGACCGAGAGGTGTTCATTCGTCGGGCGAGTCCGGCGTGCCGGGATCGCCGGCCCCGGCACGCTCGTCGCGCTCTGCCCAGGCCAGCAGCTGATCGATCTGGAACACGGAGTCGTCGATGTGCGAGTGCAGATCGCCGAGCTCGGCGAAGCGTTGCGGAACGGTCGAGATGGTGAGACCGGCCGGATCGACGTCGTTGACCTCTTCCCAGCTGATCGGCGCCGAAACTCGAGCATCGGGAAATCCGCGGACCGAATAGGCGGCAGCCATCGTGTGATCACGGGCATTCTGGTTGTAGTCGACGAAAACCGCTGTCGGGTCGCGGTCCTTGCGCCACCACGTCGTCGTGACATCCTCTGGAGCGCGTCGTTCGACCTCCCGGGCGAAGGCCAACGCGGCGCGGCGGACGTCGGTGAACCCATACAACGGTTCGATTCTGACGTAGATGTGCAGTCCGCGGCCTCCTGAGGTCTTCGGCCAGCCGACGGCCCCGAGCTCGTCGAGCACCTCGTGTGCAACGTGGGCCACCCGGCGGACTCTCGTGAAGTCGCACTCGGGCATGGGATCGAGATCGATCCGCCATTCGTCCGGCTTCTCCGTATCTGCCCGTCTCGAGTTCCACGGATGAAACTCGACGGTTGACATCTGCACCGCCCATATCACTTCCGCCAGTTCCGTGACGCACAGCTCATCCGCGTGCTGCCCGTAGCGCGGAAAGAACAGGCGCACGGTACCGAGCCATGGTGGCGCCCCCTTGGGGACGCGCTTCTGATGAACCTTCTCGCCGGTGACACCCGTCGGGAAGCGGTGCAACATGCACGGCCGCTCCCGGAGCGCGTTGACAATTCCATCACCCACGCTCAGGTAGTAGTTGACCAAATCGAGCTTGGTCGCTCCGATCTCCGGGAAATACACGCGGTCCGGGTTGGAGACGCGCACCGCTCGATCCCCCACCGCAACTTCGATCGCGGCTGACTTCGGGTCCGGCACGGCATGACCGTACGCCGTCAGGCGCTGGGACGAAGCACCGGCACCAACGACGACAGCACGCCGTTGACGAAGCGCCCCGAGTCGTCCGTCGAGAAGCGCTTGGCCAGTTCGACGGCCTCATTGAGCACCACGGCGACGGGGACATCGGTGCGGCCCAGCAACTCGAATCCGGCAATCCGTAGCACGGTGCGATCGATGGTCGGCATGCGCTCCAACGTCCAACCACGCGAGTACTCGCTGATGGCCTGGTCGAGCCGGCCCTGGTGCTGCTCGACGCCTTCGACCAACAACGTGGTCAGTTCGTCGGGCTCGGAGATCTGCGCGGCCATAACGTCGCTCGCGGGGATCCCCTTGGAATCGGCTTCGTACAGCAGCATCATCGCCCGCTCGCGAGAATCGGTGCGTTCGTCCTCAGCGGGGCGGAGCCTGCGGCGTGCCACCTCAGACTCGAGTGATGTAGTCGCCGCTGCGCGTGTCGACCTTGACTCGGTCGCCCGGGTTGATGAACAGCGGTACCTGCAGGACCAGACCGGTCTCGAGCGTTGCCGGCTTGCGCGCTCCCGAGACGCGATCGCCCTGCATCCCAGGCTCGGTTTCAGTGACCGACAACTCGACGGAGGCCGGGATCTCGACCGACACGATGTCGCCTTGGTAGAACGCGATGATTGCGATTGCTTGTTCGACCATGTAGTTGGCGGCGTCACCGAGTGCGACGGGGGCAACGTGGATCTGGTCGTAGTTGTCGGTGTCCATGAACACGTACTCGTTGCCGTCCCGATACAGGAACTGCATGTCCTTCTTCTCGAGGAGCGCCTGCTCGACGCGGACACCTGCGTTGAAGGTGCGGTCGAAGACGTTGCCGGTCTTCACATTGCGCAACTTCGTGCGCACGAACGCGCCGCCCTTGCCCGGCTTGACGTGCTGGAACTCGACCACTTGGAAGAGCCCGTTGTCGAGCTCCAGGGTGATGCCGTTCTTCAGATCGTTGGTGGTGATGGCGGGCACGGTGAATCCTTCGGCGATGCAGTGAGTACTCGGCAGCCAATTTCCGTCACGACCAGGAGGTCTTCGACACGGATACCACCGAATCCTTCACGATAGACCCCAGGCTCAACGGTCACTACGTCCCCGACTTGCAATTTCAGGTCACCTGTCCGATTGATGAACGGATCTTCGTGGATCAACAAGCCCACACCGTGCCCGGTTCCATGGCTGAACCACTCCCCATAACCGGCCTCTTCGATCGCGCCGCGACAGACGGCGTCGAGCTCAGCGCTGCTGATGCCGGCCTCGACGGCGGCAACGCCCGCACATTGGGCGTTGAGGACGACCTCGTAGAGCTCCTGTTGAAGCGACGTCGACTCCCCGACGAAGAAGGTGCGTGTCATGTCGCTGTGGTAGCCGTCGTACAGAGCCCCCACGTCGATGATCACGGTGTGCCCGGGCTCGATCGACTGATCCGTCGGCCGGTGATGTGGACGCGCCGCGTGCACCGGCCCCGTAGCGACGATCGTCTCGTAGCTCGGACCGCTGGCACCGAGCTCACGCATGCGGATCTCGAGCTGGTTGCGCACTTGGGCCTCGGTGCTGCCCTCTAGGCCACCGGCATGCAATACATCTGAGAGCGCCGTGTCGGCGATCCTGCCGGCTTCGGCCATCCGGGCGATCTCGCCGTCGTCCTTCACCCGGCGTTCGGCTTCGATGACTCCACCCACGGGAACCAACGAGGTCTTGAACATGTTCTGGAACCGTTGGAATTGCTCGTACGTCACATGTGCCGATTCGAAGCCGACCGAGGCGAAGTTCGAAACCTCTGCTGACAGTGAATCGAGCATTGCCGCGCCCGATAGTCCGACGATCACCCGACCACCAACGCCCGCCTCGACCAACTGGGCCGTCGCCTGGTCGCCGTACCGGCCATCGGTGATCAGCACGACATCGCCGGGTGTCAACAACGCCCATCCGTTCGATCCGGTGAAACCTGTCAACCAGCGGATGTTGGTGAGGTCGCTCACCAGCAGTGCCTCGGCCTGATCGAACCTGCGACGAACGCGGGGCGCCCGCCCAGCAACCTCCAGCGGTGGCATCACGGCGAACCCAGCTTGGCGGCGACAGCCTCGACGGCTAGGCGGTAGCCGAGCATTCCGAAGCCCATGATCGATCCTGTAGACACCGGCGCGATCACGCTGGTGTGCCGCCAGGGCTCGCGGGCGTTGGGATTTGAGATGTGGACCTCGACGACCGGACCGTCGAACACCGCGAGAGCATCGTGGATGCTCCACGCGTAATGCGTGAACGCGCCGGGATTGATGATGATCGCCGCCGCTATGCCACGCGCCCCGTGGATCGCGTCGACCAGTTCCCCTTCGTGATTGGTCTGAAAGGCCTGCACCTGATGACCGAACTCGGCTGCGGCTGCTGTGGCGAACTCGACGTAATCGTCGAGCGTTGCAGTGCCATAGATCTCTGGTTCACGCTGACCGAGCAGGTTGAGGTTGGGCCCATGCAAGAGGCTGATCAGCGACACGTCTCTATCGTGCCACGCGCTCGGCGTGTTGCCGACGATCGATTCGGTACAGGACGTGACGACGGTCGACCCAGTCCGGCAACAGCGGATGATCGAAGTCTCTGTCGGGATCGTGGGTCAGGCCGATCTTGTCCATGACCCGTCGTGAGTTGACGTTGCCTTCGGTGGTGAAGCTGACGATCTCGTCGTTGGGAAGGTCGACATGTTCGAAGCCCCAGTCCAAGGTCGCCAGCGCTGCTTCCGTTGCGAAGCCGTTGCCCCAGTGCTGCTTTGCCAACCGCCAGCCCACCTCGACGCAGGGAGTGAACCAGGTCTGCCAGGCGGGGGCCGACAACCCGACGAAGCCGATGAACTCCCCGGTGTCGTCGCGTTCCACGGCCCATAGTCCAAACCCTCGATCGCGCCAGGCGTTGACCATCCGGTCGATCATCTCCTCGCTCTGCTGCGGAGTGAGCATCGACGGAAAGTGGCGCATGACTTCAGGATCGCTGTTCAGCGCGGCATAAGGAGCCCGATCACCGTCGCGCCACTCGCGCATCAGCAGGCGTTCGGTCTGCAGGCACGGAGTGGTGGTCACCGGTGCCTGAGCTCGTCGAACGCATCTTGCGCTGCTTCCACGGTGATCCCGCTGACAAGTTCGACCCCGCGCGGACCGTCGAGCACGAAAGTGAGCCCGTCGTCGAGCGCCTTCTTGTCGCGGCCCATCAGCTCGATCAACCGCTGACGATCGACACCTTGGGGGAGCTCCGTGTTCAGCTCGTAGCTCCCGCCCACAACTTCGTAGTGCTGCTCGACCCGGCGGTCGTCGATCCGGCCAAGGCCGTGGGCCAGGTGAGCGGCGTAGACCAATCCGACGGCAACGGCCTCGCCGTGCGCCAGGGCATAGCCGGTCTCGACCTCCAAAGCGTGCGCCAGCGTGTGCCCGTAGTTGAGCAGCGCCCGTTGGCCTGATTCCCGCTCGTCGCCCGACACGATGTCGGCTTTGATCTGAACACATCGAGCAATGCGTTCCGGCTCGCTCATCGCCAGCAGGTCGTCGCCCGTGAGGAAGTGGTACTTCGCCATCTCGCCGCGTCCGCAACGGACCTCGCGAGGTGACAGCGTCGCCAAGGCATCGAGGTCGCAGATGACGCCGGAGGGTTGCCAGAACGCGCCGATCAGGTTCTTGCCACCGGTTCCATCGACAGTGGAGAGGTTCACTCCGGTCTTGCCGCCGATCGCGGCATCGACCATGCCGAGCAAGGTGGTCGATACGTTGACGAGCGACACTCCTCGGTGCCACGAGGCCGCAGCGAACCCCGCCACGTCCGTCACGAGACCACCGCCGACACCGATCACGACATCGTTTCGCGTCAGGCCGAAGCGAGCGAACCCTCTGCACAACTCTTCGACGGTGGCGAGAGACTTGTGCTCCTCGCCCTGACCGATCGTGAACACCTCGCTCGGAATCCCGGGGTCGACGGTGATCGGTATGCCGTCCTGGGTGACGATCGCCGCCCGCTTGGCGGATGCCGGCAGCAGGCCGGCGACTTCGTGGCGGGCCCCGTGACCGACCAGCACGTCGTAGCTGCGGTCGCCCAGCCCTACTGGGATCGTGATCATCTCAGCACCGCCTCGGCGACCTCGTTGGGAGTGCGGTTGTCGACCAACACGATGGCGTCGGCGACTTCTCGGTAGAGCGCTTGGCGCTGGGCGTGCATGCGCTGCAACGTACCGGCCGGATCGTCGTCCAGCAGCGGACGATGGCCGCCCGAGGCCGCCCGCTCGACCAACAACTCCGGGGTCGCGCACAACCACACGACCTTGGCGTTGGCCTTCTTGAGCGCAGCACGGTTCTCTTCGCGCAGCACCACGCCACCGGCCGCCGCGATGATTGCCGGTTCCGGGCTGGCCAGAGCATCCAACAACGCGGCCGACTCCAACTTGCGGAATGCTTCCTCGCCATCGTCGGCGAAGATCTGGCGGACCGTCCGGCCGGTGGCCTGCTCGATGACGGCATCGCTGTCGATCACGCGCCGGCCGAGCCGTTCTGCGGCGATGCGCGCCACCGTGGTCTTCCCCGATCCCATCAACCCGACGAGGACGAGATGCTGATCGGCGGCGACGCCCACGACTAACCGAGCGAGCCGCGAAACGACTCGGCGTTGCGTACGAACTCGGAGATCGAATCGCCGCCGAACTTGCGTTGCGCTTCGGCTGCAAGGACCAACGCCACCATCGTCTCGGCCACCACGCCCATTGCCGGCACGGCTGTGACGTCGGTTCGTTCCTTGAAGCTGACGGTCGCCTCCTTGGTGACGACATCGACGGTCTTCAGCGTCGGCTGGTTGAGCGTTGCCAACGGCTTCATCGCGGCGCGCACGACCAACAACTCGCCAGTTGTCATGCCCCCCTCGGTGCCACCTGCCAGGGTGGTCTCGCGTCGGTACTCCCCTGTTGCGTCGTCCCACACGATCGCGTCGTGCGCTGCACTCCCACGACGGCCCGCGCCCTCGAAACCATCGCCGATCTCGACGCCCTTGACCGCTTGGATGCTCATGACCGCCTGAGCGAGGGCCGCATCGATCTTTCGATCCCAGTGCACGTAGCTACCGAGGCCGATCGGGATCCCATAGCCGAGCACCTCGACCACGCCGCCAAGCGAATCGCCGTCTTTTGCCGCGGCCTTGACCTCGTCGATCATTGCAGCTTCGGCAGCGGCATCGAAGCAGCGGACCGGCGACTCGTCGACTCGAGCAAGGTCGGCGATGGTGGGGCGTTCGATGGCTTTCGAGCGGACGCTGCCCATCTGCACGACGTGCGACAGGATCGACACACCCAGTTCCGAGAGCAGCTTCTTCACGACGGCCCCAGCGGCAACCCGGGCAGCGGTTTCGCGAGCGCTGGCGCGCTCGAGCACGTCGCGCGCGTCAGTGAACCCGTACTTCTGCATGCCGACGAGATCAGCGTGACCAGGGCGCACCTGGGTCAGCGGTTGTTTCGTCGCGCCCGGGGCCGGCGACATCTCTTCATGCCACTTGTCGCTGCGGAACCACTCGCTGTTCTTGATCTCGATCGCAAGGGGTGAACCAAGTGTGCGGCCATGGCGCACACCACCGAGCAACGTCAACTCGTCCTGCTCGAACTTCTGGCGGGGACCTCTGCCGAAACCGAGTCGCCGGCGGGCCATCTCTTCCTGAATCTCTTCGACGGTGATCGACAACCCCGCGGGCAGGCCCTCGACGATGACGACCAGGGCTTGGCCATGCGATTCGCCGGCGGTGAGGTATCGAAGCATCACGTCAAGGCTACTGGCCCCGCGAAGCCAACTCCCGCTCTGCCGCAGCCCACATCAGCGTCGCCGGCGGGCTGATACCTGTCCACAACTGCTGCTGCAGAACGGCCTGATGCACGAGCATGCCCAACCCCTCGACGGTGCGCGTACCGCGATCTCGCGCCGCGGCGAGCAAGGCCGTGCAACGCGGGTGATAGACGATGTCGGCGACAACTTGATGTTCATTCAGGAGCTTGGCGTCGAATGGCATCCCATGCGTGCCCATCCCGATCGATGTCGCGTTGACGACGATGTCGCAATCGCCCACGACGTCGGGACTGGCCACAGTCGCGATCCCAGGCGCCACATCGGCTGCCGCCTGCGCCCGGTCGGCCGTACGGTTGACCACGGCGATCCGGGCCGCGCCGGCACGGGCCAGCGAATCGATGATGGCCCGCGCCGCAGCCCCTGCGCCGATCACGCAGATCTGCCGGCCTTCGACTTCGAGACCTTCGGCGGTCAGCGACGCGACGAATCCGGCGCCATCGGTGCTGTAGCCCTTCAGCCGCCCGTCACCGATCGGCACCACGGTGTTGACGCTTCGCAACGCGGCCGCTGCCGGGTCGAGCTCGTCGACCAATGACGCGACAGCCTCCTTGTGCGGCATGGTGACCGACAGACCACCGAGGCCGAGCACGCGCATTGCAGCGAGCGCGGCCCCGGCCTGCCCCGGCTCGACCTCGAAGGCGGTGTAGACCCAATCGACACCGGTCGCGGCAAAGCCGGCGTTGTGCAGCGCGGGCGACAAGCTGTGGCGCACCGGGCTGCCGATGGCTGCAGCAACACGCGTCGTTGCCGATATCACCCCAGCAACCCAAGGTCGCGTGCATGCTGCACGTTGATGTCGTGTTGTTCCGCCGTTGCGGCGAACACGTGGCGACCCTCTTCGTCGGCTACGACGTAGAAGAGGTAGTGGCAGTCGGTGGGATCGGGCAGGGCGACGCAGATGGGGTCGCCCTGTGAGGGATCCGGCGCCGGGTTGACGACCGCTTGGATCGAGGCACGACCGGGGTTGGCGATCGGCGTGGGCGGCAAGCCGGTGTGCATGTAGGTGTTGTACGGCGTGTCGATGAGGCTGAGCGCACTGGGCGACGAGCCCGGCGGCTGGCCGTACAGCAGCGTCGCGTCGATCTGCAGCGGCATGCCCAAGGCGAGGCGGTTGAGGATGACCCGCGCGATCTTGGGACGGTCTTCGTCGACCTTGGCTTCACGCTCGATCACCGAGGCGATGATCAACACCTGGTATGCCGACAACTGCTCCGGGTACGCCTTGTTGACCACATCCTCCTGCCGCACCACGAGGTCCATCAGGTCGACCATCCGCTGGGCGATGTGGCTGGGAGTCTCGTCTGCCGAGATCTGGTAGGTGTCGGGGAACAGCAGGCCCTCCAGCGACGCAAGCCCCTCGGGCTGACCAGGAACCGGTGATTTGATGGAGCCATCGGTGACTGCCGTCATGAAGGCCAGCGGATCGGTGCGCGGCAGTTTCGCCGACAATCGTTCGCTCATCTTCTCGAGAGTGAAGCCCTCGGGGAACGTGACCTTGGTGTACGTCAGCGACGGCGGCGTTCGCAACACGCGCATGAGGTTTCCGATGTGGTCGCGGGGACGAAGCTCGTAGTCGCCCGGTGTCAGGACGAGACCGCCGTTGTGGTCGACGTAGTAGCGGAACACGCGTGCATTCGTGATCAAGCCACGCTCCTGCAACCGCGCCGAGACGGTCTCGACGGTGTCGGTCGGCAAGACCTTGAAGACCTCGACCGCGCCCGGGTCCCCCGCTGGGTTGACCTGGCGCAGGTACCACATCCCAACGCAGCCCACGACGATGAGAGCGGCGACAACGATGATCCCGGCGAAGTACACGATGTACTTGATCGAACGGTGTTGGCGACGAGTGCGCTCGACCACCAACGCATCGGTGACGTCGGGATCGTCCCACGGGTCGTGCTGCCAACCACGCTCTTCGAGCGCTGTCCCCCGGCGGCTCATCTCGCCGGCCTCATCGTCCCGGACCGCCGGCGTCGAGCCAGTTCTGCAGCATGACTGCTGCGGCGATCTTGTCGACGATCCTTCGCCGCGCCTGGGCGCGCATGTTGGCTTCGATCATCGCCTGATCGGCCGTCACCGTCGTGCGTCGCTCGTCGAAGGTCACCACTGGCACGGCGACAACGGTAGCCAGCGCCGCAGCCTCGTCGATGGCAGCCTGCGCGGCAGGACCGCTGGAGCCGTTCATGTTGAGCGGCAGACCGACGACCACGATGTCGGCCTCTTCCTCGAGGACGAGCGCGGCAATCATCTCGTGATCTCGCCGAACGCTGCCGCTGCGCTGTATCACCTGCAGCGGTGAGGCAATCGTGCCGGTGCGATCGCCGATGGCCACCCCGACGCGCTTCGAGCCCAGGTCGAGCCCGAGAGCGCGGATGGCCGAGGCGGTCACTGAGTGGCCGCCTCCGCAGCGATTCGCAGAGCCTCGTCGAGGCCCTCCGGGTTCTTTCCACCGGCTGTGGCGATGTCGCCCTTGCCTCCACCGCCGCCGCCCACGGCCCTGGCCGCGTCCTTGATGAGGTCGCCGGCGACCTTGCCGGACTCACTGGTCACGGCAGCAACCAGTGAGACGCCGCCGGTATCGGTGACGCCACCGAGCACCACGGTATGAACACCGGCCTGCTGACGCACAGCGACGGCCAGATCGCGCAGGTCTGACGGACTGATGCCGTCGACGCGAGTCACGACGATGCCATTCGCTGCGGCCGCGGCCAACTCCGTGGCGCGGCCGCTGGCCAGTTGCCCGCGCAGGTTCTTGATTTCGTCCTGCAACGACCTGATCTCTTCGAGCCGACGCTGAACCCCGCCGACCAGTTCGTCGGCCGTCGAGCCGAGCAGCCGTGCTGCCTCGCTGACCAACCTCTCGTCGCGCTGCAGGAGACGAACCGAGTTCTCACCGGTGACCGCTTCGATTCGACGGAGGTTGGACCCGATCGAGGACTCGCTGACGATCTTGATCAGACCGATGTCGCCGGCGGCGCGCACGTGGGTGCCTCCGCAGAGCTCGATCGAGTTGCCGACCTCGAGCACCCTGACGATGTCGCCGTACTTGTCGCCGAAGAAGGCGATGGCACCGAGAGCAGAGGCCTCTTCCTTCGTCGTCTCGAACGCGCGCGCCGGCAAGTTGGCCAGCGTCTCACTGTTGGCGATGCGTTCGATCTCGGCGATCTCGGCATCGGTCACGGCGTCGTAGTGGCTGAAGTCGAATCGAAGCCGATCCGGCGCCACGAGCGAGCCGGCCTGCTTGACATGTTCACCGAGCACCTTGCGGAGCGCGTAGTGCAGCACATGCGTACCTGTGTGGTTGCGACGGATCGCGGCACGGCGGCCAACGTCGATCGAGGCTGTGACCTGAGCGCCCGCCGCCAACGTTCCCTCGGTGATGCGTGCGGTGTGACGCCGCAGACCGGGTAAGGCAAAGGTCGTGTCGAGGACCTCCGCGGTGCCCCCGTCCGCTGACTTGATCGTGCCGGTGTCGCCGACCTGACCGCCGCTCTCGGCATAGAACGGGGTGCGGTCGAGGAAGAGCTCGACTGTGTCGTCATCGTTGGGCACCACGGCCAACAGGCGGGAATCCGTCGAATCATCGGTGTAGCCGAGGAACTCGGTGATCCCGAACTGCTCGACGATCTCCCGGTACACGTCGAGGCGATCGTCGTCGGTGGCGGTGCCCTTCCTCGCCGCCTTGGCACGTTGGCGCTGAGCTTTCATCTCGGTCTCGAAGCCCGCTGTGTCGACCGCTACGTTGCGCTCGCCGGCGATCTCTTCGGTCAGCTCGAGTGGGAAACCATAGGTGTCGTGCAACAAGAACGCGGTCGAGCCGGGTAGTTCGGCGCGATCGCCGCTCAGCTCGTCTTCGAGGATCGACAACCCGTGCTTCAGGGTCTGGCGGAAGCGCTCCTCTTCGCGAGTGAGCACTCCGACGACGAAGTCGCGATTCTTGGAGACGTCGGGATAGGCGTAACCCATGATGTCGACCGCTGTCTCGACAAGCGACGGCATGACCAGCTTCTCGGTCCCGAGGAGATAGGCGTATCTCACTGCTCGGCGGATGATCCGGCGCAGCACGTAGCCGCGACCCTCGTTGGACGGGAACACCCCGTCGCTGACCAGCATCGTGCTGCTGCGAGCATGCTCGGCGAGGACGCGCATCGCGAAGCTCTCGCGGTGGTCGTATTCGCCGGGCACGTAAGTCTTTCCGGTGAGGCTGCAAGCCTGGTCGATGAGCGGCAGCATCAGATCGGTCTCCCAGACCGAGTCGACACCTTGCAGCAAGCAGAGCATGCGTTCCAATCCGAGGCCCGTGTCGATCGACGGCTTCGGCAACAGCGTGCGACTGCCATCGGAGGCCTGGTTGTACTGCATGAACACGAGGTTCCAGAACTCCATGAAGCGATCGCCGGCGGGGTCGCCGATCGGACCACCCTCAGGGCCGAACGACGGCCCACGGTCGATGTGGATCTCGCTGCACGGACCGCACGGGCCGGTGTCGCCCATCTGCCAGAAGTTGTCCTTGTCGCCGAGACGTTGGATGCGATCCATCGGCACGCCGACCTGCTCGTGCCAGATCGCCTCGGCCTCGTCGTCACTTTCGTGGACGGTGATCCACAGCTTGTCGCCATCGATGCCGAACGTCTCGGTGGTCAGCTCCCAGCTCCACGGAATGATCTCGTTCTTGAAGTACTCGCCGAAACTGAAGTTGCCGAGCATCTCGAAGAACACGAGGTGCCGCTTGGTGCGCCCGACGTCGTCGAGGTCGTTGTGCTTGCCGCCTGCCCGAGCACACTTCTGGCTGCTGACTGCGCGTTTGAACGGCGGCACCTCGTCGCCGACGAAGTACGGCTTGAACGGCACCATGCCCGCCACCGTGAACAGGACCGTCGGATCGTGTGGAATCAGGCTTGCCGATGGCACGACCGTATGTGCGCGCTTGGCGAAGCAATCGAGGAAGGTATCGCGCAGCTGGTCAGCGTTCTGTGGTGGAGAAGCCATGGAGTTGTCAGCCTACCGAGGTAGGTTCAGCGCGTGCCCAAGCATTCCGACACGCCGCCGCTGGATCTGCACGAGTGGATCAGCTTCGAGGACAGCAGCGAACGCCGAACCTGGGTCTTCGACGCCACGTTCCTGCGATCGAACTGGAGCTGCATCTACGGCGCCGGTTGCAAAGGGGTGCTCGACCACGACGCGACGGACCTCGCCCAAGGCTGTTGCAGTCACGGCGCCCACTTCGTCGACGACGACGACGTGCAGACGGTGCTCACCGCTTTGACGCGTCTCGAGCCGCGCCACTGGCAGAACTACAAGAAGGGTCACAACAAGGGTGTCCTGGAAACCGAAGATGGGGCGACCAAGACCCGTGTCGTCAAGGGCGCCTGCATCTTCCACAACCAACCCGACTTCCCGGGTGGTGCCGGCTGCGCGCTGCACATCGCCGCCGTCGAGGCGGGCGAGCGGTACATCGACTGGAAGCCCGATGTCTGCTGGCAGCTGCCGCTGCGCCTCGAGCATCACACCGACGACAACGGTTACGTCACGTCGACGCTTCGAGAGTGGAAGCGACGCGACTGGGGTGAGGGTGGCGACGACTTCCACTGGTGGTGCACCGAGACTCACGAAGCCTTCGTCGGTGGCATCCCGGCCTACCAGTACCTGCGCGACGAGATCATCGAGATGGTCGGCCAAACCGCCCACGACCAGATGGTGGCCCTGCTCGAACGCCCCAAGTGGACCCCGCTACCCCACCCCGCGATCCGCCGTTAACCATCGAATTGGCAACGCGGGCGGCGGAATGGTCCGTAGAGGACCACTGCGGTGCCCGCGTCGGCAAGTACGGAGCGTGGGTTAGGCGCTGACTTTCTTGTTGGCTTTCCGGCGCTCTTCCAGCGGGAGGAATCGTTTGCGGATGCGGATCGCCTTCGGTGTCACTTCGACCAGCTCGTCCTCGACGATCCACTCGATCGCGGTCTCCAGCGTGTGAATCTTCGGCGTCGGCAACTTGACGGCGTCGTCGTGGCTGTGGGTACGGATGTTGTTCTTCTCTTTCGGCCGCACGGCGTTGACGACCATCTCGTCGTCGCGGGCGCACTCACCCACGACCATGCCTTCATAAACCTGCTCGCCAGGAGCGACGAAGAACTGACCACTGAGCTGGAGCTTGTCGAGGGCGTAACCAGTTGTCTGGCCAACGCGATCGGAGACCATCGCCCCGCCGCGTGAGTCGGGCATGTCGCCGGCCCACGGCATCCAGCCCATGTGGTGCTGGTGCAGCAGGGCCGTTCCTCGCGTGGTGGTCATCAGCAAGGATCGGAAGCCGATGAGGCCGCGGCTCGGGCACTCGAAAGTGATGATCGTGCGGCCGGCATCGCCGGTGCGCAGGTCCGTGATGCGGCCCTTGCGCGGCGCGAGCTCTTGAGTGACGGTGCCGACGTGCTCGTCGGGAACGTCGCAGACACCGCGCTCTTGCGGCTCGAACCGCTTGCCGTTGACTTCCTTGGTGATGACCTCTGGCCGGCTGACCTGCAGCTCGTAGCCCTCACGGCGCATCGACTCGATGAGCACGGCCAGTTGCAGTTCTCCCCGGCCGGCGACTTCGATGACGTCGGGCGACCCGGTCTCGAACAGCTTGATCGAGACGTTGCCGAGCAGTTCTTTGTTGAGCCGGTCGACGAGGTGACGACTGGTGACGTACTTGCCGTCCCTGCCGGCGAACGGCGACGTGTTGACACCGAACGTCATTCGCAGCACCGGCTCGTCGACTGTGAGCCGGGTGAGTGCAATCGGAGCGTCGGCCGAAGCGATGGTGTCGCCGATCTCGACCTCGGGGAATCCGGCGACGACGAAGAGATCACCGGCTGACAACTGGTCGACCTCGTTGCGGCTGACGCCCTCGAATGCCATCAGCTGGGTCAGTCGTCGCTTCAGGGGCGGCTGGCCCTCGGAGAACTCTTCTTCGAGCAGGGCGACGGTCTCGCCTCGGCGCATGACGCCGTTGACGACGCGGCCGATCGCCAGGCGGCCGAGATATTCACTGGCGTCGAGAGTGGTGACCATCGCCTGCAAGGGTGCAGCGGGGTCGCCGGTCGGCGCCGGAATGGACTCGATGATGGTGTCGAGCAGTGGCGACAGGTCCGCATCGTCGCCGGGCATCCCGATGCCACGCATGGCCTTGCCCTCGCGGGCCACGGCCGAAATGATCTCGAAGTCGATGTGACGGTCACCGGCGTCCAGATCAATGAACAGCTGATAGATCTCGTCGAGCACCTCGTCTGCACGCGCGTCGCCACGGTCGACCTTGTTGATGATGACGATCGCCGGGAGATCGAGCGCCAAGGCCTTCTGCAACACGTAGCGGGTCTGCGGAAGTGGCCCCTCGGCAGCATCGACCAGCAGCAAGACGCCGTCGACCATGGTGAGGGCGCGCTCGACCTCGCCACCGAAGTCGGCGTGGCCGGGCGTGTCGACCAGATTGATCTTGACACCCTTCCAGGTGACAGAGGCGGCCTTGGCCAGGATCGTGATGCCCCGCTCGCGCTCTTGATCATTCGAGTCCAGGACGCGATCGACCACCGCCTGGTGGGCCGCGAACGTCCCTGTGGCGCGCAGCAGCGCATCGACGAGTGTGGTTTTGCCGTGGTCGACGTGGGCGACCAGAGCAACGTTACGAAGAGGAGTAGACATGACCTATCAGGGGGACGTAGTGGCGAGCAATGCCGGGCTCCCGAGGTTCAGTCGTCGGACTCGTCTTCTTCGTCGTCATCGAACGTGACGCCGTACTTCTCCGCAAGCGCGGCGTATTCGTCGTCTTGCGTTGGTTGACGATGATCGTTGCTTCCGAATCCCAGATCTAATGCACTGGGACCAGCTTGTTTCAGCTTTCGCGCTTCTTCGAAGCGGCGATGACGACCCTTCTTCACGGTAGGGCTCCCGAACCTAGAGAGTTGACATTGGACGCCACTCTACCGGTTCGGGGGACCAACATGCGGCATCCCCGCAGGTAGCGGGTGTCACTCGTCCTGCGCAGTGTGACACTATGACCCCGATGGGTCGTATTGCGGCGTTGCTGAATCAAAAGGGCGGGGTCGGCAAGACCACTGTCACGCTGGGATTGGCTTCTGCGGCCGCCGAGGCGGGCCAAAGGGTCCTTGTGGTCGACCTCGATCCCCAGGGATCGAGCACCTGGGTGCTCGGCCACGACCCGACCGATGACCGACCCTCCACGGCCGACGTGCTCGGCCCCGGCCGGGCCCCGCTCAACGTCCTCATGTCGCATTGGGGTCTCGAGATCGACGTCGTGCCGTCATCGCCAAGCCTGCAGGATCATGAGGCCGGCAAGCCGAAACGCCTGCGTCGCGCGCTCCACCAGGTCGCCGACGAATACGACGCCGTGTTGATCGACTGCCCACCTTCGCTCGGCAACTTGACCATAAGTGGCCTGATCGCCGCCGACCTGGCTCTGATAGTCGTCGAGCCGGCGGCCCTGGGCCTCCGCGGGATCGGGTCGGTTGCCGATGCGATCGACGAGGTCTGGAACACTCACAACAGCGACCTCGAACTGGCCGGTGTGATCGTCAACAAGGTCCCGGCGATCAGCGGTG
>JANPGV010000081.1:0-1975 GCA_031424145.1 Ilumatobacteraceae bacterium
CAAGCGTGCCGATTCGGCCGCTCTCGCACCCCTCCATCGTCTTCGTCCGACGCGTCGGGCGAATTCGAGTTCGGGCATGTTACCGGCCGCCGATCCCCGACCCCGTTCCCGCGTTGCCCGTTTCGACGGCACGCCCTTTCGACCGGTCGCCCAGACCGATAGCCTTCGTCAGATCACCCGCTGGGTGAGGTGACGGTCGGGTCCTGTGCGACGGGTAGCCGGGAATCAGGTCAGGACCGGGAGGTAGCAGCCTTCAACGGTGTGGCCCGTGTGCCGCAGATCGCCTGGCCGTCACCTCACTCAGCGGGTGACCTTCGCGTCACCTCCGAGCCAACAACGTGCCCCCCGGTCTCACTCAGCGGGTCACCTTCGCGTCACCTTCGAGCCGACGTTGCGCCCGGTCTCACTCAGCGGGTGATCGTCGCGTCTACTCGTCTAACAGGGTGATGAAAATCGGGTGTTGAGGGCTGCTGGCCGGGGGGTTGTTGCATTTGCAATGGCCAGCTCTCGGCTGGCCTTCTCGGTTTGATCCGCCCGGCTGATCTTCCGGGCAGCCCCGGTGGGCCTTGGTGCGTCAGGCGGTTTGTGTGTCGAGTGCGGTGATGCGGATCAGGTTGTAGACCGCCGCGGTGGTCTTGAACCAGGCCCGGTTGCGTTCTCGGCCGATGTAGCGGAGCTTGCGTCCACCGCCGACGGTCTTGACCCAACCGAAGGGTTCTTCGATCCGTTTGCGGATCCGTTGACTGACGACATGGCCCGCGTGTCGAGTGGTTCTGGCGTCGATTGCGGAGCGTCGATTCGTCGTGTTCTGGGCGACGTGCGGGGTGAACCCGGCGGCTCGAGCCGAGGCGACGAAGTCTTTGGTGTCATAGCCCTTGTCGCCGGCAACGGTGCGCCGGCGGCGACTCTTGGGCAGGCGGGCGAGCATCTCCAGCGCGGTGGCCCGCTCGGCGTAGCCGTCGGCGAAGGTGAGCTCGGCATCGACGATCAACGCGTACCGGTTCTCCATCAACAGATGCCCCGAGAAACACAGCGTCGCGGCGGTGTTGTTCGACTTGCGATACAGCCTGGCCTCCGGATCGGTCGTGGAGGCATGGGTGTCGTTCGACCGCTTCTGGCCGTGCCACTGCACTTCGGCGTTGCGGCCCGCCGACGGTGGTGGTGGGGTGCCGTCTTTGGGTTTGAAGCTCTTGTGTGACGCCCACGCGTTCAACAACGTCCCATCGACAGAGAAATGATCCGACGACACATAACGGCGCAGCTTCGCCTGGCGAACCACGGCGGCGAAGAACTCATCCGCGACCTGATGCTCGAGCAGCCGTTTGCGGTTCTTCGAGAACGTGGTCGCGTCGAACGCCGGCTGATCGATACGCATGTCCAAGAACCACTTGAACAACAGGTCGTAGTTGAGCCGTTCGCAGAACGCCCGCTCCGAGCGGATCGAGTACATCGCCATCAACACCGTCGACTTCAACAACGTCTCGGGCGGCACGCTCGTGCGGCCGCCCGTCGCGTACATGCCGTCGAACACGTCATCGATCTCGGCGATGACCACGTCGACCACAACCCGGATCTTGCGGATCGGGTGATCCGGCGGGATCAGATCCTCCGTGCTCAACGTCGTCAACATCGCCAACTGCGGATCAGGGGTGCCTCGCATCCCACCATTCTTTTCCATCCGCCAGCAGAACGCGAGCACCAATCAGAGGTTTTTCATCACCCTGCTAGACGATGCAGTAGCGCGCTTGGCATTCGGGATACGCCATTCGGCCAGGTGCCGGTCGAGCCAACTAGTAGGAGACGTCGCGTCGTATCGTCCGGCCGACGCCGGCGGCCAGCGGGACCGCCACCCAGAAGAGGACCGAGAACGAGATCTGCGGCACGTGACCGCCCCATTTGTTCTCGAGCACCCAGTTCCAGGTGGTGGACATATCGATCCAGTCAGCGACCAGCGTCGATGCGGTGCCGAGCACCG
>JANPGV010000082.1:0-18992 GCA_031424145.1 Ilumatobacteraceae bacterium
CGATGCCCAAGACTGCGAAGAAAAGAGCCATGCAACACACGCTCCCATGGTCGTCAACCGGGTATGGCGCATTGCGGATCTGTCGCGCTCATGGGAGGCTAGAGTCGCCAGACGGGGTCGACGCGGTTGGGGTCGAGGTGGCGGGCGCCGTTGGTGCCGGCGTTGATGATTGCGTGGTCGAGGACGGCTTTGACGATTGCGTGTTGGCGGGTGAGGTTGAGGTCGGCCCATTGGGTTCGGAGGGTTGTGCCGTTGCCGATGAGCCCTGCGAGGGCGTCGCTGCGCGTGATGGTTGCCAGGCGCCGTTCGGTGTCGCGGATGTGGGTGTCGATTGGTTGTCGGGCGATGGACCATTCGCCGCGGCTGATTTCTTTGTTGCCCCACATGTGGGCGAGCTCGTCGAGTCGTTGGCGGTCTTGGGCGAGGGCGTCGCCGAGGGCGATCGTCTGGTGGTCTGCTGCGGTGCGGCCTTCGAGGGCTGCGGCGAGTTGGGGTGTGTCGAGTCTGTACAGGACGGCGTCGACGATGAGTTCTTCGAGTGGTGGAGCGACGACGGTGAGGCGGCCGCAGCCGCGGTGGTCGGCGCCGGATGAGCAGACATAACGGCGGGTGGTTTCGCGGCGCATCGAGTACAGGGTTGCCTCGCACTTGCCGCAGCGCAGCATTCCGCTGAGCAGGTAGCTGCGTGGTGAACGTTCGCGTGTGACGCTGCGCTGGGCCATTTGAGCGAGGATCGCGCTGCGTTGGTTGTCGGTGATGATCGGCTTCCAGACTGCTGGTCCGACGATTTCGTCGCGATGTCTGCGTAGCCCGGCGATGCGCGCCGATGAGAGCATGTCTTTCACGGTTCCGGTACGCCACGGCGTGTCGAACACGGTGCGCACTTCGGTGGTGTCGAGCCAGCGAACGAGTGAGCTGAGACTGTCTCCGGCGATGAAACGGGCGGCGAGGGTGCGGATGATCGCGGCTTCGTCGGGACGGTGGGTGATGCGGTCGTTTTCGAAACCGAACGGGCGTCGTGATCCGCCATGTGGGCGGCCAGCGGCGGCGACGTCGTCGAGCTTGCGGCGAATACGTCGGCCCTTGGACGCGGATTCGCTAGCGGCTACTGCGGCCATCATGCGCAGCACCATCAGTCCATCGCCGCTGGCGATGTCAACGTCAGCGCCGGTGACGAAACGGACGTGGCGCACCTTGGCGGCGCTGAGGACTTCGAGGAACTGTTCCAACTCGATCGGGCGACGGGTCAGTCGGTCGGCGTGATAGACGATCACAGCATCTCGATAGCCATCGCGCAGATCGTCAAGCATGCGTTGGTAGGCGGGTCGCCGTTTGCCCGAATAGGCCGATAGGTCGTTGTCGACGTACTCCTCGGCGATCGCCCATCCCAGTCGGGCGGCCATCTCGCGGCAGTCATTCAGCTGGCGAGTTACGCCGAGCGCGGTGCCCTCTGAGTCGAGCGAGATACGGGCGTACACGGCAAGTGCGACAGATTCGGGCATAGAGGGCAGATTAACAGTGTGTGGCTAACCTGCTTCCGTTGTGCGTACGACACCACCACAACGTCCACCACGACAGCTGGCTGTTGACCCTCACAGCGGACCGCACCCTGACCATCCAGCTACCCGACGGCCAGATCATGACCACCGGACCACCCCGACGAAACGCCGCATGAGCGCCTGGTCAGCGAAGGGCCCGCGCCGAATACAGCAGAAGGAATTCGGCGCAGTCGCAGCTGGCGCGCGGGCGCGGCTCGATCGACGGCGATGAGTGGGTCTCGATCTGTCGGGGACTGAAATCAGCTCAGAGCAGCTCTGCGGCGAGGCTGGCGACGGCGCTGCGCTCGCACGATGTCAACGTGATGTGCCCGAAGCACCGTTGGCCCCCGAACGCCTGGATGAGGACTGCGAGGGCATTGTTCGATTCGCCCATGTACGGCGCATCGATCTGGCTGGTGTCGCCGGTGAAGATCACCTTGGTCCCTTCGCCGATGCGGGTCAGGACAGTCTTGAGCGTCGTCGGTTCGAGGTTCTGGGCTTCGTCGACGACCACGATCTGGCGGTGCAACGAACGCCCGCGCAGAAACGTGACCGACTCGAGCGAGAGCTGGTTTCGCCCGATCAACTCATCGATCAACCGGTTGGCATCGCTGCTGCTTCGTTGGTCCGTCAGTGCGACGATCGCATCGTGGATGGCCGACATCCACGGATCGAGCTTCTCCTCGAGTGTGCCGGGGAGGAAGCCGACCTCTGCGCGCCCAACCGGGATAAGCGGGCGGTACACGGCGAGGCGCTCGTAGCGCCGGCTCTCGACGACCTGCTCGAGACCGGCCGCGATCGCGAGCAGCGTCTTGCCAGTGCCGGCACGCCCGTCGAGTGCGACGACGCTGACATCGGGGTCGAGCATCAGCTCGAGGGCGAAGCGCTGCTCCTTCGACCGCGCCCGCAGACCCCACGCCTCGGGCGGGTTGTGGTGAAGCAGCACCAGGTCGTCATCGACCCGGCGGGCCAGCGCGGACTGCGAACCGGAGCGCAGGACCGCAAATCCGTTCTCGTGCAGCTGGCTGCAGGCCGGAATCGAATCCGCCGTGATCGAGCCGGCGGCGTAGAGACAGTCGATCGCTTCGTGGCCGGCCTCGTAGGTACCCCACCCGGCGGGCCGAGTAGCCAAGCTCCGACCGATGGGCCGATGTTCGGCAGCCTGCAGGCCGAGGTGCGCCGCCTTGATGCGCAGCGCGGCGTCGTTCGAGACGACACATGTTGGCCCGTACATCTGCTGACCGAGCGCGGCACCGATGATCCGGTTGTCGGGAACTGACGGGTCGAGACCGTGCTCGATGAGAAGGTGCTTCTGTACGCCGTTGATCTCGATCTTGACCGTGGTAGCCGACGAGCCGTCACCGACGGGGGTCGCGTCGGCCAGTGATCCACCCGCGTTGACCCGCAACTCCTCAACTGTGCGTAACGCTGTGCGAGCAGCACGCCCGACATCGTCCACCCGGCTCTTGAGTCCGTCGAGCTCTTCGATGACCGTCAGCGGTATCACGACATCGACGCCGACGAAGGTGGCTATGCACGACGGGTCAGCGACGAGAACAGAGGTGTCGAGCACGATCCGAGTTCGCACACCCCCCTTGACATCGACATGACGTGCATGGGTAGGGACGAGATCGATCAAGTCAACTCCAATCGTCTGTTCGGGCCGTCGAGCGAACTGGCAACGGAATTAGTTGTAGCCCACGCCGCGCGAGCGATGGTGGATAGTGCGCCCTAGCTGGCGGCAACGCTCAACTTCGGGTTGACATTTAGCTCGTCGACCTCGCTGCTCGGATCCGTGACGGACAGGACGCGGGGAGTGTTCATACGCGCATCGTCTCGCGACGGCAGAATGCAGTCGTGACCGAAGCTTCATGTTCGTTCTGCGACGCGATCAACGATGGGTCGGTCGTCCGCGAGGTGTTGCGAGACGACATAGCGATCGCCTTCTTGGATCGTTCGCCGGTCTTCAAGGGACATGTTTTGGTTGTGCCGTTACGACATGTGGTCACATTGGCCGATTTGTCCGTCGACCTGATCGGACCGTTCTTCGAACGTGTGCAGCGGATTTCGGCACGCATGCCTGCAGCCCTCGATTGCGACGGCACGTTCGTGGCGATCAACAACGTCGTCAGTCAGAGTGTCGCCCATCTCCACGTGCACGTCGTGCCTCGGCGACGCAAGGATGGGCTTCGCGGGTTCTTCTGGCCGCGCGTCCGGTACGACTCTGATGCCGAAGCCGACGAGTACGCGCGCCGGCTGAGAGACGCCCTCTGCGAGTGACTGCTCAGTAAACGATGCGCATCTCGTAGCCTCGTTGGTCACGTTGACCGTCACCGAAGGCGACGTGCTCGCCACGCCGAAATCGGAGCGTGCTCCACAACACCGCGTAGGCGTCGAGCATGTCGTCGGGCGCTGCGCCGAGCGGCACGCGAGGCGGCAGGTCGAAGTGATCACCGAGTAGTCGTCGGCGAAGTGCCTGGCCAGAGGCGGTTTTCTTGGACGGGAGGTGCTCGCCGGAGTTGAGGGCGAGGAACGCGCACTCAGGATGGACTTCGACGATGTGCCGATGGCCGAAGTCGCCGATGAGCCGATCGAGCTCGGCGATCTTGCGCATGATGTTGAACATCTGCTTGGAGATGCCGCGGCCGGTTGCAGCGCGCGCGACGGCGAGCGCTGTTTCGTAGTCCGCACAGTCCAGCGCGGCTCGCGGTGGTGCGGGGAACACTGAACTACCCCGCGGACCGAGGTACCTTCGCGCTTCTACGTCACATGCGCGCGGCGGTCCATCGATGAGTCCGATAGGCATGTCGATGCCGACGAGATCGAAGCCCACGAGCGTCAACTCCGGAAGAACGCGCACACCATTTGCCGACGCGATGATCCAACCACCTCTGCAGCCATCGATTCCTACGATGTGGAATGTGTCACCCATTCGGGGGTAATCCTCCTGCCATTCGCGGGTGGTTGCAAATGCAACAACATTGGTGCTTGTAATTGGCGCGCGAAACACGCACGATTTGTGTGCGTAACGCTCCGTTACTACAACCCGATACCCGGAGGTATCAACTCAACATGACCAAAGCAGAGCTGATCGATGCGGTTGCGAAGAGTGCCGATGTGAGCAAGGCCGATGCCGAGCAAACAATCGGTTCATTCTTCGACATCGTCACGGAAGCCGCGAAGACCGGCGACAAGGTCGCATGGCCGGGCTTCGGCTCGTTCAGCACCTCTAGATCCCAAGCCCGCACTGGCCGCAATCCCCAGACTGGAGCTCCAGTCGACATTGCTGCATCAACACGGATGAAGTTCACCGCCAGCAGCACGCTCAAAGCGGCCCTCAACAACAGGTAATCAACCGAAACAAGAAAGAAGGAAACACCAGTGGCAGCAACGAAGAAGGCAGCAGCGAAAAGGCCGGCCAAGAAGGCCGCAGCCAAGAAGTCTCCGGCGAAGAAGGCAGCAGCCAGGAAGAAGTAAGCCGTCGACATTCGTGTCGTCATACGGAGCAGGGGAGCGGAGGGCCACGTGCCCTCCGCTCTTCTTTTTGATGACTGTGAGTAGCGTCGTTAGAGATCGGTGACGAGCTTGAAGATCTCCGCGGCGCTGTATCCGAACGGTTCACCGAGCTCGGCCAGCCGCGCCGAGACGCGGCTGCGGAAGGCGGCCAGCTGCTCCTGATCGAGGGCCTTCATGGTGCTCTCGAACTGACTTGCGTGGGCCTCGAGCGCGTCGAGCTTTCGGGCGAGGTGGGCCCCGTCGTTGCCGCCGACGTCCTCGACGTGGTCAGGCTGGTCGGCTTCGAACAGCAACAGCGCCGCAGGCCGGTGGGCAGCCAGTCCCTGCTCGCGATAGAAGTGCGGATCGCGTGCAGCGACGATTCCCTCGCACGCGAGCAGCCCGGCGTGCCGATGGTCTGGGTGAAGCCGGTAGCGCTTCCACGGATCGTGACCGAGGACGACCTCGGGACGTAGCTCGCGGATGACACCGGCGACCTCGCCGCGAACCGTGAGGTTGCTGTCGAGCTCGCCGTCGATGTTGTCGAGGAAGATCACCAACCCGGTGTTGCCGACGCTCAGGCGCCGCGCCGCCTCGCCCTGTTCGCGCTGCCGCTGGGCGGAGAGGGCCGCGATGTCGGCGTCCGGGTTCCAGGTCCCTTTCGACCCGTCCGTGCAGATCAGGTGGTGGACCACGCAGCCAGCGGCGGCCCACTTGGCCAACGTCGCACCGCAGCCGAACTCGACGTCGTCGGGATGCGCGCCGATTGCCAGTGCCGTCGCCGGCACGGCCAGGTTGTGCGTGAAGGCGTCACCCGTCAGTGCTGGCTGGCCTGGTTCATTTGCAGCCATGAAGGGAGCACTTCCTGTACGAGTGGATGAATGAGGTCGGATGGTGTGTCGATGTCGAGTGACAGCAGCACATCTCGCCGCACCCGCACTGAAAGGCCGGCGCTGATCGCCGCACCGAGGTGACGTCGATACGAGCCGGGCCCGTACGACACCTGGAACGGCATGTCGGTGGGTAGGGAGATCACGTTGGTGCCGTCGCCGTGACGGTCTGGTACCAGGGTGAGGGTGCCGGGTGCGGCGAGACGGGCGAGGGCATGCGCACGCGGCAGATCGCCGTGAGCGACGACAACATCGGTGACGCCGGCGTCGCGCAGTTCGGCGACGCTGTTGTTGACCGCGGCGTTCAGGCCGACACCGGGATGCCACAGGACCGTCGCGCCGTGTTCGATCGCCCACGCAGCAACCGTCTCGTCGTCGCATGCGACATAGGTGGGGAGCTCGCCTGCCGCAGCGAGGACGCGCGCCGATGTCCACCGGGCGAGTCGCTCACGATCGGCGGCATCGAGCACCGTCGCGAGTCGCGCTTTTGCATCGGCGAATGCCTTCACCGGAACGAGCAGGACGGCATTCACTGCAAGCATCGTAGGCACCTACGCTGTGTTCATGCCGATCCACGTTGCCGTCATCGGCGCAGGTTCATGGGGCACGACGGTGGCCGCGCTGGCGGCGGTCAACACACCCACCATTCTTTGGGCTCGCCGTCCCGAGCTGGCGACGCAGATCAACGATGCCCACGTGAACGGCGACTATTTGGCCAGCTTCATGCTGCCCGAACAGTTGCGCGCGACCAGCTCGCTGGAAGAGGCCGTCAGTCACGCCGACGTGCTGGTGATGGCGGTTCCGTCGCACGGCTACCGCGACGTCGCCTCCGAGGCCGCCCCCTTTCTTCGCCCGTGGGTTCCCGTGGTATCGCTTACCAAAGGGATCGAGCGCAGCTCGCGCAAGCGGATGAGCGAGGTCACCAGCGATGAGATGCCCGGCCATCCAGTGGCCGTGCTGACCGGGCCGAACCTGGCCAAGGAGATCCTGGGCGGGCAACCTGCGGCCTGCGTGGTGGCGATCGACGACGAGGTGATCGCAGCCGAACTGCAACGCATCTTCAGCCGCCCGAGCCTGCGGATATACACCAACCCGGATGTCGTCGGTTGCGAGGTCGGTGGGGTCGTCAAGAACGTGATCGCGATAGCCAGCGGGATGGCGGCAGGAATGGGGTTCGGCGACAACACGCGAGCCACGCTCATCACACGCGGCCTCGCCGAGATGACACGGCTCGGTATGGCAATGGGAGGTCACGCAACGACCTTCTCCGGACTCGCCGGAATCGGTGACCTCACGGCAACGTGTTCATCGACGCAGAGCCGCAACAACATGGTCGGTCAGGAGCTCGGTCAGGGCAAACGGATCGAAGACGTTCTGGCCTCCATGAGCATGGTGGCCGAGGGCGTGAAGAGCTCACCGAGTGTGCTCGATCTGGCCCGCCGGCACGGAGTCGAGATGCCGATCACCGAGCAGGTCGTCGCGGTGTGCCATCACGGCCGTAGCGCGGCCGAGGCGCTTGGCGCGTTGATGCAACGCAGCCGCAAGAGTGAGCTCGAGTGAAGGTTCGGCCTGGCTCGTGACCACGACCGGCGTGGTCGGCAGTCGCTGGCGGGCGACGGTGACGGAATGGGGAGCCGTCCAGCCGTGGGCCGGTTCCCCGACCACCGACTGGTTCATCGCCGCCGATGACCGTTGGCATCGTCCGGCCGACGAGACATCGACGCGCCAGGCATTGCTGGCCGGCACGCCGGTGGTCGAGACGAGAGTGCGCATCCCCAGCGGCGACGCCGTTCATCGGGTGTATTCGGTCGCCGACGCGGGCGGCCTGACGATCATCGAGGTGACCAACGAATCGACCCTGCCGATCGCTGTTGCTTTCACTGGTGGCGGGTTGTTGTCGCGCCGACCGCCGACGACCGTGCCTCCGCATGGCATCGACCTGCCGGCAGGCACCGTGATCTACCCGGTCGGCCACATGTCGACGGTCACGGTTGCCGTGCATCACTCGGGTGATGCAAGCGCCATCCTTCCCGAGGCGTTGCCTTCTGCTGAGCAGGTGTCACGCGGCTGGCTGGCCCAGACACAGCGGGCCAGCCGCCTGCAGATCCCGGACGCGTCGATGGCCGAGGCCGTCACGGCGGCGCGTTGCGAGCTCTTGCTGAACGGACCACCGGTCACGGAGGGATCGGCCGGAGACGATCTTGATGCCGAATCCTTCCTGCTCGCCGTCGCCGAATTGGTGCGGATGGGCGACCGTGCAGCGATCTGGGTGCCGGACATCGCCACACAGCTGGAGCGGTTGGCGCGGTCTGGCGCCCAGATCGACAGCGGTGTGGTCGAAGCAACCGCTCGAGTGCTGCACGTTGCGGGGGAGGACAGGGCCGTAGAGGATCTCCGGCGTATGCGCCTGTCGACGAGCACGGGTGCATCCGCCGAGAAGCCGTCGGATCCGGCGCTGATCCCGTCATGGGTGGAGGCGCAACTGGTGACCTCCGACGAGTACTCGGCACACGTGATGCCCGGGTCGTTCCCCGCAGGGTGGCTCGGCGTCGACTTCGAGGCGCACGGGTTGGCCATCGGCATCGCCTCCGCACTGTCGTTCGCCATCCGTTGGCACGGCGACCGGCCGGCGTTGCTGTGGGAGATCAGCGGTCCACCGATGCCGCTGCACCATGGCGACTGGTCAACGGGTCAGCTCTCGGGAGAGGCGCTGTGGCCGCCGGTTGAGCCGACTGGAACTTCCTCGACGAACACGTCGTTCAGTTGAGACTTCAGTTGAGATCTGGCGGTTCGAGGATTGCCGCATCGCCGACTCGCACCGCGCCAGGCTCGAGCACCGTCGCGTACACGCGACTGACCGGGCCGCGGTCGTGGTGCATGACCATGAAGTCGCCGTTGAGGAACCACGGCCTGTTGCTCCTGCAGGGCAATGCGAAACAGCTGATCTCGCACAGGACCTCACCGACGCGCAGCCGCACTCCGGCGCGAACATCCGCCCAATCGAGACCGCTGACCGTGATGTTCTCACCCGCTCGACCCGGCGCCAACGGGTGACCGGCGGCGCGGAACGCATCGATCACCTCGGTACTCCAAATGCACAGGGCCTGCCATGGCCGGCCGTGGTGGCGCCTGGTCGCTTGGCGGTCGCCGACCATTCCGTTCCACGTCACCTCAGCGAGATCGATGGGCAACTTGGGCAGACCGCCGGGCGACACGCTGAGCTGCACGACGGTGCCCTCGGCGCCGCTCGGCAGCTGGCCGGCCTGGCGCAACGCGGGACCCGCTGCCGTCCACGACGACCACACCGCGGCCAGGTCTTTCTCGAGATCGCCGGTCGGCTCGGGTGGTCGGAGGTGCTCGATAACAGCGGTGTCGCGACCCTGCCCGTACAGATCGAAGATCTGATCGGCGAACCGGACCGTTCGCTCCGCATCGGTCGTCGTGAACCGATAGGGCCCGACGAAGTACATGCGAGCACGATACGTCGTAAACCGTAGGCTGGCGGCCGTGACCGCCGCACCCGCAGCTGTAGCCGATCCCTTCGCAGACATGCGTCTCACGGAGTGGACCTCGTGCGGTGGCTGCGCCGCGAAATGGGGCGCCTCGCTGCTGACCGACATGGTCCGCGACATGCCGGCAGGGCTCGACCCGTCTCTGCTGGTCGGCCTGGCCCCGTTCGACGACGCGGCGATCTATGAGATGGCGCCCGGCGTCGCGTTGGTCAGCACAACTGATTTCTTCCCGCCGCTCGTCGATCATCCGAGCGACTTCGGTGCGATAGCCGCTGCCAACGCGTGCAGCGATGTGTTTGCCATGGGCGGACGCGTCGCGATCGCTGTCAACATCGCGGCCTTTCCCGAACACTTCCCACAGGAAGCCATCGTGGCGATCTTCGACGCTGCCGCGGCCGTCGTCGCCGAGGCGGGGGGCACGATCGCCGGAGGGCACACGATTCGCAACCCCGAGCCGATCTTCGGGCTCGCCGTGCAGGGTGTCGTCGATCCCGCGCGAGTGTTCCGCAAGGGCGGAGGCCGGCCGGGTGACGTGCTCGTGCTCAGCAAGCCGCTCGGTACCGGCTTGGCGCTGGCGGGTGGATCGGCCGATGACAAGGCGGCGGCAATTGCGGGGATGCGCCGGTTGAACCGTGCAGCATCGGAGGAACTGCAGGCGCTGGGGAGTGCTGTTCACGCTGCAACGGATGTGACCGGCTACGGACTCGCAGGTCACGGCTGGGAGATGGCCGAGCGGGGCGGTGTGCAG
Organism: Ilumatobacteraceae bacterium; assembly: GCA_031424145.1. Lineage (GTDB taxonomy): Bacteria > Actinomycetota > Acidimicrobiia > Acidimicrobiales > Ilumatobacteraceae > JAENVT01. The sequence goes on from JANPGV010000082.1 coordinate 10,184, forward strand.
ATCATCGTTGACACAGCGGGACTGCGCGCGTACCCGGGTGCGCTGCAGGCTGCGGAGCGCGGTGTGCGAACCGGTGGAGACCCGCGCAACCGCGACTACGTCGCCAAGAGCCTGCACACGACCGCAGGTGCGGCCGGTGAGGCGTTGTGTATGGACCCACAGACATCCGGTGGGCTGCTGGCAGCAATCGACCCGGCGGCTTTGTCCTCGTTGTCCGACACGTGGTGGCCCGTCGGCGAGGTCGTCGCCGGCGCCCCGGCCATCGTGCTGCGCTGATGGCAGTCGGGGTCCCTTCGCGCTCGATCGAGAAGGAGCTGTGGGCCGCGGGCCACGACGTGATCGTCGGCATCGACGAGGTCGGTCGCGGGGCGTGGGCCGGCCCGCTGATGGTCGGCGCTGCCATCCTGCCGCGCGATCGCCGGGTCAACGGCGTGCGCGACTCGAAGATGTTGACCGAGGAGAACCGTGAGTTCCTCTTCAACCGCATCGCCGCTTGGTGCGTGGCGTGGGCGGTCGGCGGCGCCTCCCAACCGGAGTGCGATGAGCTGGGGATGGCGGAGGCGCAGCGACTGGCCGCGCGCCGAGCCCTCGCCGGGTTGGGGGTCACCCCCGACGCAGCGGTCGTCGACGGCAAGTGGAACTTCGTCGGCGACGGCGTCGCTCACGTCGAGTTACGGGTCAAAGCCGATCTCAAATGCCTTTCCGTGGCGGCCGCCTCGATCCTGGCCAAGGTCACACGCGACAGGATCATGCGCGAACAGGCGGAGCACTATCCACAGTGGGGCTTCGATTCCAACAAGGGCTACCCCTGTCCGATGCACAAGGCCGCGCTGCAGGCGTATGGGCCATCGGCCATTCACCGTCGCACGTGGGTGTTCATGGATCACTACGTGCCCTGGCCGGGTGTGCCGCGCCGCATCATCGCCGAGCAGCCGACGCTGTTCTGAGATGAGACGCTGACGTGTTCGACGTAGCGATCGTCGGCGGCGGTCTCGCCGGCTTGAGGTGCGCCGATGGGCTGGTCGCCAAAGGCCTTGACGTCGTTGTCCTCGAGGCCCGCGATCGAGTTGGTGGAAGGGTGTTCAGCCACCTGTTCAGCGACGGGCAGACCTGCGAGCGCGGCGCCGAGTTCATCGATTCCAACCATGCCGAAGTCCTGGACCTGGTGGCAAGGCTCGGGTTGAGCCTCACCACTCGCACGGCTGATCTCGATCCCGCGGAGACGTTGATCGATGCGGGTGGTCGGGCGGTTCCGATGTCGATGCACGCATCGATAGGGCCAGACGTCGAGCTCTGGGAGCGCGCAGTCCTGCGACTGGGAGACACCGACCTGTGCGAGCGAGGAACCCTCGCGGATGTGATGCACTCGCTCGACCTGTCGGTCCTGTCCAGGCTCGTCGTCGGGCGCCACATCCGCACCGAGTTCATGTTGCCGCCCGAAGAGATCAGCCAACGCTTCGCCGGCGGCCTCGCCCGGTTGCAGGCCGCGGGTCGACGCGAGTGCCATCGCCTCGTTGGCGGCAATGACCAGCTCGCCACGGGCCTCGCCGCGCAACTGGGCGATCGGGTACGACTCGCAACGGCGGTGCAATCGATCGACACCGACTCCGGTGAGATCACCCTGAAGAACGGAGAACTGGTCAGCGCGGCACACGTGGTCGCGGCTGTGCCGTTGCCCGTGCTGTCTCGCATCTGGGCCGAGATGCCGTTGGAGCTCGGCGCTGTCGGGTATGGCGTCGGAGGCAAGATCAGTGTGCAGTTCGATCGGCGGATCTGGCAGGACTACGGCCGCAACGGCACCGTTCTGACGGAGCGGGCGTGGGGTCACCTGTGGGAGACGACCGACGATCAGAATGGTGATCGCGGCGTGCTGACCAACTTGCTGTCCTCACACGACGGTGCCGCGTTCGCCGCGCTACCGGAAGCCCCCGACCGGGTCGTGGCCGAGATCGACAGGCTGTTCCCCGGCGCGAAGGGTCTGGCCGGCGAGAGGGTGCACACCGACTGGACCGACGATCCGTGCAGCCTCGGTACCTACAGCTGCTTCGGGCCCGGGCAGATGGCGGCGGCGGAGCCGTTGATGCGGGCTGCACATGGTCGCCTCTTGCTGGCCGGGGAGCACACCGACGAGTTCAGTGGCTTCATGGAAGGTGCGCTGCGCAGCGGGGCGCGGGTGGCAGCGACGATCGCCGGCTGAGGGCTCCTTTCTAGACTCGTCCCGTGCAGCGATCGGGCAGTGCAGACTCGATCGGGCACTTCGGGTTCGGCGAATGGGCGATGACCGCAGCAGTTGCGGTCATGTGGGGAAGTTCATTCCTGTGGATCGCAGTTGCGATCGATCATGTCGAGGTGGGCGTCGTGCCATTGGGCAGGTGTGCATTCGGCGCTGCGGTGTTGGCAATGTTCCCTGCCGCGCGTCGGCGACTCGAGCGCCAGGATTGGCCGCGATTCGTCGTGCTCGCAACCTTGTGGATGGCCATCCCGTTCCTCCTGTATCCCATGGCAGAACGCACGGTCAGTACCTCGATCACAGGGATGATCAACGGGGGTTTGCCCGTCGTCACAGCGGTCGTGACGGCGTTCTGGGTGCGTCGGGCGCCGTCTGCATTCAGGGTCGTCGCAGTGCTGCTCGGGTTCGCGGGGATCGCCGTGATCTCGATCACCTCGGTCGACCAGGGTACGTCGGCGGACCCGAAGGGGATCGCGCTGTTGGGCATCGCCTTGCTGTGTTACGCGGTGGCCGCAAACATCGCCCAACCGATGTATCGCAAGTACGGCTCGCTTGCGCCGATGATGTGGATGGCGATCATCGCGTGCGTCCTGTCGCTGCCCTACGGCATCGTCGGCCTGGCGCGCGGCGGGCTCGATGTGAAGGCGCTCGGTGCACTGTTCATGCTCGGCGCGATGGGAACCGGCCTCGCGTTCGCTCTCTATGGCGTGTTGCTGGCCCGGGCAGGCACCGTTCGCGGCATGATCGGCATCTTCTTCACGCCGATCGTCGGCACGATATTGGGAGTCGCTGTTCGCGGGGACTCGCTGCACGCGTTAGCGGTTGTGGGAATGTCGATCGTGCTCGTTGGCGCAGTGATGGTCAGCCGCCCCGAACCGCACAGCGTCGTGCTACCCGAGGGCCTGTTCGAGGTCGGCGACGAGGTCGGCACCGGATTCGATGCCAACCGACAGCCGGATGAGGTTGTCAGGGACCTCGAGGGGTGACCCGGCGACCGACGCGTGTGTCATCTGGTGAGGGTGCTCGATCAGGCTCTCGACGGCTCCCAGTGACTCGGCCAGCACGAACAACTTCGTCGCCGCCGCGACGCGCAGTGCTTCATCGCTGCCACCACGCAGCGTGAAGCTGACCATTCCGCCGAAATCGCGCATCTGCTTCGCTGCTGCGGCATGGCCGGGGTGATCGGGCAGCTGTGGATACAGAACGCGTTCGACAGCGGGATGGCCGACCAGCAGGTCGACGATGGAGCGGGCGTTGGCGCAATGGCGCTCCATGCGCACGGCAAGGGTTTTCACGCCGCGCAGGACGAGGTAGCAGTCGAACGGTGCCGGCACAGCGCCGGCCGCGTTCTGCGTGAAGGCCAGTCGTTGCGCCAGTTCGTCGTTGTCGAGCGCGAGGAACCCTCCGACGACATCGCTGTGCCCGCCGAGGTACTTCGTGGCGGAGTGCACGACCACATCGGCTCCGAGTGAGAGCGGCTGCTGAAGGAATGGCGTTGCAAAGGTGTTGTCGACGCAGACGATGGCCCCGTTGCCGTGAGCGATCTCGCAGATGGTTTCGATGTCGAAGCAACGCAGCAGCGGGTTCGTCGGTGTCTCGAGCCAGACCAATGTGGTGTCGGCCGGCCAGTCGGCGGCGAGGCGATCAGTGTCGAGGAGATCGACGGCGGTCCAGTTCAGCGAAGTGTGGACCTTGTCGATCAGCCGGAACGTGCCGCCGTACGCATCGTTGCCGAGAAGCACCCGATCGCCGTCTTGCAACAGCCGCAGCACGTTGTCCTCGGCAGCGAGACCGCTGGCGAAAGCGAGGCCGTGCCGCCCCCCTTCGAGGGATGTGACGCACGTTTCGAGCGCGAGGCGCGTGGGGTTGCCGCTGCGCGAATACTCGAAGCCCTTGTGCCCGCCGACGCCGTCCTGGGCGAAGGTCGTGCTGAGCGAGATCGGGGTGACGACAGCGCCCGTGACGGGATCAGGTTCCTGACCGGTGTGCACGGCTCTGGTTTCGAAGCCCCATGAGGACTGCTCTTCGAACTCACCCATTGGCGACGGCCTCGAAGTACGTCAGCAGGTCCGTTCGGGTCAACACGCTGAGCGGCCGGCCGCCCGAGAGCACGAGGAGGGCCGGCGCCTTGTCGAGCATCTGCACGGCCAACGCCACCTTCTGGCCCGCGCCGATGGTGGGCAGTGGCGGGCTCATCACCTTTTCGACAGCGGTGTCCATGACGGACGGGTCCTGGTAGACGGACTCCATGAGATCGAGCTCGTCGACCGAGCCGGAGACCTCGGCATTGGCGAACGGCGGCGTGTTCTTGCACACCGGCAACTGGCTGACGCCGTTCGCACGCATCACCTCGATCGTCTGGCGGACCGTGTCGCCGGGGTTGACGTACAGCAGCGAGGGAGTATCGCCGCGTGTGTCGAGCACTGCGGCAACACACTGATCGCATTCGCGCACAAACCCGAAGTTGGCCATCCATGCGTCGTCGAAGATGCGCGAGAGGTAGCCCCGACCGCTGTCGGGGTTGAGCACGACGACGATGTCGTCGGGCTTTGCGCGTTTGGCAACCTGCAACGCGGCGGCGACGGCAAGACCGCCACTGCCGCCGATGAGGATGCCCTCTTCGCGACTGACCTGTCGGGCGGTGAGGAAGCTCGCTTCGTCGCTGACCGCGATGATCTCGTCGTACAGCGATGCGTCCCATGCCGCCGGGTAGAAATCTTCGCCGACACCTTCGACCAGATACGGCCGTCCAGACCCGCCCGAGAACACGGACATCTCGGGATCGGCCGCGATCACCTTGATGTTCGGGTTCTTCCCCTTGAGGAACCGGGCAGTGCCAGTGATGGTCCCGCAGGTTCCGGCGCCGGCCACGAAGTGAGTGATCCTGCCGCCGGTCTGAGCCCACAACTCGGGCCCGGTGGTCTTTTCGTGGGCGAGTGGGTTGTTCGGATTGGCGTACTGATTCGGACGGAAGGCGTTGCGCTCGCTGGTGATCCGCTCGGCAACCTTGTAGTAGCTCTGCGGATCCTCCGGCGGCACGGCCACGGGGCATACGACGACCTCGGCCCCGTAGGCGCGCAGCAGCGTGATCTTCTCGGGACCGTTCTTGTCGGTCATCACGAACACGCATTTGTAGCCGCGTTGCGCGGCAGCGATTGCGAGGCCGACTCCGGTGTTGCCACTGGTCGGTTCGACGATCGTGCCGCCGGGCTTCAACAGCCCGTCGCGCTCGGCGGCGATGATCATCTCCAGCGCGGGGCGGTCCTTCGACGAACCGCCCGGGTTCGTCGTCTCCATCTTCATCGCCAGCACGGACTTGATCCCGTGGATCTCGCTGGTGCGCTTGAGGCGGACGAGAGGAGTGTTGCCGATGGTGTCGAGGACACTGTCGGCAATGGACGTGCCGTGCAACCGGGCGTCGGCGGAATCGTCACCCCAGGGCATCCGCCAAGCGTACCCGTCGGCTTCGTGCAACTGGGTCAGTCGACGGCTACCGAGAGAACGATCTTGCCGACGTGCTGTTTGCTGAGAAAGAGCCGTTGAGCTGCGACGATGTCGCGCAACGCGAACGTGGCCGCGATGACTGGACGAATCTCGCCTCGTTCGATGTATCCGACCAGATCGTCGAAGACGTGCGCACCCAGGACTGTGCACCCGAACAACGTCAAGTCGTTGAGATAGAGCACGCGTAGGTCGAGCTCGACCCACGGTCCGGCTATCGCGCCACTCGTCGCGTAACGACCGCCGGGTCGAAGCGCGCCGAGGAGCTGTGACCATGCCGGCCCGCCGACAACATCGATCACCGCATCGACCGACTTGCGACCGACGGTGGACGTGACGTCGGTATCGCGGGGCAACACCTCGTCGGCACCCAGCGCCGTGAGCTCGTCGTGTTTGGCGTGAGCCGCCAGAGCGATCACTCGGGCGCCGCGTCGCTTGGCCAGTTGCACGACGGCGGAACCGACGCCACCCGACGCGCCCGTCACCAACACGGCCTCGCCGCGTGAAACGTGCGATCGGGCCAGCATGTTCTCGGCCGCCGAATACGAGCAGGGTATGGACGCGAGCTCGATGTCGGTCCACTGGCAGTTCACGCCGACCGCGTGCCGCGATGGCACGATGGTGTATTCGGCAAATGCTCCGTCGACCTCCGATCCGAAATAGATCGGTTGGGCAGCAGAGTCGGCGGGATCACGGAAGACCGGCTCGACGATGACCCGTTGGCCGATGCGATCCACATCGACATCCGGGCCGACGGCGACGATCCGCCCGCAAGCGTCGGCACCTTGGATGCGGGGAAACGTCGGGACGTCACCTGCCCAGCTCACATCGGTTCTGTCAATCTTGACGATGTCCCCGTCGGCGACAGGTGTGCCCGTTGTGACGTCGGGTGCGTACCAGCCGATGCGCGTGTTGATGTCGGTGTTGTTGACTCCTGCGGCGGCAACTTTGATCAGCACCTGGCCCGTTGCCGGTTCCGGCACGGCAACGTCGTCGCGGAACTGATGGCGGTCGAAGCCACCGAGTCCGGTTAGCAGGATCGCTGACATGGTTGGTGGCATGTTGATGGTCACCTATTCGAACGCGCAGAACTCGTTGCCCTCGGGGTCGGCCATGACCCACCACGTGATCTCGTCGTCCTTCGGTCTCAGCAAGGCGGCGCCCGCCGCGACGAGCCCGTCGATCGTGGTGTCGACCAACTTGACGTCCCAGTGAACGCGGTTCTTCACTGTCTTCGGTTCGGGCACGTGGTGAAACACCCAGAACATGTACGGGAACCCGGCGGCACCCTCGATCCAGACGAAGGGTGCGCCGTCACGAGTTCCGACAGTGCCTCCCGTTCGGTCGGCCCACCACCCGGCGATCTTCGGTGGGTCGACCGCATCGACGACCAACTCGAACTGACCGACGAACGACGGGTCGGCGTGGTGCGGTTCGAAGACGCACAGGGCTACGCCGTCGGGGTCGTTGAGGACGTGCCAGTCGATGTCGTCGCCCTTCGCCCGCTCCATCGTCGCGCCGGCCGCGAGGAGACGCGACGGATCACCGTCGGGGACTCTCACGTCGAGGTGGGCGCGGCTCTTGCCGGTGATCGGCTCGGCCACCTCATTGATCCACACCACGCGATTCTTGGAACCGCCCTCCGGAGGTCCGAGATATAACCCTCCGTCGCGATGTTCGACGACGGGCTGGCCGAGCGCGGCGCTCCAGAACGCGGCCACAGCCGCAGTGCGTCCGTGGCCGGCGGTGACGTCGATGCACAGGTCCTTGAACGCAACATCGGGCATGTTGGCGAAGTTAGCCGTTCGAGCGCGGTGGGTGCGCCGGGCCTACGGTTGTGCCGTGCCGTGGACGTGTCCGGAGTGCCACCGTCAATTCGCCCGCACCAAGCAAGGTCACGAGTGCGCTCCGGCGATGACGTTGAAGGAGTACTTCAGCACCGGCCCACCGTTCGAGCGGCCTGTATTCGATGCGGTGATCGCGCATCTGCGAACGCTCGGACAGCCCTTCCTGGAGCCCGTCTCGGTGGGCATCTTCGTGAAGCGTGATGGTGTTGGCGTGCTCCAACTGCGGCCGATGGCGAAGTGGGTCGCGCTGTGCCTGTTCATGCCGCGCACGGTGCACGATCGCCGCGTTTCGCGCAAACCCATCCCCACCGGACGCATCGTGTACCACGTCGTCAACGTTCGCGGGCCCGACGATGTCGATGACGTGGTGCGCGGTTGGATCACCGAGGCTTGGGATGCGGCGGGCTAGATGTGTGCGCTTGGCCGTTCATTGGCGCTAGCCGCCGATGGTCTGGATCTCCTGCACGCCCATCGCAACGGTCGAAGTAGTTCGCAGCGGGCCTAGCGATCCGCTGGCCCCGTTGGTCGCCTGCCACGAGACCTGCCACACGATCGTCACCGTGCCGTGATAGCGCTGGTCGGTCGTGCCGGTTACCTTGGCGACGGAGGGGTAGGTCGGTGTCCATGAGCAGCCATCCTGCGACGACAGTGTCGAGCCCCATGGCCGGCACGAGATCAGGGTGGTGTCGCCGGCGATTTGAGATCCTGTGGCCCATTCGATGTCGGTGGCCTCGGCGGTGACGGTTGCCGAGAGACCAGGAATTGCCGCGCTCGCGGTGATTGGCGCGGTGGGTGTGACGGCCAGCCACGTCTCGAAGTTGACGATCATCTTGTCGATGGGTGGCGAGAACGTTGCTTCCGGTCGCGGCACGAGCGCGGCGACCTTCTGATAAGCGACTGCGGCAATGTCGATGACCGTGTGTGCGCCGACGTACACGAACTGGTACCTGCCATCGCAGACCCGGAAGTAGACCGTCGAGACCTCACCAGTTGCTGGATTGATCATCCTCGGCTCGAGCCCAGCGCCTTCCGTGGTCGATCCATCGAACACGGCCCACGCGGTACATGAAGTCGTACCCGAAGGCCGGCGCACCCCACCATTGATCGCCCCAATCACCCAAGTAGCGATCTGCGCATTCCCGCCCGCGCCCGGACCGACAGCATCGCTTCCCGCTGTACCGCTCTCTGCGATGGCAGTGGAAGGAGTCAGGCTGGCAAGAAGCGCTAGGAG
>JANPGV010000083.1:0-10323 GCA_031424145.1 Ilumatobacteraceae bacterium
CTCATCGAGCCTCATGTGCAGCCATCGAACCTTGCTCTCCTGGTAGTTGGCAAGCGTGACACCGGGCTTGCGGGTGCTCTCCAGTCCGAGCTGAACGCGGGCCATGTTGAACGTGTCCTGTTCGAAGACCTTGCCGAGCACGCCCAGTTCAGCGGCGTCGGTCCACGGTTGGTCGACGCTCAGGTGATGGATCGGTGCGGGGGCTGGCCGCTCACCCTTGAAGGGCGCGAGGAACAGCACCTCCATGATCGACGAGCGGTGGTCGTCTCCATTGGGCCGGAAGCGGTAAACGATGCGGTTGAACGCGCCCCACGGGTGAAAGTTGGGGAACAGGGTGTAGTCGAGGTTGTCGACCATCTCGGCGTCGGACCATTCGTCGATCAAGCTTCCGACGACCGGTCGCCACCGATCTCGCGTCGCGTCGGCCATCGCCGATCGGGCCGTCTGGCCGTCCTTCACGGTGATGAAGAGCTCCTCGTCGATCCGGACGTCTAGCGCGTAGCGCAGGATCGTCTCCTCATCGGGGGTCCAGTCGATGAGCGGGCTGGGCGTCGCCGCCGGAGTGATCACCCTGCTGCAGTTCTCCCACACGTCGACCTGGCTGTTGGTATCGCCGATGTACGGCAGGATCTGCGGGTGCGTAGCGTTCACATGAAAGGCCTCGCAAAACGCTTCCTGTGTGATCTTCCAGTTCGCGGCGATTGTCTTCGACACATGTGCCTGCACGTACCGGTCACGAAGGTTCCATCGATCGAAATGGGCAGCGAGATCCTCCACGAAGTCTTCGAGTGGGTCCGCGTCCGGATCGGGGTTGATGAACACGAAGCCTTCCCAGGTGCCCACCTTGAGCTCGGGCAGCGCGAAGCGATCTGCGGTGACGTGCGGCAGGTCCCACGCGGCGGGGACGTCCTTGAGGCTGCCATCGATGTTCCATCCGAAACCGTGGAACGGGCAGCGGATCTCCGAGCAGTTGCCGTCGTACTGCTTCAGCTGGCGGCCGCGGTGGAGGCAGGCGTTCGGGTACGCCTTGATCGTGTCCTTGTCTGTCCGCATGATCAGGTACGACCGGCCGGCGATGTCGTAGACGGTGTGGTCACCGACGCGAGGAATGTGCTCCTCGCGACAGGCGAATTGCCACACCCTCGACCACAGGTGACTCTTCTCGAGTTCGTGCCATTCACGCGAGATGTAGTGATCGATCGGCACGTCCTCGTCGCCGAGGAAGCGCGGCGACTCCTCACGGAGGATCTTCGGCACCTCGTGAGTGTCCGTATCGAGGAGCTGCTGGTAGCTCAGCCCCGGGGATCGCGCGGTTCCCTTCTGCTCAGCATCCGGCATCGCCGTCATCAAACGACCTCCTCATTCATTTCATCGTGCGGCACGAAGCGACGATGTCTTCGACGCTCGGATAGAAAGCGGCGACGAGCCCAGCAGGCGCAGGCACCGACGAGTCCGGGGCCGTGACGCGGCGCACCGGCCCGGCGAGTTGATCGTGCAGCTCCTCGTGGAGCCTCGAGGCGATCTCTGCCCCCGCCCCGCAGGTGCGCACCGCCTCATGGACCACGACAGCACGCTTCGTGCGAGCAACCGAAGTGAACAACGCGTTCATGTCCAGCGGGGCGAGCGAGCGCAGATCGATGACCTCTGCAGAGATTCCATCGTCCGCGAGTTGGTCAGCAGCTTTGAGGACGTCGTACATCAGGCGCCCGTAGCTGATGATGGTGACGTCGTCGCCAGCACGGCGCGTGGCCGCCGTCCCGATGGGAATGATGTACGGCTCCGTCGGCACCATTCCGCGCTTCATGAACAGCGCCGTGCTCTCGATGAAGACGCACGGGTCGTCGTCCTCGATGCACGCCAGCAACAGACCCTTGGCGTCGTACGGCGTCGACGGCATGACGACCTTCAGACCCGGGGTGTGCATCAGGATCGCCTCGAGCGACTGGCTGTGCTGGGCGCCGATCGGCGTGCCGCCGACCATGTTCACCCGCACCGTCATCGGGACGGGCGTGCGGCCGCCTGACATGTAGCGCAGCTTGGCAGCATGGTTGGCGAGTTGATCGAACGCCACGCCAAGAAAGTCCATGAACATGATCTCGGGGATCGGCCGCAGGCCGGCGATCGCGGAGCCGATGCTGGCACCCATGATCGCCTCCTCTGAGATCGGTGTGTTGCGCACACGGTGCTCGCCATGTTTCGTCGACAGCCCGTCGGTCACATGGAACACGCCTCCGCCCGCAGAGTCGGCCACGTCCTCCCCGAGCACGAAGACCCGATCGTCCTTCGCCATCGCCTGGTCCATTGCTTGGTTGATCGCGTTGCGGAACGTCAGCCGCTCGTTCGGTTCGGCGCTCTCGCCGGGCTCTCCAGCGTTCGTGCTGGCTCCGTAGTTGTCCTCGATCACGGTCGCCGGGTCGGCGGGAGGGTCAGCGGCGGCCTCCTCGTACGATGAGTCGACTTCCTCGCTCACCCTGTTGTCGATCTCGGACAGGGTCGCCTCGTCGGCGACGCCCTCATCGATCAGATACGTCCGAAATCGGGGAACAGGATCGCCGGCGATCTGCTCGGCGAGTTGATCTGGATCCATGTACTCGTTCTTGTCGCTGAGCACGTGGCCGAGCGTGCGAAACGTCACGCACTCGAGCAGCACGGGTCCGTCGCCACGGCGGGCGTGCTCGACGGCTTCTTTGGCGGCGAGGTAGGTCGCCACGGGATCCATTCCGTCGACTTTGATGCCCTTCATCCCGTACGCAGGAGCGCGGTCGACGACCGAAACGTTGCGAGCCGTGTCCGAGTATCGGGTGTGTTCACCGTACTGATTGTTCTGGCACACGAACACAACGGGCAACAACCACACCGACGCCAGATTGAGTGACTCGTGGAAGGCGCCGATGTTGGTGGCACCATCGCCGAAGTTGGTGATCGTCACCTTTCCGTCGCTCTTCAATTGCGATGACAGCCCGAGACCCACCGCGATGGGCATGCCGGCGCCGACGATCCCCGTGCACAACATCAAGCCGTGCGCAGGGTCGGAGATGTGCATCGGACCCCCGCGGCCCTTCGACCCACCCGTCTGCTTGCCGAGCATCTCGGCCCACATCTCGTGAAGAGGGACACCTTTGGCGATTTCGTCGGCAACACCGCGGTACGTCGCAGTCATGTAGTCGTCCGGTTGGATCGCCGCCGAAACACACGCCGAGATGATCTCGTGGCCGCGTACGGGGTAGTGCACGAAGAAGGCCTGGGCGTTCGAGATGAGCGCCTTCGCTTTGTCATCGAATGCTCGGATCCGGGCGACCGTCTCGTAGATCTGCAGCAGGAGTCCTCGGTCAAGGGTCTTCTTGGTCTCTGTCGTGAGGCTCATGTCACGTCTCCCTCGTAGGCCCGGCGATGCACGACGTGTTGATGACGAACGGGTCTGCTCCGCGGTGTTTATTGATGGCGAATAGAGAAAGTACCACAGGGCGCCGGGGTGTCTGTAGTGAGCTCCGACCGCGCCATGCCCGGTCCGGAGCAAGCCGGACCGGGCATGGCTACTCGCTCGCTGGTTGAGCGAACGCGAGGGGTTAGACGCCCCAGAGGGCCTTGAAGTCGTCTGCCATCGTCGGCGGGAACCAGTCGCCGTTGCAGCAATCGAGGATCGCTTGGGCGGCCTTGGCGTCCGCGGGCAGATATGTCGGTAGCGACGCTGCAGCGCGTTCCTCTGACAGCGGCATGTTCAGGCTGAGGCGGGCTGCGGCGTCGACCATCAGCCAACCCGCGTACGCCTTCGGGTCGGCGGACCATGGGCTCATCGTGCCGCTGACGATCTCCTTCAGAGCGAACGCCGAGAAGTCCTGACCATAGACCTTTACTTTGTCGAGCAGGCCGGCGCTCTGGAGCGAGGCGGTCACGCCGCTCGCCAGCGAGCCAAACGAGAAGAACACGTAGTTGATGTCCGGGTTGGCCTGCAGCTGGGAGGCAACGGCTGCAGGGACTTCGCCACCAACGAGCTGTGGGATGGTGATGTTCAAGTCGGTGGACTTGCATGTCGAGCAGTTCTTCTTGAGCTCCGCGGAGTAGGCGTCGGTCTCGACTTTGAGCACCGCGAAGTCGGGAATGCTGACGACCAGGACATTGGCAGCGCTCTTCGAGTCGACGATCGCCCAGTCGGCCATCAATGGCCCGGTCTTCTCGACGAACGAGCCGTCACCGCACTGCGTGTAAATATTGGTGGCGTCCCCGGCAGGGGCCTCCGTGTCGTAGCAGCTCAGGATTTTGATGCCCTTCGCCTTGGCGGCGGTGGCCTGCTCTTCGTACAACGCACGCGCTTCGCCCGAGCTGGCGATGAAGTCGGCGCCCGCGTCGATCGCTTGCTGGAATGCCGGACCGGGGTTGCCGCTCTCGGAGGTGATCTTGATCATCTCCCAGCCCAGCGCCTTGGTCGCTGCCTCGACGCCGACCGTGATGTAGGGGCACGACTCGAGCTCGCACTCGAGCCAGGCGAACTTCTTCGGGGCGGGCTTGCCCGTCAGCGGCGTCGTGACACCAATCGGCTGGTTCGGATCTTGATACTTCTCGACGACTGCCCGTGCCGCGGCGAGACCTGGATCCTCGCCTGTCGGTGCGCCGGTTGCTGTCGGTGCGCCGGTTGCCGTCGGTGCGTTGGTCGCAGCCGGAGCGGCGCCGGTGTCGGCAGTCTTCTTATCGCTGCCGCACGCCGCGGCGACCAGCGCGCCGATGATGAGCGCGGCGGCCAGCTTTCGGTTGGTGCGCATGATTCCCCCTTCTTACCCGGCGCGCCCTTCGCGCCGCATGGTGAGCGTAGTTTATTGGTACCACCATCAGTTTGCTAGTATTGGTTTGAGGTTTGGGGGATTGCGTGAGCGAGATGCTGCGCATCGAAAACTTGTCGAAGACATTTCCGGGGCAGGTCGCGCTCGCTGACGTGACCATCACGGTCGAGGCCGGGGAGGTTCACGCGCTCGTGGGCCAAAACGGTTCTGGCAAGTCAACATTGATCAAGGTGCTCGCCGGGTACCACCAGCCCGACTCCGACGGAGCCCAGGCGTGGGTCAACGGTTCGCCGCTGACGCTTGGAGATGGTGCGGCAGCCGCGGCAGCGGGCATCCGGTTCGTCCATCAGGACCTCGGCCTTGTGGGGTCGATGAGCGCCATGGAGAACCTCGCGCTCACTGCCGGCTACAAGACTGGTAGGGGCTGGCGCATCCACTGGCGTGAGGAGGTGGACCGCTCGCGCCAGGCGCTCGCTGGGTTGGGGCTGGCCAAGATCGACGTCAAGGCTCCGGTCGATTCGTTGCCACCGGCGCAGAGAACTGCGGTTGCGATCGCTCGAGCCCTCGTCGGCTGGGAGAACGGGGCGACGTTGCTGGTGCTTGACGAACCGACAGCGACGCTGCCGGGCGATGACGTGAAACGGCTCTTTGAGGTCATCCATCGCCTCAAGGAGCAGGGCGTTTCCATCATGTATGTGTCGCACCACCTCGATGAGGTGTTCGAGTTGGCCGACCGCGTCACGGTGCTCCGGGACGGCAAGCGAGTGACGACGGTGCCGGTCGGGGACCTCGATCACATGGCTCTCGTCGAACTCATCGTGGGGCACCACATCGAGACCACCAGCGCTACGGAGACCGTCGGAGATGTGGAGACGTTGCTCAGAGTTCGCGGGTTGCGCGGTGGCACGGTGCTAGGGATCGACCTCGATGCAGGGGCCGGCGAGATCGTGGGGCTGGCGGGCATCACCGGGTCCGGCCGAGAGCACGTGCTCGGCCTGATCGCCGGTCAAATCCCGAGAACCGATGGCGACGTGTCGCTCGACGGAGTGCCGATCGCCAACTTCCAGCCGAAACAGGCGATCGACTCCGGCGTCGCGTCCGTCCCCGCCGAACGCGGCCTGCGCGGCACGGTCGGGCCGATGAACGTCAGGGAGAACCTGTCGCTCAGCGACGTCAGACGGCACTTCCGCGGCGGTCGCCTCCGACGCGGCGCGGAAATCGCCGAAACCAAGCAATGGATCGACCGGCTGTCGATCAAGACCTCAGGGACCGAGGCAATCATCGGGTCGCTGAGTGGTGGTAATCAACAGAAAGTCATGTTCGGTAAGGCGCTTCGCCTCGCACCGAAGCTGCTCCTGCTCGACGAGCCGACCCAGGGAATCGACGTCGGCGCCAAGGAGCAGATCCACAAACTCGTCGACGAGGCCGCCGCTTCCGGGGTCGCCACGCTCGTCGCCTCGACGGACACCGACGAGCTGGTGCGGCTGTGCCACCGCGTTGTTGTCTTCGCGAACGGACGCATCAAGGCGACACTGGTCGGCGACCACATCGCCACTGAACGCATCGAACACACCCAGCTCGAGAGCTCGCGGAGGTCCCAATGATTCATCGTTTGCGTTTCGACAAGTACAGCGCTCTCTACCTGTGGGCCCTGTTCATGGTCTTCTTCACCATCACCAAGGGTGGGACGTTCCTGAGTCGGACGTCATTCAAGTTGGTGTTCGTCGAGGCGGTCTTCAACGGTGTGCTAGCTCTCGCGTTCCTCGTGCCGCTGGCGACGGGAACCTTCGACCTCGCGATCGGCGCCAACATGTCGATGGCGCTTGTCATTTCGACGTACCTGTCGAGCACCCACAAGACGCCCGCCCTCGTCGCGATGTTCATCGCCATCATTGCGTGCGCGATCGCTGGCTTCATCAGTGGGTTCTTTGTGGTCAAGCTGAAGGTCAACAGCTTCATTGCAACGCTCGGCATGAGTCAGGTCATCACGGCATTCATCCAGCGAACGTCGAGTCAGTCGATCAACGAGGCGTTCTCCGACGCGTACCGCAACATCGGGCGTCGGGAACTGTTCGGGCTCCCGTTGTATCTGTACTACCTGGCGGTATTGGCGATCATCGTGTGGTACGTATTCGAGCACACGCCAATTGGCCGGCACATGTTCGCCACCGGCGGCAATCCCGAAGCGGCGCGCCTCGCGGGTCTGCGAACCGACCGCCTGATCTGGGGGTCGCTGGTCGCTTCCGGAGTCATCGCCGGGTTCGCGGGCATCATCTACGGTTGGAAGGTCGGCAACTACGCGGCGACGGTCGGCCCCGGCTACTTGTTCCCGGCGATCGCTGCCGTCTTCTTCGGGGCGTCCCAGCTCAAGGGACGACCCAACGTATGGGGCACGTTCATCGCGCTGTATGCGCTCGCCTGGGGGATCAAAGGCCTGCAGCTGACATTCACGACGAACACTCGGTGGATCGAGCCGCTCTTCCAGGGCGCGTCGCTGCTCGCCGCCGTCTCGCTGGCGAGCCGTCAGCAGGTCATCAAGGTGCCAAAGCGCAAGACACCGCTAGTAGACGCGCCGCAGGCATCAATCGCTGCCCCCGCCGAGGTACCCAGCTGACCATGGGCCTGATTGGGCGTCAGCAAACGCTCGAGGCACCGCTGTCCATCCAATACAACTAGGTACACACGCGGCCGTTAGGCACGCAGCGACGAGCACTGCCGATCACGCACCGAGGGTCTCAGGCGATGACCGCTTCTGTGTGAGTAAACGGCGCGTAGGGCCGTCGGTCATTGTCGCCATTCCATCCCCCGGTCCTTGAGGTAGCCGGCACTCAGGGGTCTCGCTGAGAGGTCGGGGCGCGTGTGCTGCGTCGAGAAACTACGAAAGCACGAATATTTGGCGAGCGCCGGATATGCCTTGCGCAGGTGTGCCGCGCAACCAGGCCTTTGTCGTCGGCGGCATCCGCGGAGCAGCGCGAGTTCGCGTTCGGCGAGCGTCAGATACCTGCCGACTAAACTGTTTCGATGGCCACGAACCGTGAGATCTGGGAGCAGGCGTTCGCCGAGTCGTCGATCCGCGATGCCGACTTCACGACGATGTCGGGCATTCCGCTGGAGTCGGTGTACGGTCCCGTCGACGGTGAGTTTCCCGGGCAGTTTCCGTACACGCGTGGGCCGTATGCGTCGATGTATCGGTCGAAGTTGTGGACGATGCGGATGTTCGCCGGTTTTGGCACGGCGGATGACACCAACTGGCGGTTCAAGGAGATCATCAAATCCGGTGGCGACGGGCTGTCGACGGCGTTCGACATGCCGACGTTGTTGGGGATTGATTCTGATCATCCGATGGCGCTCGGTGAGGTCGGTCGGTGCGGCGTGGCGGTCGATTCGTTGGCCGACATGGAGGATCTGTATTCGGGCATCGACCTGCAAAAGACGACGACGTCGATGACGATCAACTCGCCGGCCGCGGTGATCATGGCGATGTATGTCGCCCAGGCCGAGAAGGCCGGCGTCAGTCGGGCACGACTCGGTGGCACGTTGCAGAACGACATCTTGAAGGAGTACCAGGCGCAGAAGGAGTTCGTGTTCCCGCCTCGTCCGTCAATGCGGTTGGTGCGCGACACGATCAGGTTCACGGCTGAGGAGATGCCGCGCTGGCACTCGATCTCGATATCGGGCTATCACATCCGCGAGGCGGGTTCGACGGCGGTCGAAGAGTTGGCGTTCACACTCGCCAACGGGTTCGCGTACGTCGAGCTGGCCATGCAAGCCGGCCTGCCGGTTGATTCGTTCGCGCCGCGCCTGTCGTTCTTCTTCAACGCCCACATCGACTTCTTCGAGGAGATCGCCAAGTACCGCGCCGCTCGCAGGATCTGGGCGCGCTGGTTGCGCGACCGGTACGGCGCCACGCTGGAACGCTCGTTGCAGTTGCGTTTCCACACCCAGACCGCCGGGGTGTCGTTGACCGCTCAGCAGCCGGAGGTCAACATCGTCCGCACCGCGATCGAGGCGCTGGCCGGAGTGTTGGGCGGGACGCAGTCGCTGCACACCAACTCGATGGACGAGGCCATGGCCCTGCCGACGGAGAAGACGGCGCGGATCGCGCTGCGAACGCAACAGGTGATCGCTCACGAGACCAACGTTGCTCACGTTGCCGATCCGCTCGGTGGCGCGTGGTACGTCGAGCACCTCACCGACGAAGTCGAGCGTCAGGCCGAAGAACTGTTTGCCTACCTCGACGAACTGGGTGGTGGGTCGATGCTCGAGGGTGCGATCAAAGGGATCGAGGACAACTGGTTCCAGGGCAAGATCGCCGACTCGGCGTACGACCTCGAGCGTCGGTTCAACACCGGGCGGCGGATCGTGGTCGGTGTCAATGCGTTCACCGAGGGCAGTGAGGAGGACCAGATCCCCCTGCTGCAGATCACCAACGAGGACGAGACGCGGCAGTTGAAGCGGCTCGAAGAGGTTCGCCAGGCGCGTGACCAGACCGCCGTGGATGCCTCGTTGCGGCGTGTCGAAACCGAAGCTGCGGCCTCGGAGATCAACCTGATGCCGGCGATCATCGATGCCGTCAAGGTCTACGCGACATTGGGTGAAGTGATGGCCTCGCTCGGCACCGTGTTCGGGCGTCACGTCGAAGTGCCGACCATCTAGTGGCGCAACGAATTCTCATTGCCAAGGTCGGCCTCGACGGACACGACCGCGGCATCAAGGTCGTTGCCCGAATCCTGCGCGACGCAGGATACGAAGTGATCTACACAGGATTGTTCCAGACACCTCGGACCGTCGCCGCTGCCGCGGTCGACGAAGACGTCGATGCCATCGGCCTGTCCATGCTGTCGGGTGCTCACATGACGCTCGCGCCACTCGTCGTCGCCGAGACACGTGCCCGCGGCGTCGACATCCCCGTCATCGTCGGGGGGATCGTCCCCGAACCCGACATCGCCAAGCTGAAACAAGCCGGCATCGCCGCCGTCCTCACCCCAGGCGCGACCTCCGCCCAAATCGTCGCCGAAGTGGCCGCCGCCCTGGCCGACATGTAACGCGGGCCCAACTCGACTTCAGATCGTCGGTGAGGTGCACAAAACCTGCACAGGATTTGCGATCACTCAGCCCTACTGCAGCGCACGAAGACTGCACGGAAGTGAGGGCACCAGAGACACACGAGCTGGCGGTCTTAAACCCCCTCTTCTTCGGGAGGTGCGGGTTCGATCCCCGCCCCGGGCACCGGGCTTGAGAAACATCTTCGTCTCAAGTCGACGTGGGTTGGCTCTTCGGTGCACACTTTGCGAAATGGAGGGGGTCACTCATGAGGGTCGCAACTGGCATCACCCGTATCTACAACGGTTCACTGATCAATGGCACCGGATCGGCGCCCGTTCGCGATGCGGTCCTTGTGGTCGAGCGCGGGCGCATCACCTACGCAGGTCCGGCTGGCGGGGCGCCCGAATCGCACGATGACGCTGACCAGATCGACGCGAACGCCGGCACGATCATGCCAGGTCTCGTCGAATCCCACTTCCACGCCACCTACTACAACGTCTTG
>JANPGV010000084.1:0-9485 GCA_031424145.1 Ilumatobacteraceae bacterium
CCGACCGTGCTGGCCGGAACCAACTTCGTCCTGCACGCCGCCGGCTGGCAAGAGGGCGGCCTGTCGATCGGCTACGAGAAGTTCATCATGGACGAGGACCAGTGCGGGATGATGGCCACGTTCGTCAAGGGCCTCGACCTGTCGGAGAACGGGCAGGCCATCGATGCGATTCGCGACAACGGTCCCGGACAGCACTTCCTCGGCACGGCGCACACGTTCGCAAACTTCGAGACCGCGTTCTACCGCAGCAACGTCGCCGACAACTCCAGTTTCGAGCAGTGGACCGAAGATGGTGCGACTGACGCACCCACTCGCGCCAACGCGGTGTGGAAGAAGCGTCTCGCCGAGTACGAGATGCCGGCGATGGACGATGCCATCGCCGAGGAACTGACCGAGTTCGTCGATCGTCGCAAACAGGAGTTGCCCGATGAGTTCGCCTGACGCCCGCCACCGCCTCATCGCGAACGCCCGCTACGAGGTCGTGCCGCTGAAGTCACTTCACGACCAGATCCCGCACCTGCCGGCAGGTTCCTCGGTGTCGGTCACGTGCTCGCCGACCAAGGGCATCGAGCCGACGCTCGAGCTCAGCGCCGAGCTCAATGGCGCCGGCCATCACGCGGTGCCGCATATCGCCGCGCGGCTCGTCGAAGGACGCGAGCACGTGGAGAAGATCGCTGCCCGTCTCAACGAGCACGGGCTGACCGAAATATTCGTCGTAGGTGGCGATCCCGATCCGGTCGGCCCGTACAACGATGGGCTTTCCCTAATGCGTGATCTCCTCCCGCTGTGTCAGACCGTTCGCACAGTGGGCGTTCCCGCGTACCCGGATCACCACACGGTGATCCCCGACGCTGTGCTCGACGAGGCCCTTCTGGCCAAGCAGTCGATGATCGCAGCTATGGGGCTCGAGGGGTTCGCCAGCACGCAGATGTGCTTCAACGCCAAGACGATCGACCTTTGGTTGAGGCGTCAACGCGAACGGGGCATGGACCTGCCCGTCCACCTCGGTGTTCCGGGCGCCGTCGAGCGAACGAGGTTGCTCAGCCTCGGCACGCGACTCGGGATCGGGTCGTCGCTGCGGTATCTGCGCAAGAACTCCGGAGCGATCCTGCGAATGTTCGCCCCGGCCAGCTACAACCCCGACAAGTTGATCACGCCGCTGTCGCGGCATGCCGACGAGCTCGGGATCTCCGCGCTGCACGTGTTCACCTTCAACTCGATCGAGTCGACCGCTGCCTGGCAACGCAAGTCACTGGCCTAGAGGCGGCCGCCGTCCACGAGGAAGTGCTGGGCGGTGCACGCCGCCCCGTCGTCGGCGGCGAGGAAGAGCACCATCTGGGCGAACTCGTCCGGTGTGATGCGGCGCTTGAGCTCCTGGGAATCCATCGTCTTCTGCTCACCCTCGGGTGTCCACCACTTGGCGAGCTGTCGTTCCGTGGGCACCCAGCCGGGTAACACCGTGTTGACACGGATGCCGTGGCGACCGAACGTGCGCGCCATCGTGCGGGTGATTCCCTCGACCGCCGACTTGGCGATCGCGTAGCCGGGGAAGAAGTCCTCCTTCCGGAGGTAGCTGCTCGATCCGATGTTGATGATCGATCCGGCACCGGCCTCGATCATCTGCGGTGCCAATGCTTGTATCGCGAAGAAGTAGTGCCGCAGGTTGGTGTTGATGCGGTTGTCGAAGTACTCCGGTGTCACATCGCGCCAATCATGCCGATCGTCGTTGGCCGCGTTGTTGACGAGAACGGCAACGCCACCGAATGCCTCGACCGCGGATGCGCAAGCCTCCTGCAGCGCGGCGATGTCGAGCAGGTCGACCTCGTAGAACGTCGGAGCGTGAGCTGCACCCACGTCGACACAACGTTGCACCGTTGCCTCCGCGTAGGCGACGTTCTTGTCGACAAACGCGACCCTGCTGCCCTGCCGGGCGAACTGCTCCACCATCGCGCTGCCGATGCCGTCAGCACCTCCTGTGACGAAGACGGTCCTGTCGATCAGCGACGGATACGAGGCGTAGTTGTAGTTGTCGGTCACGAGGTCTCCTTAAATCTCTCCTTGGCGTCGAACCGGTAGAGCGCCGCAGGGTTGTCGACGAGTATTCGCTGTCGAGATGTCTCGTCCGGCATCCATTCGAACGCCAAGCGTTTGAGGTCGGCCAACGCCGGAGGATCGGCCTGCCCGGGATGCGGCCAGTTCGTCGCCCACAACCTGCGTTCAGGTGCATGCTCGACGAGCGCGGTGACCAGTCGTGAAACTGCGGAGTACTCGTGCGTGGTGTCGGTCGCCGATTCGTATGGCGCCGAGACCTTCACCCAGCAACGACCGGTGTCGATCATCCGCAGCAGGACGGCGAACCGTCCGTCGTCGGGCTCGACCGGAGGCATGTATCGACCGACGTGGTCGACCACCAAGGGTGCCGGCAATGCCAGGAGACCGTCCACACGATCGATCAGATCCCGACCGTTCATCTGCAGCTGGATGTGCCAGCCGAACGGAGCGATTGTCTCGGCGACGGTATGCATGATCTCCCACGGAACAGCACCACCAGGCAGCATGTGGAAACGGGCGCCGCGCGCTCCCAATCCGGCCAGCCTGTCCACCTCGTTCTCGTCGGCATGATCGTCTATGACCACGATCGCTCTCGCCCGATCCCCGCCGAGCTCGGCAACGGCATCGAGGGTGCAGGAGTTGTCGAGGCCGTACGTGCTCGGTTGGACGACCACGACGCGCCCGAGGCCAAGGCCGGCCTGAACACGGCGGTAGTCGTCGACCGTCGCATCTGGCGGCCGCAACCGTGCTGACGGAGCGGTCGGGTAGCGGCTGTCGTAGATGTGCATGTGAGTGTCACACGCACCCGACGGGAACTCGCGCCCGATCATGTTCGCTGCTTCCACCACGACTGGAGACGGTGCGCCTTGTCCGCGTTGACGGCACGCGGAGGCACGACGCCGCCGAGCATCGCCCGCACCTGCTCGACGGAGCTCAGCGCTTGGGCGTCTGCGTTGTCCGGCGTCAGCCCGCCGAGATGGGGAGTGGCGACGACGCCGGCGCGGGCCGCCAACTCGGGTGACGGCCGTTGGTCAGCGGCCCGTCCAACATCCATGGCCAAGCCACCGAGGTGACCCGAGTCGAGCGCGACAGCGACAGCGGCTTCGTCGAGCAGTTCACCGCGGGACACATTGACGAGCATGGTGCCCGGCCGCATCAACGAGAGCGCGTGAGCATTGATGAGGTTGGCCGTGTCCGCTGTGGCCGGCGCCATCGGTAGCACGAAGTCCGACCGCGCCAGCAGTTCGTCGAGCGTGGACTGCTCGAAGCCATCGGGCCCCACGTCCACAACTGGATCGCAGACCAGGACCTGCATGCCGATGCCCCTCAAGAGGTGAGCCAAATATGAGCCGATGGCTCCGTAGCCGATGATCCCGGCTGTGCGCCCCCGCAGTTGAAGACCGGACCGCTGCGGTGACTGCGCACCGCTGCGGTACTCGATGGTCGACTCACTGACGTTGCGGGCGAGGTCGAGCATGAGGGCCAGGGCGAGCTCCGCAGTCGACGGCACGAAGGTCTTGTCTGCGTGGCCGATCAACACACCTGCCGCGCTTGCTGCGCTGACGTCGATCGTGCTGATGTCGACGGCACATCTCAAGAACGCGAGGAGACCGGAAAGCTCGCTGAAGACGCCCGCCTCTCCCGGCGTCGAGCGATGGGCAATGATCACGTCGCAGTCCCTCGCCGCTGAGATCAACTCGGCGGTCTCGAGGTCACGGTCGAGGGGGTTGAGGACAACCCGTGCGATCGCGCTCAACTCCGGCAACGCCCGCCCGTAGTACGCGTCGAGGTCCTCGGGATTGTGTGTGAGGAAAGCCGTCAGCACCGCGGCGACGCTAGCCAGCCGTCACTGGTCACCACGTCGTTCAGTCGCCAAATCGTTCAGTCGCCCAAATCGTTCAGTCAAAGGTTGCGGAGGCACTGGCGGTGCGGGCCAGCATCGACTCGTCGAGCTCGATGCCAAGACCCGGTCGTTCGGTGAGCTCGACCCGGCCACCGTTGGCCTCGACCGGCGAGAGCAACGGATAGTCACGACGGCCGAGCGACCACTCCGGGGGGTCGTACGGGAACTCGAGCCACTGAGATCCGGCGATCCCGGCGGTGCCCGCTGTGAGGTGCATGTTGGCGAGCACACCGATCCCGTTGCCCCACGTGTGCGGCGTGAACAACTTGCCCGCCGCCACCACTTGGCGAGCCAACCCAGCGAGACCGCTGATGCCCTGCGAGCACACGCAGTCGGGTTGGAACACGTCGAGGCAACCTCGCTCCAGCAACTCACGGAACTCATAGGGCTCGCGGGTCATCTCGCCACCGGCGATCTTCACGCCGACCCGTTGGCGGAGCTCGGCGTACCCGGCGTAGTCGCCGCGGTGCAGCGGCTCCTCGACCCAGTACACGCCGAGGGCCTCGAGCTGTCCGGCGATCCCCGCAGCCATGTCGACGTCCCACGGCCGCGCGGTGTCCCATGGCATGCGCCACGCCTGGTTGCAGTCGACCATCAAGGTGAGCGCGTCACCCACCGCGTCGCGAATTGCCGCAACCACCGCGATGTCATCGGCCACGGATGGACGGCCGAACCGGATCTTCAACGCCTCGAAGCCTTCCTCGACGATCGCAGCGGCCATCTCGACCATCTGTGCGATCGGCCTCCGAACGCCGCTCGAGGCGTACACACGCAAGCGCGGTGACGTACCGCCGAGCATCCGCCACACCGGCTGTCCCGCGGTCTTGCCAGCGAGGTCCCACAGAGCGAGGTCGAACGGCCAAGGCCGCCCGGCGTGGAACTCGATGTTGGCGAGCACGGCCGCATGACGTTCGAGATCACCCGCGGGCTGCCCGAGGAAGTAGCGGGCGTAGTCGGCGAAGCCGTACATCACGTCGCCGGAGCCGATGCCTTCGCGGCCGTCGCTGTCGCGCACCCGCACGATGGTCACAGGAAACTTCGTCCGCGGCTGGGGATCCCACGACGCGGGAAACGCTGGGTCGAGCGGCAGTTGGTGATGGGTGATCTCGATGGCGACGATCTCGCTCATGAACGGAGACCGTGCCAGACCTCGACAGTTCGGGTGGCGAGCATTCGTCGATCATCGTCGGACACAGCCCGCGAGTTGTTCTCGAGCATCGGCTGGTTCTCGATGGTGTCCATCGTGGCCGCGATCTCGTCGACCGACATGTCCCCGTCCACTGCAGCCGTTGCAGCGCCGAGTCGGGATTCGTCACACAGCGCGGCAAAGACATCAGCGACGTCGTCGACAGCACAGCCCATGGCTGTTGCAGCGTCGGCATAGGCGTCGGCGCGGCCGGCGACGTTCCATTCCAACGCGGCGCGGAGGCCGACGGCAACGGAAATGCCGTGAGGGATGTGGTAGCACGATCCGAGTGAATGACCGATCGAGTGCGCTATGCCGGTACCGCAGTTGTCGATTGCCACACCCGCGAGAAACGCGGCCTCCTGCATCGCCTGACGGGACGACAGGTCGCTGCCATTCGCGGCAACGCGAGGGAGATGAGCGAGCACGAGCGCCATCGCACGTTGCGCCGAGGCCGAGGCGATCGAGTTGCGGCGTTGCCCGCTGGAGGCCTCGATGGCGTGCACGAACGCGTCGAGACCAGTGCCGACCGTGACCGCGTGCGGCATCGTCGCGGCCGCGGTGGGATCCAACATCACGACGTCGGGAAGCATCTCTTCGCCCCAGGTCCACAGCTTGCGGCCCGCTGCGTCGGCAACGATGCAGGTGCGGGTGGCCTCGGCACCGGTGCCCGAGGTGGTGGGGATTGCCACGATCGGGCGGCGGCCGGGCAGAGCTGTAGCGCACAACAGGTACGGTTCGATCCCGGTCTCGCCAGTGCTGACGACAGCCGCCTGCTTGGCGATGTCGAGCGCCGAGCCCCCGCCGACACCTACCACGATGGGCTTGTTGGCGGCACGAACAACCGCAGCTGCGGCGTCGACCGATTCGAGCGTCGGTTCGCCCCACGGAACGATGTGCAGGGTGACCGGTCGGGGCAGCAGGGCCGCTGTCACTCGAGCGACGTAGCCGGTTGCCTCCACACCTTGATCAGCGATGATGACCAAGTCTTTGCCACCGAGACCGTCGACGATGTCGCTCAGATCATCGAGCGCCGTGGCACCGACGAACGTGCGCGGCACGCGGCCGATCTCGTAGCTCGGGCTCAGTGCCATAACCGGAACAACTGTACTAGGAATGTTTCGCCTGGCTAATCTCGGCTGGTGACCAACGAACTGGCCCCGCGCCGGCGGGGCCGCGACACCGGCCCGCGCAGCACGGTTCCGCTGCAGCGGCCGTGGAAGCAGCCGCGGATGCGACTCAACTCCACCGAGGTCGTGTCTGCCGACGAGCTCGAGTCGATCCACGAGGCGTCACTGACGATCCTCGAGCGCATCGGAATGGATATCTGGGATGGTCAGTCGCGCAGCCTTCTGGGAGCGGCGGGAGCCGATGTCGACGAGGCCGGCCAACACGTGAGGTTCCCCAAGGAGATGATCCTCGAGCGGATCACCTCTGCACCGTCCGAGTTCACGCTGCACAGTTGGAACCCCGAGAAGAACTTGCACATCGGTGGCAACTGGATGGCCAACGGAACGGTTGCCAGCGCACCCAACATCGTCGGGCTCGACGGGGTACGCCGGACTGGCGACCATGTCGGCTTCGCGGATCTGCTCAAACTCGGTCAGATGCTCAACTCCATCCACTTCGTTGCCGGCTACCCCGTGGAGCCGATCGACATCCACGCGTCGGTGCGCCATCTACGAGCGGCCTTCGATGTGCTGACGCTCACCGACAAGCACATCCACTGTTACAGCCTCGGGCGGCAGAAGAACATCGACTGCATCGAGATGGTTCGCATCGCTCGCGGTGTCGACGACGAGACGCTCGATCGTGAGCCCTCGATATTCACGGTTATCAACTCCAACTCGCCGTTGCGGCTCGACACGCCGATGCTTCATGGGATCATCGAGATGTCGTCACGCAACCAGCCGGTCGTGATGACACCGTTCACCCTCGCCGGGGCCATGGCGCCGGTCACTCTCGCGGGCGCGCTTGCCCAACAGAACGCCGAGGCGCTTGCCGGCATCGCCCTCTGCCAGATCGTGCGCCCCGGCGCGCCTGTCGTGTACGGCGGCTTCACATCCAACGTCGACATGCAGTCCGGGGCGCCGGCATTCGGTACCCCCGAGTACGTGCGAACCGCGATGGTCGGCGGACAGTTGGCCCGCCGGTACAACCTGCCGTACCGCAGCAGCAACGTGTGCGCGGCGAACGCGGTCGATGCACAGGCCGCCTACGAGAGCGTCTTCGCGCTGTGGGGTTGTGTGATGGGAGGCGTCAACATGATGATGCACGGCGCCGGGTGGATGGAGGGCGGCCTGCACGCCAGCATGGCCAAGATGGTGCTCGACGCCGACCTGTTGCACATGGTCTCCTCGATGATGGATCCAGTCGTGGTCGACGACTCCACCCTCGCGATCGACGCGATCGAAGAGGTCGGCCCCGGTGGACACTTCTTCGGGGTCGGCCACACACAGGAGCGTTACCGCACTGCGTTCTACAAGCCGATGATCAGCGACTGGCGCAACTACGAGAGTTGGGACGAAGCAGGCAGGCCGGAGGCCGCAGGCAAGGCCCGCGATGTTGCGGCCGCGCTCCTCGCTGTATACGAACAGCCACAGATGGACTCGGCGCGGCTCGAAGAGTTGCAAGCCTTCCTCGACCGTCGGGTGGCCGAAGGTGGCGTCGCCACCGATTGGTAGAGATCTTCAGGAGCCGTTAGATGAAATCTTCAGTGCAAGTTGTGGTCGTCGGAGGCGGCGTCGTCGGCGCGAGCGTGCTGTACCACCTCACGAAGGCTGGCTGGACCGATGTCGTGCTGCTCGAGCGCAAGCAGTTGACCGCCGGTTCGACCTGGCACGCCGCGGGCGGCATGCACACGTTGAACGGCGATCCAAACGTTGCCCGACTGCAGCAGTACACGGTCAACCTCTACCGCGAGATCGAAGCGGAATCTGGGCAGCAGTGCAGCATCCACCTGCCGGGTGGCCTCATGCTGGCCGACACGCCAGAACGCCTCGATTGGCTGCGGATGGCCCAGGCGCGCGGGCGGTATCTGGGCATGCACATGGACATCATCTCCATCGCCGAGGCGAAGGAACTGAACCCGCTGTTGGAGGAGCAGTACTTCGTCGGCGCGCTCTACGACCCCGACGAAGGCAGCGTCGACCCCTATGGCGTCACGCACGCGTACGCGATCTGCGCCCGCAACCGCGGCGCGGAGGTCTACACCGACACTTGGGTCACCGGGCTGCAGCAGCGTGCGGATGGCACGTGGGATGTGACCACCGACCGCGACCACATCATTCACGCTGAGCATGTCGTCAACGCAGGTGGCCTGTGGGCCCGCGAGGTCGGGCGGATGGTCGGGCTGGAGTTGCCGGTCCTGGCGATGGAGCACCACTACCTGATCACCGAGCCGATGCCCGAGGTGATCGCCTACAACGAGGCACACGGCCGGGAGCTACCGCACATGATCGACTTCGCGGGAGAGATCTATGCCCGCCAAGAGGGGCAGAGCATCCTGCTCGGGACATATGAGCAGGACAACCGGCCGTGGTCACCCAACGAGACACCATGGGACTTCGTCTTCCAACTGCTCCCCCACGACCTCGACCGGATCGCCCCGGAGCTGGAGCGCGGCTTCGACCACTTCCCCGCAGTTGGCCGGGCGGGCATCAAGAAGTTCGTCAACGGTCCCTTCACGTTCAGCCCCGATGGCAACCCGCTCGTCGGTCCCATCAAGGGAATGCGTGGCATGTGGGTGGCATGCGCCGTGATGGCGGGCCTGTCACAGGGCGGTGGTGTGGGCCTGTCGCTTGCCACCTGGATGATCGACGGCGACCCGCAAGACGACATCTGGGGCATGGACGTCGCCAGGTACGGCGATTGGGCGACGTTGGCATACACCAACGCCAAGGTCCGCGAGAACTACTCGCGCCGATTCCGGATCACGTTCCCGAACGAGGAATTGCCGGCCGGCCGTCCACTGCACACCACGCCCATCTACGACCGCCTGACCGCTCACAACGCGGTGTGGGGTGCAGGGTTCGGCCTTGAGCACCCACTGTGGTTCCAGGACCCAGGCAAGGAGCCGATCGAGAACGTCACCTTCCACCGTTCGAATGCGTTTCCCTTGGTCGCCGAAGAATCGCGTGCCGTGCGAGAGCGAGTCGGTCTCTCCGAGGCATCGAACTTCGCCAAGTACAAGGTCAGCGGCGAAGGCGCTGCGGCGTGGCTGCAGGGCCTCTTCACCAACACCCTGCCGAAGGTCGGCCGGACCAACCTCACCGCGATGCTCAACCCGCAAGGGCGGATCGTCGGCGAGTTCTCGGTCTCGCGCGTCGGCGCAGACGAGTTCTT
>JANPGV010000085.1:0-1787 GCA_031424145.1 Ilumatobacteraceae bacterium
GCACCGCCGCGACCGCGTCCCGATCGGCCCCAGCCCACTCCACGGCGGCGATCGATTCGACCAACCCGACCACAGACACAACGACCACCTCCATCAACCGGCTCGAAACAAGCACTCAACAGACGGGGGAAGTCGCTACGAATCACCCTACCCAAGGGGTGTCACACGGCTATCGGACGCGGGACGCTATTCGGCGTCGGCTTTGTCGGCCAGGGCTTCCATCGCACCGAGTCGATCGGCCAACCGTTCGATGGCCCGGCTGACACGTTCGAGGTGGTCCTTGAGCTCACTGGAGCTGGCGACATCAGACAGTCCGAGACGAACACTGGCCAACTCGCGCGCCAGGAACTCGGTATCGACCTGAGTGCGTTCGGCCACGCGGCGGTCGAGCTCGGTCTGCAAACGATCGCGCCGTTCCTGGCGATTTTGGGCGAGCAGGATCAGTGGTGCTGCGTAGGCGGCCTGCAGTGAGAGCAGCAGCGTGAGCAGCTGCAGCTGCTTTCCGTCGAATTGCTTGAGTGAGTTCAAGACGATCCTCAGGGCGATGAACACGCTCTGGAACACCAGGAAGCGTGCCGTCCCGATTGTGCGGGCGATGGTCTCGCTGAACTGGCCGAATGCCTCCGGGTCGTAGTGAACGCCGAGGCGCCGGCCCTGCCGCGGTGTGGTCAGATCTTCGCGGCGCTTCATCGCGGTACCGGACCTGTGCTCACCCGCCTGCGCTGGCGCCAACCGGTCGGCAGCGTGCGGTCGAGCACGTCGTCGACGGTGATGGCACCGAGCAACCGACCGGCCTCATCGGTCACGCCCAAGGCGAGCATGTTGTAGCTCGCCAGCCGTTCGGCGACTTCGCGCTCGGGCAGATCTGGTGTGATCGTCGGCTCCTGCTCGATGCACCGGCCGAGCTCCAGGCTGGGAGGCTCGCGCAGCAGTCGCTGGAAGTGAACGACACCCACATATGTTCCGGTCGGCGTCTTGTACGGCGGTTGCACCACGAACACCTGCGCGGCGATCGACACCAGCCAGTCGGGGTTGCGCAACTCCGCAAGAGCCTCGGCAACGGTGGAAGTGGGTCCGAGGATGATGATGTCGGGAGTCATCAGCGCGCCGGCCGTGCCCTCGTCGTAGCTCAGCAGCCGACGCACGAGGTCGGCGTCTTCGGCGTCCATCGCCTCGAGGATTCGGGTGCGCTGCTCGCCAGGCATCTCGGCAAGCAGGTCGGCGAGGTCGTCGTACTCCATCTCGTCGAGGACGTTGATGAGACGCTCGAGATCGAGCCCCTCGATGATTCGCAGCTGTTCGGCCTCCGGCAGCTCTTCGAGCAGGTCGGCCAAGCGCTCGTCGTCCATCGCCTCGGCCAACTGCTTGCGCTGGGTCAGCGGCATCGCCCGCACAACACCGGCGACATCGCTGGGGTGCATGTCGCGAAGCCGGGCGACTTCGGCGGCAACCTCGGAACCCGCCGTTTGAAAGAGCTCGGGAAGCTCGGCCACGTCGACCAACCGATAGCTCGGCCGCCTTCGCAACGCGCTGCGCCTGGCAAGACGGACTTTGGCGAGTTGCCACCACGTCTGCCGGCCATCACCGCCGGCACGCATCGCGACGTCGCTTACGGTCTCGTCGCCGATCCGCCGGTCGATGATGTCGCGCCCGATCAGGACTTCGCCGGGCTTTGGCTTGAATGGATTGAGGTCGACGTCCCAGCTGCGCAGCCGGGCTCCGTCGCTGTCGATCCCGGCGAGGCGTGCCGCGTTGACGAAGATTCGCCGGCGCTGACTGGTGGCGAC
>JANPGV010000086.1:0-22076 GCA_031424145.1 Ilumatobacteraceae bacterium
ACGAGTCGAGCAACGGATCGTAGGCAGGCAGGATGCAGCCACCGGGAAGGCCGAACATGACCTCGACGCCCTCCATCTCGAGGGATTTGATCAGGGCTTGGGCCCCTGTGATCTTCACGTTGTCGTCTCCTTAATCCGAACGGGCCCGAAAAATCAAACGGCCCCCCGGATGGGAGGCCAAGATGCACGCATATGTGGGCGTGCATCTACATGAGTACTACGACAATCGAGATGATTTCGGCACGCATTGATCGTAGTGTGCCATGGCTGGCCGCCGACGCGCAACCTTGGTGCCCGACATTCCTATGGTGACAGCAAGGCGCAAGATCACAGACGACCAGCGTCGAGCACGCCTCGCGCGTCGACACCTTTTGCTGCCGACCCAGCGAACCGACGACGTGGCCGCGATCGCAGACTCGGTCGTGGCGTTGCACTCGAGCGACCCGTCGACCGTATACCTGTCGGCCATGGCGCGCATGAAACATCCGTCGCCCGAGGCCGTTTCACGAGCGCTGTACGACGATCGCAGGGTGGTGCGGCACCACGCGATGCGCCGCACCTTATGGGTGATGACCCCCGAGATGGCCCGGTTCGCGCATGGTGCGTGCACCGCGGACCTGGCCAACACACAGTGGAAGAGACTGGCCAAGATGGTCGAGGACAGCGGCATCGCCAGTGATGGCGCGGCCTGGGCAGAGACTGCGCGAGCCGACACGCTCACCGCCTTGACCGCAATGGGTTCGGCAACAGCACGACAACTCGGTAAAGCGGTACCCGCCCTGACGGAGAAGCTCCAGTTCGCCGTCGGCAACTCCGTTAACACCCAGGGCGCTCACGGGCGACTGCTCTTGAACCTCGGCTTCGACGGCGCCATCCTCCGCGGCCGGCCCCGCGGGTCGTGGAACACCTCCGAGTATTCCTGGTCGGTCGCTGAGCAATGGCTGCCGGGAGGGATCGCCGGTGCCGACCTCGAGACGGCTGCAGCGGAGGTCGCCCGCCGCTACCTCGCTCGCTTCGGTCCGGCGACGATCCAAGACCTGCAGTGGTGGGCGGGGTGGACGACAGGGCTGACGAAGCGGTCGCTCGCCGCGATCGGTGCGGTCGAGGTCGAGCTCGACAACGGCGTCGGTTGGATCCTTGCCGATGATGTCGCCGACGAGACACGTGCGCCATGGGTCGCGTTCCTGCCAGCCCTCGATCCCACGACGATGGGCTGGAAGGAACGGTCGTGGTACCTCCACGATCTCAGAAAGTTCGGCGCGTCGGTCTTCGATGTCAACGGCAACGCTGGTCCAACCATCTGGGTCGACGGGCACGTCGTCGGGGGCTGGGCGCAACGCAAGTCCGGTGAGATTGCCTACGAGTTGCTCGCCGACGTCTCTGCGAAGAACCTGAAGGCGATTGCCCTGTACGCCGAAGGGCTCCGCGAGCTGATCGGTGACGTGCGGATCAACGTGCGCTTCCCGGCGCCCATGCAGAAAGCCCTGCTGGCCTGATCGCGGACGCGATGTCCGAAATGTTCACTCTGCGGCCGATGTTGCCGTCGCGTCGGCGGCCGACGGTGTCATGTCGTAAGTGATCCACGTCGTGCGGGTCGCGAGCTTGTCGTATGCAGCGCGGGCCCGGTAGTTGTCGTCCGCTGTCGTCCATCGCACCACTGCCCAATCGCGCTCGACCGCCATCCGATTGATCTCGGCGAACAGCGCGTCGACCGCGCCGCTTCCACGCAGATCGGGATTCACGAAGAGATCGTCGAGATACCCGGCGATGACTCCGCGGAGGGGTCGCACCCACTCGCGCAGATGGGCGAGCCCCTGCGGTTCGCCGGTCTCGTTCCCATCCTCGTCGACGGGCACGGCGACCAGCGCTTCGACCCTGTGATCCTCGTGTATCCAGCGCCAGATCTGTTGCTGGTGATCGTCACTGGTCGGCCATTGATAAAAGTCGGCGTAACCCCGAAACAGCCGGGTCCACGGATCGAACTCATCGGCCGCCACGGGTCGAACTTTCCACTTCAACTTGGCCACCAAGGCCCCCCCTCGCGATCGCCGAACGAGATGAAACTAACGCCCACAAACTGCGTCCGTCGGGCTGTTATACGCTCCAAGTCGTCCACCGAGGGAAGGAACCACCATGGCCAAGCGAGACAGCTACAAACCCGGCACACCGTCTTGGGTAGACCTTGCCACCAGTGATCAAGCGGCAGCGAAGTCGTTCTACGGGGACCTCTTCGGCTGGTCGTTCGACGATCTTCCTGTGGGCGACAACGTCTTCTATTCCATGGCCAAGATCAAGGGCGACAATGTGGCTGCAATTTCTACACAACAGCCGGAGCAAGCTGCCGCCGGTGTACCGCCCCACTGGCAGATGTACGTCACCGTCACCGATGTCGATGCAACTGCCGCGTTGGTCGAGGGCGCGGGCGGCTCGGTGCACGTGCCTCCGTTCGACGTGATGGATGCGGGTCGGATGGCGGTGATCACGGATCCCGCCGGCGCATTCCTGATGTTGTGGACGCCGTCGACCAACATCGGCGCGGACCGAGTCAACGAGCCCGGCGCCTTCACCTGGTCGGAGCTCGTCGCCCCGCCGAATGACCGCACCGCCGGCTTCTACGAAAAGGTCTTGGGTCTGAAGATCCTCTCTGCGCCGATGGACGATGGCACCACATACGACGGCTTCACGCTCGACGGCACACCCGAGACGATGCTCGCCGGAACGATGCCACCGCAGATGCCCGGAATCCCGGCCCACTGGAGCATCTACTTCGGGGCAGAAGACGTCGACGCCAGTGCTGCCAAGGTCGCCGACCTCGGCGGAAAGGTCTTCGTCGAGCCGTTCGACATCCCCGTTGGGCGAATGGCCGTCGTGGCCGACCCGCAAGGGGCGATGTTCAACCTG
Organism: Ilumatobacteraceae bacterium; assembly: GCA_031424145.1. Lineage (GTDB taxonomy): Bacteria > Actinomycetota > Acidimicrobiia > Acidimicrobiales > Ilumatobacteraceae > JAENVT01. The sequence continues at coordinate 2,902 of JANPGV010000086.1, forward strand.
TTCCAGATGGCCCAGGCCACCGACTGACCCGCCGAACCCTGAGATCAGGGGAGACGCTCGAGGCGGTACATCTTGAGGGATCGCTGCTCGACTTCGTGCTCCGTCGATCCGTCGTCGTACGCCGGAGAGACCAAGGGAGCGGCCTGCTCGACGCTTATTATTACTATGGCCTCGATCCGGATCGGATCGAGGCCACTTCGCTGCTCGTAGAAGCGCAGACCAGCTTCGTACAGCGTCCCTTCCCGGAGGACCATCGCTGGACCTTTGAAGCGATAGCCCTTGCGCTTGATCGGGTCAACGACGTTGATCTCGACGATGGTGTTCCCTGCTTCGATGTTGGCGACGGTCGTATTCGAATGAAGGTGAGCGAAGACGAGGTGATCGTCGTCCCACACGGCGGTCGTTCCCTTCGGCGACAGATTGGGCGTGCCGTCCGGGCACACCGAAGCGACGTAGCCGAGGCGCTGTTCTTCAACGACGCGCCGCATGTCTTGGTCGAGCACTACCAAAGTCTCGTTCGAGACATGAAACCTCGCAACCTACGCCCGCGAGCCCAGGAGGGAGAACTCCCCAGCCATTTGGGGCCGCCGACCGCACGAAGAACGCAGGCGCGCCGTGACTGAGCGTGCGGCTACGCGACCTTCACATAGAGCACGGAGCCTGTCACCATGGTGGCGTTGGGCGCGGGGGTCTGCTCCAGGATTGTGCCGACGCCTGCCGATGGCTTGTTTGCCGGCTGTTCGATCAAGGTCCAGCCGTTGGCTTGTGCGTCTGCGCGGGCTTTGCTGATCTGTTGATTGACGTAGTTGGCAAGCGGTGTCGGGTGCAACGCAGTCAACGTCGCGTTGGCCGCGTCCAACTGGCCTTGGGTGGTCTGGAGAGACGCTTGTGTCTGAGCCAACGCGGCGTTGGCGGTGTCGAGCTGGCCTGTCAGAGTCTTGATGTCCGTTTGCAACTTGACGACGTCGGCCTTGCTCGCATCGAGCTGGGCCTGCAGCCCGGTGGCCGTGCCACCTGCATCGCCGACCTGAGCTGCGAGCGCGTCACGCTCGGCCTGTGTATCCGTCAATGTGGCCTGCAACGCGGCGAGGTCCTCTGCAGATTTCTTCTGCGCGGCAGTGAGCAGATCGACCTGGTTCTGCAGATCCTGCACCGACGGAGTGACCGTCGAATCCAATGGGCTCGACGAGAGTGATGCGGTCTGGTCGTTGCGACCATTGCCGATCAGAAAGCCGATCAGTCCACCGAGCAGGAGCGCGAGAAGGGCGATGAAGTACGGCCACGCCGGTCGCCTGTCGATGTAGGAAGGGCCTGTCGCGACGGGCACAATCGTCGGCACCACCGGCTCGGCAACGGGTTGATAGGCGACCGCAGGCATGACCCGCGTGGGCTCGTTATAAACGGGTGCGTAGGCAGTCGGTTCAAGGGGCGTAGTCGCCGGGACGATGTGGATCGGCTCGGGCACACCAGGCTCGATAATTGGTTCCTGTGGCATGTCGCCTCCTGCATCCATCCCGGGAGCAACTTCCCGGACTGCTCTGGAGTACCCGTCGGCGAGCACTGGCAAACGAGGTCGGCGGGACCATCGCGGGCTTTTGGGGTGCCAAGGAACGCTAGAGCGCTCCACATTTCTAGTCTGGTCAGCCATGGCCACTCCTCCATCTCCAACAGTCGCGCTACCAGAAGGCCGCCTCGGCGTACTGACGGTCGGCCTCGGAGCCGTCGCGTCGACGTTGATCGCCGGGGTCGAGCTGGTCAAGAGAGGCATGGGTGCGCCCGTGGGCTCGCTGACCCAGATGGGGACGATTCGTCTCGGATTGCGCACCGACAATCGCCGCCCACTGATCAGCGAGTTCCTTCCGTTGGCTTCCCTCGAAGACATCGTCTTCGGCGCTTGGGATCCCTTCCCCGATGATGCCTATGTCGCGGCAACGCGCGCCGGCGTCCTCGAAGGGGGCAAGCACATCGAGGCGGTCAGCGACGCCTTACGCGAAGTGCGACCGATGCCCGCTGCGTTCGATCGCCAGTACGTCAAGCGAATCGACGCGGACAACACGATGCACACGATCAACAAGCGCAGCATGCTCAACGCGATCCGCGAGGACATCAACAGGTTCCGCGAGGACAAGCAGGTCGAGCGAGTCGTCATGATCTGGTGTGCGAGCACCGAGATCTTCATCGAGCCAGGGCCCGCGCACATGAGCCTGGAGGCATTCGAGGCAGCGATCGACGCCAACGACCCGACGATCGCTCCGTCGATGCTGTACGCCTACGCGGCCATCCTCGAAGGTGTTCCGTTCGCCAATGGCGCGCCGAACCTGACGGTGGACATTCCTGCCCTTCGTGATCTGGCCACCGAACGCAAGATCCCGATCAGCGGTAAGGATTTCAAGACCGGACAGACCTTGATCAAGACGGTGATCGGCCCGATGCTGAAAGCGCGCATGCTCGGCTTGTCCGGTTGGTACTCGACCAACATCCTCGGCAACCGCGACGGCGAGGTGCTGGACGACCCCGACAACTTCAAGACCAAGGAGGAGTCGAAGCTCGGCGTGCTCGAGCACATCCTCGACCCCGAAGTCTTCCCGGCTCTGTACGGCAACGTGTACCACAAGGTTCGGATCAACTACTACCCGCCACGCGGCGACAACAAAGAGGGCTGGGACAACATCGACATCTTTGGTTGGCTCGGGTATCCGATGCAGCTGAAGATCGACTTCCTGTGCCGTGATTCGATCCTCGCCGCGCCGCTCGCGCTCGACCTGGTGCTGTTCAGCGATCTCGCGCAGCGCGCCGGCCTGTTCGGAATACAGGAATGGCTGAGCTTCTACTACAAGGCACCCATGGTCGCCCCCGGCCTCTACGCAGAGCACGATCTGTTCATCCAGCTCACCAAGCTCAAGAACACGCTGCGCTGGATGATGGGTGAAGAGCAGATCACCCACCTCGGCCGGGAGTACTACGAGGACGTATAGGTCGCGGCCGACGACGTCACGGGGCCGGAGCTAGCGACAGCACGACGCGTGCTCCCCCGAGCGGGCTTGCTCCGATCGTCACCCGCCCGCCGTGGGCGACGGCGACCTGTTGGGCGATCGCCAGACCGAGCCCGGATCCGGAGCCACTACCGCGTTCGAAACGCTGCAACAGGCGTTCGCGATCGGCTGCGGCGACGCCGGGCCCGTTGTCGTCGACAGTGACAGTCGAACCAGTCACGGAGACGACAACTCGCTGGGTTTCACCTCCCAGCGGCACACCGTGGATCAGGGCATTGCGGACGATGTTCGCGATGGCCAGCCTCACACCATCCCGCCAAGCGGTCATCGACGTCGACGACGCCGGTGCGGCCGGCGACGATTGGATGTCGATAACAGCGTCCGGGGCGCGGCGTCTCTCGTCGGCCACGGCTGCATCGGCAACGTCGGCGAGATCGATCTGATCGAACCACGACTGATCGGCGAATTCGGCGTCCGCCAGAGCGCGCACTGCTGAAAGCGACGTCGCCATCCGTTGCAGCTGCTCGTTGGCCAGGCCCAGCACCTCGGTGCGATCCGCCTCAGCGATCAGATCGCTCCTGGCGATGTCGAGATTGATGAGCGCGCTCTGCAGCGGCGTGCGCAACTCGTGCGTGGCAGACGCCGCAAAGGCGCGTGCAGCGTCGAGCGCCGCACCGCGCCGATGTGTCTCGTCGGCGAGGCGTTCCAGGTTCTCGTTCAGCGTGGCGGCGACGTCGTCCACCTCCGTCGATCCGTACGAGTTGCCAACCCGCCACGTGCTCGGTTCCGCATCCTCGATTCGGCCGGTGTCGCGCCGCAGCGCGGTCAGCGGCCTCGTCGCGACCTTTCCGAGGAGGTAGCCGACCAATCCCGCGGCCACAGACGTCAGCACCATCACGAAGATCACGCGGCGCCGCAATTGCCTCGCCCGCGCATCGACGTCGCCGAGCGGGGCGACCAACTGCACGAGAGCCTTGTCGCCTGGCTTGGGGACATCGAAGACCGTGACGGTGAAGAGCCGCCACCGATCGCCGCTGGCACGCGCTGTCGACCAGCCGGGGACGATTCTGTCGGGCAGAGGGTCATCGGGCAGGAGGCCCAGCGAGATCGTCTGGTCGCCGATCACGACCCGGGCCCCCTCCAACGTAGTTCGCAGCTCGGATTGAGAGAGCCTCTCGGCAACTGCTGCCAGGATCGGCGCGGTTTTCGCACGGTCCTGCAATTGATTGTCGACCCGATCCTGCAGGACACTGGCGAAGTAGCCGCGGAACAGTGATCCCACAGCCAGCAGGGTGATCGATGCGGCGACGAACGACGCCAATCCTGTACGAGTCGCCAGCCGCATCTAACCGGCCCTCAACACGAAGCCGACACCGCGCACGGTCTCGAGCAACGACGGAGCGCCGGCGGCATCCAGCTTGCGGCGAAGGTAGCCGACGAAGACGTCGACCACGTTGGTGTCGACATCGAAGTCGTACCCCCAGACCATCTCGAGCAGACGGACGCGAGAGAGCACGATCGACGGATTTGCCACGAACGCAGCGAGCAGGTCGAACTCCCGCCTCGACAGATCCAGTCGTTCCTCGTTGACCTTGGCCACTCGGCGATCGAGATCGATCCACAGCGGACCGGCGGCACACACCGACGTGACGCCCATCGTCGGCCGCGCCCGCCGCAACAATGCGTGAAGCCGCGCCGCCAGCTCATCGAGCGAGAACGGCTTGACGACGTAGTCGTCCGCACCGGCTTGCAGACCTGCAACCCGATCACCCACTTGATCTCGCGCCGACAGGATGAGGATCGGCGTGTCGACATCGAGCCCCCGCAGGCGCGTGCACAACTCGACACCCGACATGCCGGGCAGCCCGATGTCCACGATCATCACGTCCGGCCGGCGACGAGCAACCACCTCGATCGCGGACTCGGCATCCGCGACCGAGGAGACGTCGAAGCCGTGCACGCCAAGACCACGATCGACTGCCGAGCGCACGGCGTCGTCGTCCTCGACCACCAGCACGCGCCCGCTCATCGGCAAGCAGTCATCGGCACGCACCCATTGTGGCCGGTCGGATCAGTCTTGATTGAGATCCGCGTCGACTCCGACCAGCAGCTGGTCGATCTCGTCGAGCTGCTTCTCGAGGTCAGCTATGTCTGCGCCGCTCACGACAACCACCGCAGGGTTCGCTGCCGACGACGGGGGCGCCGTTGCAGCAGGCTCGGTGCCCGGCACGGTCGCCACTGGCACGGCCGTGGTGCCCGGAACGGTGGTGACCGCCGCAGTCGCCACTGTTGTGGCCTCGGTCGTCGCGACCGAAGATCCCGCTGGCAGCGTGGGATCGCCACTTGCGGCGGAGGATCCGCACGCTGCCAGCCCGAGGGCGATGGTCGCAGTCATGACCGCGATCATCACGCCCCGTGCCCGATCAGTGTCCCGTGGCCGCATCAGATGTCAACACCGTGATTGCGGCACTTCCCGGCCAGCGCCGTCAGGCGCTCTTGGCGCTTCGTCATGACCACCAGCGTCTGCTTGCGCACTTTGAGGCGGTTCTGAAGAACGGTCGCCAGCTGAGTACGACCCTTTGCGGTGGCGTCGTCGATCTGAGCCTGCAGCCACAGCAGCGACCCACGGGTGCTGGCATCGGCATTGAGGCGGGTGATGACATTGCCGACGCGAATCTCGAAGTTCGGGATTCGCAAGCACGCCCGTTGATAACGGGCAGGAAGTTCGCGTTCGGTCGTTGCCGGAGTGGGCGTGGCCGGAGGGGTCGCCGCACTGGCGACACCGGGCACCACCAGAGCAGCACCGGCTGTCGCCACAATGGCACCGAGCATCAGAGTGGACTTGAGGGAACGACGGGGGGTCGTCATGACTTTCTCTCCTTTGATCATGCCGATGAATCGTTCACCGGACACGACCCACAATGAATCGGTACTCTGAGACGACTCTGTGAGGGCGGTGTGACATGCGTCACAAAGATGGATCGGCTAGTTTGCCGTGGTTGTGGGCGATGACGGCAGCAATCTGCGCCGGATTCGCGATCGGAATCGGCACACAAGTTCTCCAAGGCGCGCTACCCAATAGTTGGGGGGTGCTCGCCAACTCCGGTGTGGTGTGGGCGCTCGGCGCTTTCGCGATCGGCACGTTGATGCCCTCCGACGCCGCGGCCGCCGTGGGCGGTACCATCGCGATGGCGTTGGCAGCCTTGAGCTATTACTGGGCTGTCGACTGGTTCGAGGGGATCAGCTCGAGCGGAACGGGCCCTCGGCTATGGGCATTCGCCGGGTTGATAGCCGGCTCCTTCTTCGGCTTGTCGGGAAGGTGGGCCCGGCGTCGTCCGGAATCGCGATGGCTTGCTATCGCACCGGTGGGCGGCATCCTCGCTGGCGAGGGCGCCCACCTCATCTGGTTCGTGGGTGTCGACAACCTCTGGCCTGCCGGCCTCGTCGAATTGATCTTGGCGGCCGCGGTGCTAGCAATGTGCCTGGCACGCGAGCGCCGACGTTCGGCCGTACTGGCGATCTTCGCAGCTGCGTGCGCATGCTTCTTGATCGCCGTGAAGATCATCGATGCCGGCTTCGCCTGATCCGCTTCAGACCGTCGCGGTGATCAGGGGGCGGGTGTGCGGCCGGCCAGGATCTCGGAGAGGATCGAGGCGTCCATGTTTCCGCCGCTGACGATCAACCCGACGCGGCGCCCGTTGAGGTTGTCCTTCGCTGTCGCCGGATCGGCCAGCAGCCCGGCCAGGGCTGCCGCACCAGAGGGCTCGACCAGATGTTGAGTGCAGCGCATCTTGATGCGCACGGCCTCGGCACATTGGTCGTCGCTGATCTGGACGATGCGAGCGGCACCCGCGACGATGATGTCGATCGCGACCGGATCCGGAACGCGCGTCGCCACGCCATCGATGAACGTCGCAGATGTGTCTGTGCTGACGGGTGCGCCGGCGGCGAACGACAACGCTGTTGCAGGAGCTCGCTCCGCGACCACACCGATGATCTCGGTGCGCAGACCGAGCAGATCACGCATCGTGATGAGCCCGCAGATCCCCGACCCCAGGCCGATCGGGACATAGACAGCATCGAGCTCGCCCGCAGCAGCAAACAGTTCGTGCGCGTACGTGGCCACGCCTCGGCAGAGGTCGAAGTGAAATGACGGCACCGCCTCGTAGCCACGCTCCTCGGCTACGTGCACCGAGTACTCACGCGCCGCTTGGAAGTCGACGCCATGTTCGATCAACTCGGCACCGAAGCCTCGCATCGCTGCGTTCTTGTCGGGGCTGTTGCCGTGCGGAGCAACGATCGTCACGGGGATGCCGGCCGCGCGACCAGCAAAGGCGAGGCTCTGTCCATGGTTGCCGCGGGTCGCGCCTACCACACCGCGGACGTGTGGCCGCTCGCGGACCATGCGGTCGATGTACACGAGCCCGCCGCGCACCTTGAACGCTCCCGTCGGCGTGCAGTTCTCGTGCTTCAGCCACACCTCGGCGCCAACATGCGCGTCGAGCAACGGCCACACGAACTGCGGCGTCGGCGCCATGTGACGAGCGACGATCTGCGCGGCGTCGTTGAACTCGTCGATCGAGAAGAAGGTCATGCCGAGATGACCTTGTCGACTCGTACATCGTTCTCCGTCAGCGGCATCGCGTCGACCAACTGATCGGCGAAACACACCCCGACCGCTGGGGCCGAGACGGTCGGCAGGAACCGGTCGTAGTAGCCCTGGCCGTAGCCGAGCCGGTCGCCGTCCACCGTGAACGCCAGGCCCGGCACGATGACGAGGTCGATCTCGCCGACGTCGACAGCGGGTCCAGTCGGCTCTTGAACACCGAACTTGCTGGCGACCAACGGGCTGTCGCCGCCGGCTGGCACGATCCCACTGGGCTCGACGCGCGGAAGCAGCAGACGCTTGCCGTCGACAGCCAGCCTCGCGAACAGCGGATCGGTGTCTGGTTCACCGTTGAACCCGACGAACGCCATCACGCTGTTGGCCCGGATGTAATCGGGCAGTTCGGCAACCTTCGCCCACAGTTGCACACTGCGGATCAGATGATCATCGACCATGTCGCGAACCATGCGCATGCGACTGCGCAGCGCCGCCTTCTCGGTCATCCGCACAGCGTGCCACGGCTGTCAACGCAGCGCCGACCGGAAGTACAGTCCAGCGTGATGTCGATCGACCCGCTGAAATACCGCCTCGTGCTGGGCCATTTCCCGACGGGGGTCACGGTCGTGACGGCGATGGTCGACGGCGAGCCCGTCGGGTTCACCATCGGCTCGTTCACCTCGGTGTCGCTCGATCCGCCGCTCGTCGGGTTCCTGCCCATGACGACATCGGAGCGGTGGCTGCGCATGGCGTCGGCCGGCAGCTTCTGCGTCAACGTGCTCGGGATCAACCACGGTGACCTGTGTTGGCGCTTCGCCAAGAGCAGCATCGAGGAGCCGTTCGAGGGCGTCAATTGGGCGCCGTCGCCCATCACCGGCTGTCCGATCCTCGACGGAGCGATCGCCTGGATGGATTGCACCACAGCCGAAGTGGTCGACGCCGGTGACCACTTCTTCGTGATGGGCCTGGTTGTAGGGATGGACCACGCCGATCCTGAGAGTCAGCCGGCTCCGCTGCTGTTCTTCCGGGGGCAACTCGGGGGCTTCGCGGGTCAGACGTGAGCCGGCGCGTAGCACTGGCCGCGCTTGCAGACATCGCCGTCATCGCTGTCTTCGTCGCCATAGGCCGCCGCAACCACGACGAGGGCACAGCTGTCGACGGGATCGCCACCGTGGCCGCCCCGTTCCTGATCGCGCTCGCCGCCGGGTGGATCGTCGCTCGTGCGTGGAGGAACCCGACGCAGGTCGACACCGCATTCATCATCTGGCCTATCACGGTCGCGCTCGGCATGGTGCTGCGCAACCTGGTGTTCGATCGCGGCACGGCGCTGCCGTTCATCATCGTCGCCACGCTGTTCACCGGCTTCTTCCTGATTGGGTGGCGGCTGATCGCTGCGCGCTTCAGCCCGGGTCGCTGATCAGCTCCGGGCCGTGTTTGCGTAGTTCGGCAAGCGTTGTCACTCCACTCAGCTGCATGACCGAACGCAGCTGATCGGTCAACAACCTGATGAGGTGCTCGACCCCGCGTTGTCCTGCGGCCGCGACCGCGTACACATACGGACGACCGATGAACGTGGAGTCCGCGCCCAGCGCGATCGCAACTGCGATGTCGCCGCCATGGCGTATGCCGGAATCGATCACGATCGGTACATCGGGACCGACCGCCACACGCAGAGGTGCGAGCATGTCGATCGTGGGCGTGCAACGGTCGAGTTGGCGACCACCGTGGTTCGACAGATGGAACCCGGTGATGCCGAGGTCGAGAGCCCGGCGGGCGTCGGCGGGCCCGATCGGACCTTTGAGCAGCAGGGGTCCGCTCCATCTCTTGCGAATCGCCTCGACATCGACCCAGTTCAGCGAGTGATCGAACAACGATCCGATGCGCGTTGAGGCAGCGCTCTTGACTTCCGCAGTAGTCAGCGCGGTGAAGTTGGCGAACCCGATCGCGGGACTGCGCAGCATCCCGATCCAGTAGCCGGGGCGACGGGCGATATCGAAGATGGTGCGCGGACTGAGCTGCGGCGGGATGGTCAAGCCGTTGCGCATGTCGCGAGTGCGACGTCCGGTGACGACGGTGTCGATGGTGATCTCGAGGGCCTGGTATCCGGCCGCGGCTGCACGATCGATCAACGGGTCACTGAGCCGTCGATCGGTGGTGACGTACAGCTGGAACCACAGGTTGGGGTGACCGGTCGCGGCGACCTCCTCGATGGTCGTCGTACCCATGGTCGACAACGTGTACGGGATCCCCGTGTCCTTCGCCGCCAGGCAAGCCGAGACCTCGCCGGTGGGGTGCATCATCCGGGTGTATCCGGTGGGTGCCAATCCGATCGGCGCCTCGAATGGATGCCCGAACAACTCGCCCGTGAGATCGGTGACCGACACATCGCGTAGCAGCTGCGGATTCAGCTTGCGCCTCATGAACGCCTGGCGGTTTGCGAGGAGCGCGATCTCTTCCTCAGCACCGCCCTCGACGTAGTCGAACACCGCCTTGGGCAGTTTGCGTTTGGCGACCTTGCGAAAGTCATCGGGCATGTGCGAGCGGTTCAACAGGCGCTGCACCGGATCGCGCTCGAAACGGCGGAGCTGGATCAGCTCGAGTACTTCGTGAAGGTTCATAGGTCTTACCGAGTCCGTTGCCTAAAGCGTGTTGGTGATCGCGCCGGTTTCGGCACCCTGCACCAACTTGGCATATTTGCCGAGCACACCGCTGGTGTAGCGAGGCGGATTGGGAGCCCACGACGCACGCCGCCTGGCCAGCTCGCCATCGTCGACGAGCAGATCGAGCGTCAACTCGTGAACGTCGATCAGGATCTGGTCGCCGTCGCGCACGAAGGCAATGGGACCGCCGTCGACAGCCTCGGGCGCGACGTGGCCGATGCAGAACCCCCACGTCCCGCCGCTGAACCGACCGTCTGTGATGAGAGCGCAGTCGGCACCCCGACCGGCACCCTTCAAGGCACCCGTGATGGCCAGCATCTCGCGCATCCCCGGCCCACCCTTGGGACCTTCGTAGCGGATCACCAGGACGGTGCCTGGCACGACGGAGCCGGCGAGGATCGCGTCCATTGCCCCGTCTTCTCCGTCGAACACCCGCGCAGTGCCCACGAAGCGCATCTGCTCCTTGCTCAGACCTGCCACCTTGACCACGGCGCCTTTCGGCGCCAGGGAGCCGGTGAGGATGTTGATGCCACCTTCGCTGTGCAGCGGCTGATCGAGTGGATAGACGACGACTCCGTCGGGCGGCGGCGGATCGAGCTCGGCGAGGTTCTCGGCCATGGTTCTGCCCGTCACCGTCATCACATCGCCGTGCAACAGGCCCGCGTCGAGCAGGTGCTTCATCACGACCGGTACGCCGCCGACGCGGTCGAGGTCGCTCATGTGGAACTTACCCCCGGGCTTCATGTCGGCGATGTGTGGCACTTTGGCGGCGATGCGGTTGAAGTCGTCGAGGTGCAAGTCGACGCCGGCTTCGTTGGCGATGGCCAGGAGATGCAGAACCGCATTGGTCGAGCCGCCGAGCGCCGAAGTGACAGCAATGGCGTTCTCGAACGCCTGCTTCGTCATGATCATGCGCGGCGTGACACCCAGTCGCAGCATGTTGACGACGGCCTCGCCGGCGCGACGCGCATCGCCCTCGCGACGAGGATCGACGGCGGGAGGCGACGCGGTGCCCGGTAACGACATCCCGATGGCCTCGGCGATGGAGCTCATGGTGTTGGCCGTGAACATCCCGCCACACGCACCCTCGCCCGGACAGGCCTTGCGCTCGATCTGACCGAGCTCTTCCTCGGTGATCTTGCCGAGCGCGCACGCGCCAACGGCTTCGAACACACTGGTTATGTCGAGAGCCACCCCGTTGAGCTCGCCGGGCATTGTCGACCCGTTGTAGACGAAGACACTGGGCAGGTCGAGCCGGGCAGCAGCCATGAGCATGGCCGGGATGCTCTTGTCGCAGCCGGCCAGACCGACGAACCCGTCGAGTCGCTCGGCATGCATCACACATTCGACGGAGTCGGTGATGACCTCTCGGCTGACGAGCGACGCGCGCATGCCCTCGTGCCCCATGCTGATGCCATCGCTGACGGTGATGGTTCCGAACTCCATCGGAAACCCGCCTGCTGCGCGCACGCCCGCCTTGGTGTGCTCGGCGAGCTTGCGAAGTGTCATGTTGCAAGGCGTCAAATCGTTCCAAGCCGAGGCGATGGCGATCTGCGGCTTCTCCCAGTCGTCATCCGTCATGCCGACAGCGCGGAGCATGGCGCGCGCCGGTGCCTTGGTCATGCCATCCGTGACGTCGCGGCTTCGGGGTTTGATGTCGACAGGTGTGCCTGATTCGTTCGCAGCCATGGGGCGAAGTTACCCGACCCCGACCTGTCAGACTTGATCGATATGGCTTCTCCGTCGCCGTTGCCGCCTGCACAGTGGCTGATCGACAACTGTCCCTGCCCGCGGTGCCTGCATCCCGTCACGCGCGAGCGCACCGTCACCCTCGTCGACCGGCTCGATGTGCAGCCACGGTCGATCACGACGGACGCTGCGGGCAACATCACCGTCGAGTGGGGTTCCGGCCACATCGGTGTCTTTCCGGCCGCCTTTTTGCAGTCGCGCGGCGAGATCGACGATGTTCAGCGCCCACTGACGCCGCTACCGCGGATCAGTTATCCCGATCTCGACACCGACAGTGGCATGCAACGATGGCTCACTGCGATGCTGGGCAATGGCGCCATCATCGTCGAGGACACGCCCAACCTGAGCGGCGAAGTCATCCGGCTGGCCGAGAGGATCGGCTACGCCAGGCCGACCAACTTCGGCACCATCTTCGACGTCGAGTCGAGACCGGATCCGAACAACTCGGCGTACACCGCGGCGGGGCTCGATCTGCACACGGACCTGCCGAACTGGGCCAGCCCGCCCGACTTCCAGTTCCTGCACGCGCTGACCAACGAGGCAACCGGTGGTGACTCGATGCTGGCCGACGGTGTCGAGGTTGCCAAGCAGCTACGCGACACCGATCCGAAGTCGTTCGAGATCCTAACTACCACACACGTTCCGTTCAGGTTCCACGATGCTGTCGACGACATTCGCTACACGGCCCCGATCATCGAGCTCGACGCCGACGACGAGCCCGTCTCCATTCGTTTCAACAACTGGATCCGCGACGTCGACGCCAATGCCGACGAGCGGTTCTACGTCGCCTACGTCGCGCTGTGGAGCATCCTCCGCGATCCGGCGTTGGTGCTGACCTTGCGACTGGCGGCCGGCGACACCATGTGCTTCGACAACCGCCGCATCCTCCACGGACGAACAGAGTTCGCACCACAGTCCGGGCGGCGCCATCTGCAGGGCTGCTACGTCGACCGTGACATGGTCCGCAGCAGGCTGAGGCGAAGTCTGCTCAGCTGACGTCGGAGATCTGCGGCGTATCCGCGATCAGCCGCTTGGTGTACTCCGCTTCGGGGAAGTGCAGCACGCGCTCTGTCGGCCCGGCCTCGACGAGCTTGCCGTCGGCCAGAACTGCGATCTGATCAGCGATCGACGCGACCAACGGCAGGTTGTGGGTGACGAAGAGCATCGCCAGACCGAGGTCGCGTCGCAGTTCGCCCAAGAGCTCGACGATCGAGGCTTGCACCAACACGTCGAGCGCCGAGGTGACCTCATCGCACACCAGCACCTCAGGCCGGCTGACCAGAGCCCGGGCGATGGCCACTCGTTGCCGCTCGCCGCCCGACAACTGATCCGGAAACCGGTTGGCGTAGCTCGCAGTCAAGGCAACACGCTCGAGCATCTCGCCGACCTTGCGGGCTGCGTCCGTCCTCGATGCCCCACCGATCAGCAGCGGTCGCGCCACGGAATCGCCGACGGTGCGGCGGGGCTGCAACGAGCTGTAGGGATTTTGGAACACGTACTGGATCCGCAGGCGCTGCGCCGTCGTGCGATCACGCGCGGACGGCGCCAACCGCTCAGATCCGAGCAGGATCTCACCGGTCCACTCGCGGTGCAGCCCGCCGATCGAGCGCGACAGCGTGGTCTTTCCGGATCCGGACTCACCGACGAGGGCCAGGCACTCACCACGATCGACGTGGAGGTCGACGTTGTGGACGACCTCGTGCCCGGTGTACGACGCGCAGACGTCGCGCACCATCAGCGCATGCGTGGCGGACGCGGCGATCGGTGCGGAGTGCGCAGTCATGTGCTGAGTCCGTTGCGGCACTTCGAATGGGCGGATGCAACGAACCAGGCGGCCGATCGCGACCTCCTGTTCAGCGGGGAACTCGGCGCGGCACTGGTCGATGGCCAGCTCGCAACGCGGCGCGAACGAGCAACCGAGGGGACGCCGGCCAGGGGCGGGAGCGCGGCCGCGCAGGCCGACCATCTCGTGGTCGGTCGACATGTCCGGTGCGGCGGCGATCAGGTGTCGGGTGTACGGATGGGCGGGATTGAAGAACAGCTCCGACGCCGGGCCCTGCTCGATGATGCGCCCTGCATACATCACAGCGACGCGATCGGCCAGGTTGGCGACAACGGCCAAGTCGTGGGTGACGTACAACGCGGCCACGCTGTGGGCGTGGCACAACTCGCGGATGGTTGTCAGTACGTGGGCCTGCGTGCTGACATCCAGACCGGTTGTCGGCTCGTCGAGCACGATCACCGATGGGCGGCAGGCGAATGCCATTGCCAGCCCGACGCGCTGCTGTTGTCCGCCGGAGAGCTGGTGCGGGTAGCGACGCATGAACTCGGGGGTGCTGGGCAACAGCACCTCGCTCATCACTTCCTGGACGCGTGCACGACGCGCTGTGTCGCTGCCGCCGAAATCGTGGAACTCCAGAACTTCGGTGAGCTGTTTGATGATCCTCAGTGCCGGGTTCAGAGCAGTCGAGGGATCCTGCGGCACGTAGGAGACGAGCTTGCCCCGCACGTGCCGCAAGGCGACGTCGCCGAGTGCGAGCATCGCCGCATCGCCGATCGACACGTCGCCACGAGCAAGCTTCACGCCGCGGCGGGCATGGCCGAGTACCGCGAGGCCGACTGTTGTCTTGCCCGAGCCCGATTCGCCGACAAGACCGAGCACCTCGCCGGGCGCGATCGTGAGGTTGACGTCGTCGACGATGTCGGCACCGCTGCCGGCCACGTCGATTCGCAGATCGGTGATCGAGAGGGCAATCTCCATCACGAGTCGCCCTTCGCCCGGTCGATGCCCGCCGCGGCACGGGACATACCATCTCCGACCAGGCCGGTGCCAACCGTCAACAGGGCGATCGCGATCACCGGCAGTGTGACACCCCAGTGGTTGGGGATCAGGCCCTTGCGGTTCTCATTGATCATCAATCCCCAGTTCGCGGCGCCCGGATCCGGCGTGAAGCCCAGAAAGGCAATGCCCGAGATCAAGCCGATCCCGAAGGTCAAGCGTAGGGTGGCCTCGACAAGCAGCGAGGCCGACACGTTGGGCAGCAGTTCCGAGCGCAATATCCGAAACCGCGACTCGCCCAGCGATTCGGCTGCAGCGACGAAGTCCCGCTCGACAACTGACACGGCCGCGCCACGTACGACACGGGCAATGCGCGGCACGGTGGAGAGGCCGACGGTCAAGATGATGATGAGCGTCGAGGCGCCGAACATGGAGATCACGATCAACGCCGAGATGATCTGCGGCAACGCCAGGATCACATCCATCGACCGCATCAGCACGTCGTCGAGTTTGCTTCGGTTGTACGCAGCGATGAGGCCGACCGTGGTGCCGAGCACCAGTGCCAGCAAGGTGGCCAGCACTGCCGCGATCAGGATGGGCTTCCCCCCGTACAGGAAGCGCGACCACACGTCGTGGCCGACGTTCGCGGAGCCCAACAGCGTTGGTTTGCGGGTCTTGCCTGACGGCTTGAACGGCAGGCCGACAGCCTCAGCCTCGCCATACGGGGCGACGTACCGGCCGAACAGGGCGATCACGCCAAGCAAACCGACGATCAGCAGGCCGATCCGAGTTCGCCACATCCGCAACGCAACTCGCATGACGCCTGGCGGTTTCCTGGAAACGACCTCGACGTCGGCTACGGGGACGGCACTGGCGCCGGGTACGTCACTGGAGATGGTGCTCATTGGATCCTCGTTCGAAGACGCGGCGTGACGAGCACCGTCGCCACATCGGCGGCCAGGTTGGTGATCACGTACACCGTGGCCAGAACCATGACCAGGAACTGGATCACGGGGATGTCGCGCACGCGTACCGAGTCGCGCAATGCTCCACCAATGCCCGGGTAGTTGAAGAGGGCCTCGACGACGATCACGCCCGCCGCGAAGTAGGCGATATTGAGCGCTATCACCTGGAAGACCGGCCCGAGGGCGTTCGGCAGGGCATGACGCCACAGCACGACCTTCTCGGGCGCACCCTTCAGCCGCGCCATCTCGATGTAGTCACTCTCCATCACCTCGATCATGGACGCCCGCACGACGCGGGAGATGTAGGGCACGGCGCCGATGACCAAGGTTGCAGTCGGCAGCACCATTCCCTTCATGTCGGACCAAGGGCCCTTGCCGATGCCTATCGCGCTGACGGCCGGTAAGAAATGAAAGATGCGCACGCTGAACACCAGTACGAGGATGATTCCGACGACGAACTCCGGTAGCGATGCCAAGGCGAGCATCCCATTGGAGGTGACGTTGTCGAATGTCGAGTCGCGCCTGCGGGCGCTGTAGCCGCCGAGCCACAGCGCGGCCGGGATCGAGATCGCCGACGCCAACACAAGGAGGAAGAGGGAGTTGACGACCCGATCGCCGATGAAGTCGAGGATTGGTTGTTGAGCGTTGAACGAATCGCCCGGGTTCCCCGAAACCATTCCCTTCAGCCAGTGCGTGTACTGGTAGAACGCCGAGTGGTCGAGACCGAGCTTCGTGCGCAGTGCATTGACGCTGGCCGTCGTGGCGTTGCGGCCGAGGATCGCCTGTGCGGGATCGCTCGGCAGCAACTGAGTCGCGGTGAAGACCACCAACGACACCACGAACAAGGTCAAAACACCCAGCGCCAACCGACGCGCGATGAATCGAAGCACACCTCGATTGTTCGACATCTTTTGTTGGTACTACTCCGAGAAGAACAGGTTCTTCCAGCCTCGACCGAAGTGGTCGAGGTTCAAGGTGTTCGGCCGTGCGACCAGACCCTGGACTCGTCCGTTGTAGGCATCGAGCAGGTTCTGGAAGAACGGGATGATGAGGCCGCCGTTGTCGTACAGCTCCTGCTGCATCTTGTCGGTGATGACCTTGCGCTTCGTGTCGTCGGTCTCGGCCAGCGCGGCCTTGTAGTCGGCCTCGAACGTCGAGTCGGCCGGCGGCCAGTGGTCGTCGGGATATGGCGACACGTCCTTCAGGCTGCCTGCAGCGACTTGCAACAAGAAGTTGCGGGTACCCCAGTAGTCGACTGCGAACGTGCGCTTCAGGTACTGGTCACCCCAGTAGGTGCCACCGTCGATGACCTGGGCGTTGACCGTGATTCCGGCATCCTTGGCGTTCTCGGCGAACAGCTGGATCATCTCAGGAAGGCCGGCGGTGTCGTTCGGCGCGAACAGATCGATCGTGAGACCGCTCTTGCCGGCGTCAGCGAGCAGCTTCTTGGCACCTTCGATGTCGCGCTTGCGTTGCGGCAGGTCGTTGCCGAGGTACGCGGCGTCGAGTGGCGAGTACAGGTCGTTGGCGACTCGGCCGTATCCCGACAGCACCTGCTCGACCATCGCGTCGCGGTCGACGATCAGGCGCATCGCCTGGCGAACGCGCACGTCGGTGAACGGGTCCTGGTCGACGGCCATCGAGATGGTCAACCAGCCACCGCCTTCGGAGTTCAGGACCTTGTATCCGTCGGTGCCCTGAACCGTTTCGACGGACGCCGATGGGATGTCAGCGGCAATGTCGACCTGGTCGGCGAGCAGGGCGTTGATCAGCGCGTCGGCGTCGGCGAAGTCGATGATGTGAACCTCGTCGAAGTACGGCTTGCCCGTGTCCCAGTAGTTCGGGTTCTTGACGTGGACCGACTGCTTGCCGACTTCGAACTGCTTGAGCATGTACGCGCCGGTGCCGACCTGCGTGGCAGGGTCGCCAGAAAAACGCTCGTAACCCTTTGGAACGATCGCCAACGTGTATGCGCACAGGGTTTCCTTGAAGTTCGACACGCCCTGCTTCAACTTCAGCTCGACGGTGTGATCGTCGACCTTGGTGATGCCGGTGGCGTCGAGGACCGTGCGAAGCACCGAACCGCCATAGAGGGCCAGATCCGGGTCGAGTAGACGGGTGAACGAGTAGACCACGTCGTCGGACGTCACCGGGTTCCCGTTGCTGAACTTGAGGCCGTCTTTCAAGGTGATGGTGAAGTTGTCGGCCGCCTTGGCAGTGACGTCCTTGGCAAGAGCATTTTCGTAGCCGGGCACGAAGTCAGGGTCGAACGCCATCAGCGGTTCCCAACCGGTGACTTGGCGAATGATGTCGGCCTTGGCGACGATGTGTTGCCCGTCGATGATGTCGTTGGCACCACCGAGGGTGCCGACACGCAAGATGCCACCGGCCTTGGGCGTTGCCGCCGCAGCTGTGCCGGTTGGCGCAGCTGTGCCAGTTGGCGCAGCGGTGCCAGTGGGCGCATCGGTGGGCGACGGTGCGCCGCTGGCCGCCGGAGTGGCGGTCTTGCTGTCGCTTCCGCAGGCTGCCAGCGCTGCAGCGATCACCGCAGCGGTGCTGCTGCCCAGAATCAGTTGCCTTCTGTTGAACCGTCCTGGTACCAAACCATGCACAGGATCAAACGCCATTCGACTATCCCCCTTGTATCGAGGCGCCCCCCGGATATGCGACGCCAAGTCTCGCGACTATAACTCTGTTGGCGCAGTCCGATATCAAACTTCCTGTGAACACTCCGTGCGAAGGGTCTCTGTGTTCCCGTCGACGCCCAGGACCTGGCCTGATATGAACCGCGCCGCAGGCGAAGAAAGGAACGCGGCGGCCTCGGCGACATCGGTGGCGTCGACGAACGAGCCCATGGAGACCTGGTTCTCGTAGGCCGACCTCAAGGCAGCCGGGCTGACGCCGAGCACAGTCGACTCACGTTCGATGACACCGTCCATGCGCGACCCCCCGACGGAGCCGGGACATATCGCGTTGACCCGGATCCCGGCGCCGCCCAGCTCCATCGCCCAGGTCTTGGTCAACCCCACGACGGCCCACTTCGCCGCGGCATAGGGCGAGCGAAGCGGGTATCCGAAGATCCCAGCGGACGACGAGATGTTGACGATCGAGCCGGGGCGCTCCCTCAACATCGGTACTGCCTTGCGGGTGCACCGAAACATGGAGCCGAGGTTGATGCGCAGACAATCGTCGAAGGCATCGGGGTCCATGTTTTCGACCCGGGCTGTCGGTCCTGCGACTCCGACGTTGTTGATCAGCACGTCGAGACCGCCCATGCGGCGGGAGACTTCGCTGAACAGTCCGTCCACCGCAGCGGTGTCGGCCACATCGGCTACTACGTCGGGGGACGTGGTCGGATCGCGATCGGCGATCAACACGTTTGCGCCACCCTGCTTCAGACGCGCTGCGATCGCTGCGCCGATGCCC
>JANPGV010000087.1:0-17978 GCA_031424145.1 Ilumatobacteraceae bacterium
CCCGGTGGTGCTGCCGCCCGACCCGGTGGTGCTGCCGCCCGACCCGGTGGTGCTGCCGCCCGACCCGGTGGTGCTGCCTGATCCGACGGAGCAGCTGGTCGCCCCCAGCGACCTGACGGTGATACAGGATTCGGGAAGGAACCATCTGACGTGGACCAACCCGGTGAGCTCGGCTACCTCACTCACGCTCGAGCGCTGCGAGGGCACAGAATGCACCTCGTTCGCACCGTTCGTCATCTTGGCCACGTCCACGACCAGCTTCACCGAATCCGAATCACCACGCGGGTCGGACTTCACCTATCGGCTCGCCGCCTCCGACTCGACGATGACGGTGTACTCGAACACCGCCACCGAAGCTGACTAACCGATATATAGCCAGGATCAGCGCGACGCCGATCGCCGCGCGGCGCTAACTTGACCGACCCATGAGTAAGTCCTGGCCGTTCGGTCTCGCAGTGATCGTCGTTGGTGGTATTGCCGGCGTGGCCGTCGCCGGGCATCCGGTGCCGAGCGATCCCTTCGTGCTCGAGCCGAGCATCACCAGACCCGAGTCGACCTCGTCATCAGTAGGTGCTTCCACGACCTCGACCTCCGAGCCGGTCGCCACGACCACGATCGCGGCGACCACTATCGTGCCGGCATCGACGTCGGTCGCACCCACCATCGCCCCGTCCACGACCGAGGCGGCCACAACCACGCCCATTTCCGACCCCTTGCCGCGCAACCAGGTTCGGTTGGTGATTGCAAACGGCGACGGCCGCTTCCAACTGGCAAACCTCACGGCTGATCGGATCCGGGCTCTCGGCTACACAATCGGCGTCGGCGATACCTCGTACCGAGTCGACGAGACCGTCATCTTCTACCGACCGGGCTTCGACGACGAGGCACTTGACGCGGCCAACGACATCGGGGTGCCCGGCGCGATCATCCTCGCGTTTTCCGACGAATCGCAGCCGATCACGAGCTCCGACGCCAATGGCGATCTCATCATCGTGCTCGGCCCCGATGCCCCACGTTGACCGCGACGATCACTCACCTCACCAAAGGTCTGCAGACCTCAGAGCAGTGCCTCGAGGCCGACGACTGCGTCCGTGGCGGATGGCATCGCGCTGATCTCGCCCTTGATGTTCAATGCGGCTTGACGAAAGGAGGGTTTGCTCAGCAGTGCCATCACGCAATCGCGCACGGCTACAGCGGAAAGCTCGTCTCGCAGCAGCCGCCGACCTGCACCTGCGGTGACTACCTGCTCGGCATTGCTCCACTGATCGGCACCTTGCGGCACCACCAACAGGGGCACTCCATGCGCCAGAGCGCCAAGCACCGTACCCGACCCGCCGTGAGCGACCACGGCGTCACACCACGGCAAGAGTTCGTGCTGGGGGATGTAGCTGCGGATGATCACACCCCTCGGCTGAGGCCCGAGCAGTACCGGGTCATTTTGCCGACCGACGGTGACGATCAGATTGACACGATCGCGTAGCGCCTCGATCACGAGGCGGAAGACGTCCAGGTCGGTGTTCCAGATTGTCCCCAACGTGACATACACGATCGGTCGGTGCGGAAGGTCATCGAGCCACGCCGATCGCTCCGGGACCTGCGCCTCGCCGGCGGCCGGCCGCACTCGCTGCACACCCGCGACTTCGGCGATCTCGGGGTTCTGCAATGCCGGCGGACACGGGTCGACGTACAGGTATCGGAAAAGTCCGGCGAGCGGATGGGGTTCGAGTCCCCGGGCTCGCCAGTGCGTGGCGGCAGCGACACCGGCCTCCTCGAGCAATGCTCGAGGGATCAGCGAACCGTATCCGACGTCGACGTAGGGGATTCCTAGTGACGTACTCACCAACGGCGCAGCAAGCTCGGCCATCTCGTGCACGACCAGGTCTGGTTGCCACGCCGACATGATCGACTCGAGGTCGACAGCTCGCGGTGCCAACTCCAGATTGGCGAATATCTCGGTAAAGAAGAACTTGCGCTGCGCGTCGCCAACCAGCGTGGTGAAGCCGGGGAACCGTGGTGCCCATTCACCGCGAAATGTGTCCGCCAGACCCGCCTCGAAAGCCGTGAAGCCGGCGTCGCGTGCCCGACCGAACACCGGATCACCCGAAGCGAACCCCACCGTGTGCCCTGCCGCTCGCGCCGCCTCGGCCAGGGGGAGCATCGGCTCGAAATGACCCGACAACGGGCGGCAGGTGAACAGAATCCTGGAATTGCTCATGACATCGGCACTCCTCGTGGCGGAATCTACCGAGGCGAGCACCGGGTGCGCGAGCGATGGTGTCTTCGTCGGCGCAGGTTCTGTTCGGGCGAGCCGAGTCAGCTGCTACTCCGGCTGTGAGGCCGGCGACCCGGGAGGCGGGGGCGGTGGCGGCGCGTCCTCGACGGGCGCTGACACAGGCGCAACGACCTCGGCTCCATCCGACTCGAGTGTGCGCAGTTCACCCACCAGGCGAACGATCTCGTCCTCATCACCAGGCTCGCCCCGCTCGGTGCGCTGACGATACACAATCCGGGCGAGGTCATCGAGAAGGTCGTCGACCTTGCGCTTCTCCTTGACGTCCTCGATCTTTTCCTTGGCCTGTCCGGCCAGGTGCCCCGCCTTCTCCTTGGCCTTGTCCAGCAATCCCATGTTGCTCCTTTGGCTTTGCAATGCGTTCCAACTGCCTGTTCTACCACCGTCAGGAGCGGGCGAGAAGCGGATCAGACTGCGGTCAGGCAGAGCCGAGTGGCAGCGTGCTGTTCTGGCGGGGCAGCTCGATGAACGAGCGGCCTGGCCGGAGCTGGATGATTTTGCCGTCGTCGGCGACCAGTTCAAACGGGTCGTGTATGTCTTTGCGAGTCCAGGTGCCGTGGATGTAGTTGCCGCCGGTGAAGACGAACACCTCACCGCGGCCGAGCGTCTGCGCGTCGGGGCTACCAGAGATGCCCGGGGCGTACTCCATCGCCAGCACGACGACGTTGTTCGTGCTGACCTGACCGCTGTTGCGGTCCATGTGCCGGCGGCCCTCCATCGTCCGCAAGTACACGCCGTCCGCCGCGCTCCAGTCCCAGCCGACATCGATGGAGTCGAGCTTCACTGTCACTCCGGCGCTTGGCGTGCCCGCCGCCGGCGCGCCCGGCGCGCGATAGGCGAACTGTTGTTTGGCGGGTGGCGCGAACGGCGGTGTCTGGGTGTACAGGGCAGCCGTGTTCGAGTAAAGGTTGTGAGGGATCGTGCGGTCCTTCGCCCGGTGGTACACCGCGGCCCGACTCGGGCCGATGTTGACCAGCTCGCTGTGGTTGATCTCGTCGGTCACCGTGGCGTTGCCCCCGCTCCACGCGAACAGCGGATGGTCGAGCGCGGTGAACAGGTCGACGTCTTGGAGCCGACCGGAACGGATTGGTCCGACGGGATCGCTGTCGCCGCTCTGGAACACCATCGCGAACCGCGTGATGTGGTCGTTGACGATCTCCTCGAACACCAAGTCGGCTTCGTTGAAACCGCTCTGCGGGCGCGCCCCGCTGGCGTTGTCGATCTTGACGATCAGCGCCGGGCGAGCGGCGAGGGCGGGATCCGGGTTTTCCACCCCTGTCAACGGGTAGATCGGCTTGGCGGGCACCGTCGTCGTAGTGGCCGCCTCCGTGGTGGTCGTCGCCGGCTCTGTGGTGGTGGTCGCTTCCTCGGTGGTCGTGGTCGTGGTCGCCTTGGTGGTCGTCGTGGCCGTCGCCTGGGTTGTGGTGTCGGCCGACTTGCCGTCGCTGCTGCATGCGGCAGCCGCTCCGACCAGGGCGAGCAGACCTAGGGCGGCCCCGAAAAGACGGACTGTCGCCTGCCCGGAAGGCTGTCGACAAGGGTGCCTGGGCGAGTTAGATCGCAATGAGTACATGGTGAATGCAACATCCAAATAGTTGGGGAACGCAGATGTCGGGAACGCGAAGCGTTCCGACACGGCCCATTCTGGCGAATGGGGTCGACCGATTTCTGTCACCCTCGCGATCGACCCGTGCGACAGATTGCTGACCAGGACCTTCAAATGGAGCGGCGGACGGCGGTGTGTTGTCTCAGATGATCCCGGACGGAGGCTGCGTCGCGATCTGTGCCGGGTGTCCACCTATTCGACGCGCCGAGGCGCGTTACATGCGGTTGCACATATATATGTCTAGGCGTATGCTCATCGGCATGCCAGCAGAAGTCGCTGTCCTCGAAGTGATCGCTGAACCGACACGGCGGCGAATCCTTGATGCCGTCCGCGGCGGCGAGCGGTCGGTCGGTGAGTTGGTCGAGAAGGTCGGGATGCATCAGCCAGGTGTGTCTCGCCACCTCAGAGTGTTGCGCGACGCTGGGCTGGTGGAGGTCCGGCGGGATGCTCAGCGGCGGCTGTACCGGCTCCGTCCGGAGCCGCTGATGGAGCTCGACGCGTGGCTGGAGCCGTATCGAGCGGACTGGACCGCGCGGCTTGATTCGCTCGAACGGCACCTGCGACGCACCGCTAGACCGATCCCCCCGAGTGCAAAGGAACACCGATGAGCGACGTCCCCGTATCCTCCTACGATGGCACGTTGGAGCGCACCGCAGTTGGCGGCGTCATCCGATTCGAACGCCACCTTCCGTACCCGATCCGCGACGTCTGGGACGCGATCACGGATCCGGCGCGGTTGGCGGACTGGTGGCTGCCGTTCGACGCCGATATCACGGTCGACCTACGCGAGGGTGGCCAGATGGTGTTCGCCGGCCGTGGTGATGAACCGGTGACGATGACGTGCACGATCCTTCGTGTCGAGCCGCCGATGCTCCTCGAACACACCCACGTCGACGCCGCCTCATACATGCGATGGGAACTCGAGCCGGTGGACACCGGCTGCGTGTTGCGGCTCAGCCACTTCGTCACCGATCCCGATGCCGCGATCGGCAACTGCTATGTCGTTGGACTGCACGCCTCGCTCGCGCGGCTTGCACCGTGCCTCGCTGGTCGTCCTGTCGCGTGGGACTGGGATGGCTTCGCTGAAGCGCAGGCGCAATACGCCGGCATCGGCCTTGCACCGCCAGTCGACGCTCCGTAACGACGAACGAGGGTTCGCGGCGCACACCGAGAAAGGATCAAGAAGTGAGAAAGGATCAACAAATGGCTCAGCTGCTCCGAGTGCAGAACTTCTGCGTATCGATGGATGGGTTCGGCTCCGGTGAAGGCCAGAGCCTCGATCGGCCCTTCGGGCATGCCAACCCGGCCGACCTGGCCTCGTGGGCCTTTGCCACCGCGAGCTGGCCGAACCGCACCGATCCCGGCGGATCCCGCGGCCTGGACGATTACTTCACTCGCGACTTCTCGCGGAACATCGGTGCCGAGATCATGGGTCGCAACAAGTTCGGACCCCAGCGGGGCCCGTGGGAGAACCTCGACTGGGAAGGTTGGTGGGGAGACACCCCGCCCTTCCACACGCCCGTGTTTGTCCTCACCCACCACCATCGACCGAGCTTCACGTTGGCCGACACCACGTTCCACTTCCTCGATGCCACACCCGCAGAAGCGTTGCAGCGGGCCAAGGACGCCGCTGATGGGAAGGACGTGCGGCTCGGGGGCGGCGTTGCCATCATCCGGCAGTTCTTGGAGGCCGACCTCGTCGACACGATGCATGTCGCCGTTGCGCCGATCAAGCTCGGCCGCGGTGAACGACTCTGGACCTCCCCCGAGGACCTACTCGACCGGTTCCATCTCGAGTCCGTGCCGAGCCCCAGCGGCGTGACACACCTTCTGTTCTGGCGTCGGTAACCACCACGGACCACGGGCACCAGGCTGAAGTCCGACTGACGTGCAGGCGGTCGCCAAAGCTGAGCACTGCTGTTCCAACCGACCGTTCGGCAAGGTGACCCTGACCGTGGACGTGGGCTGGACTTTAAGTGGAGCGGACGACCGGATTCGAACCGTTCCATAACACCCTCCACGTCGATTCAGTTCACCCGGTCAGGTCGGTGCGAGTTCGCCGTAGAAGTACGAGGCGGTGACGCCGCCGTCGATGAGGAAGTCGCTGCCAGTGATGAAAGCTCCGTCAGGTCCCATCAGGAACGCTCCCAGCGCGTCGACCTCACTGACGGACGCTGACATACGCCGACGAACAGCCCTCCTCGAGGAGATCCTGGAAATGACACAGACAACCACAAATCCCAGCTCAATGGAACAGCCCGGACGAAGGCGCCATGCGGCGATCCTCGCCGCAGCCGTGGCCGCTGCAGCGATCATCGGCGTTCTGGTCATGACTACGAAGAACGACGACAACAAGCCCACAGCCGCACCGACGACATCGGTGTCGTCGTCCGAAACGCCCTCCATCGGACTTGGAAGCTGCGTCGAGAGTTACAGTCTCAGCACGCTGCCCAACCGTGAGGTGGCATTCGACGTAACCGTCAGCGCCATCAGCGGCAACAGCGTCACCTTCACGGTCAACAACTGGTACAAGGGCGGCACCGACAGCACCGTCACACTGGACGGCAACGGAATGGTCGGCGGCGCGATCACCTCCGCTGGCGGGCCGAACCTGAACATCGGGGAGCGTTACCTAGTGGCCGGCGACGGTGGCTTCGCTTGGTCATGCGGATTTACACAGCCCTACGAATCCACCACTGCCCAGCAATGGCATGACGCACTGAGCTAAGTCTGCGGACCGCGGTACTTGGGTACAAGCGTGCCGTTACGAAACAGGCTGGAGGGGATGACCGCACGCACACGTGTACGTATTGCCGTGGGGACAGGGCGTGTTTATCTGTAGCTCACAGCCGCACTCGGAGTTCGTGCACGTGAGACGAGTGCCCGCGAGATTCTCTGAATCTTCCATGGCGAGGCCTATTCCCAATTCGGGATCGAGTCAACCTCGAAAGCGATATGTCGACCGTGATCTGGGATCAGGTGCCGAGCAGTGCCTGCATCTCGGTTATCTCAGCCTGCTGGGCAGTGATCACCTGATCTGCCAGAGCGAGAACGTCAGGACTGGATCCCGCGGCCTTGACTGTCTGGGCCATGGCGATCGCACCTTGGTGGTGACGGATCATCATCTCCATCCACATCCTGTCGAAATCGGCGGCGGTCATGGTTCCGAGAGTGTCCATCTCTGCGGCGGACATCACGCCGTCCATCGATGACATCTCGTGACCCGTTCCCATGTTGGCCTGCATGGGCTGACCCCAGGTTGTGAGCCAACCGGTCATCAGTTGGATTTCGGGATCCTGGCCGTTCTTGATGCGCGTTGCGAGATCGCGGACCTGCTGGCTTGCGCCGACCTTCGCGTCGAGCGCGATGTCGGCCATCTCGACGGCCTGCTCGTGGTGGGGAATCATGCCTTGAGCGAAGGCGACGTCCGCATCATTGAACCCGGCGCCGGTGGCAGTTGTAGCCGAGGGGGCTTGAGATGCGGGGGCAGGGGCGGCGGGACTCGCAGCGGGGCCGACTACGCTGTCGCTTCCGCACGCGGCAAGTCCAAGGGCACCGAGGACAGCGAAAGCTGAGAGGGATCGAAGTTTCATGACAAAGGGCCTTTCGGGGGGAGGGCGCCGAACGTTGTTACTACACAGTGTAGGTGATCAGGTCGAATTCCGGCTCGCAGTAGACCGCGCAACTACACCATGTAGGAGACTACTCGTCTCGGGTTGGCTAGTCTGATCACGGAGGTGTGACATGGCGAAGCGGCCGGACGGCGCGTTGGAGCACGACATCATGGCGGTGCTGTGGGCCGCCGAGGGCCCGTTGCTACCCGGCGATATCAAGGGTCGCCTGGGCACCGAACTCGCGTATACGAGTGTCGCGACAGTTTTGGGTCGGCTGCACACCAAGGGTTTGGTTCGGCGCACCGAGGCTGGCCGGGCGTATGCCTATGAGGCATGCATCGATGAGTCGCAGCTGGCGGTTCGGCGCATTGGCGAGGTGCTGTCGTCGGCTTCCGACAAGGGTCAGGTGCTAGCCGGTTTCATCGGGAGCCTCTCGAAGAAGGACATCAAGGCACTGCGGGCGATGCTCGGCGAAGGTGACACCTGATGATGTTTCCGTCGTTCGTGTTACCGCTGACGGTGGCGGTGGGCCTCGCGATCCTCGTCACGGCAACACATCGCCGGTTGCCGCCAGTAGTTGCTGCCCGAGCCGTGACCATCACGTTGGCTGTGGTCGCTGCCGCTGCTGTGCCGACCTTGTGGATCGTCTCGCTCGGGTACGTGGCGCACCTTCCTCTCCTCCACGGTCGCCTGGAGTGGTGTGCTAGAGCCCTCGGAGTCCACGACCCGATCCCGCCATGGATCGGCGCCTCTGCGTTAGTGCTGTCAATCGCCGGCATCGTTCGCGCTCGAACTGTGTTCAAGGGCTACCGCCGGTTGCGCCACGACCACCCCGGCATCGTGGAGATCACCGATCACGACCAACCCTTTGCGTTCACGCTCCCTGGCCGCGGCGGTCAAGTCGTTCTGTCGAGTGGCCTCGTCGACATGCTTAACGAAGCGGAACGGGAAGTTGTCGTGGCTCATGAGCGCGCCCACGCTCGTTACCGTCATGATCGCTATCTCCTGACCGCACAAATCGCTGCCGCAGTCATGCCGTTGCTGCGGCCTCTGGCGGGTCGTCTGCAATTCTCGCTCGAGCGTTGGGCCGACGAGACGGCGGTCGCCCATTGCGGCGATCGCGGTTTCGTGGCGCGCACTCTCGGCAAGGTCGCCCTGCGCAGCATCACTCCCGTCGGCGCGATGAGCTTCGCGGGGTTGGGCGTGCCGGCCAGAGTGGCCGCGCTGTTGTCGCCGCCGATGACGCCGCTGCGTTCCACCACCCATGCCGCCTTGTGGGGCGCGATCCTCGTCACCGGCATGTTCGCGGCGTTCCAGATCCACCATCTGGCCCGCTTGGTCACCGCACTTTGCCCCGGCTGAGCGGATCTCTCTACACGATGTAGTAGTAACGTAGAATCGTGGAGACCGCGAGTGAGCACGCGTCCGAACCCGGCCGCACCGGCCGGCGGACAAAGCTGCTCGCTCTGCTGGCCGTCGTAGCCATAGTTGGCTACGCAGTAACGCGGCCTACCAGCCATACGTCCTTTGAGGCCAGCGGCACACCGTTACCTCTGCCGAAGCAGGGCAACTGACAACGCTCTCGGCCAGCGATTTCGAGGGTGTACTAGTAGGACTCCGCGGAACTCCGGTCGGGCGGCATCGCTACCAGTTTGGTGACCGCGACCTCCTCGCATGCGGATACTTCCCCGATTTCGCGACTTAGGTTGCGATACCCAGCCAGGGTATGTAGATTTAACCGTACCCCCCTTGGGTATCAATCGATCCTGTACTCGGGCTACCGGGCGCCACAAGGAGTTTTGTCATGAGTGTCGAATCGTTCAACGTTGTCGGGATGACGTGCGGTCATTGCGTTGCCGCAGTGTCGAGTGAAGTCTCCAAGATTGACGGCGTAACCAAGGTGGATGTCGATCTCGCCTCTGGTGCGGTGACTGTGGAATCGGACCGCCCGATCGATCCGACCGCGTTTGCCGCCGCGGTCGATGAAGCCGGCTACGCGTTGGCTCAATGAGAACCGCTGCGAGGCTCGGCGTCTTCGGCCTTGCGGTCGTGGCTGTCTTCGGTCTCGCCGTTGCGGCTGGCGCCGCTCTCGGACCGATAGGCGTCGGTACTTCCGGAAGCCACAGCGCGCCGGATCACACCGACGGGGGTGTACAGAGTGCTGACCTCTCCGGACTGAGCGTGGCCGCTGATGGATTCCAACTCGTCCCCGGCGTGGTCAAGATTGCCGCTGGTGCGCCATCAACCTTCACATTCCGAATTGAGACGAGCGACGGCTCACCTGTCACCGAGTTCGACGTTCTGCACGAACGGCGAATGCATTTGATCGTGTTGTCACGCGATCTGATCGAGTACCTCCATCTCCATCCCACGATCGATTCGGATGGGTTGTGGCAGGTCGACGTTCCAGCGCTCCACCCGGGCTCATATCGGGTGTACGCAGATTTCCAGCCGAGGGGCGCCGGCCGGATCACACTTGGCATCGATGTACAGGTGCCCGGTCCTGTACAGGCCGTTGCGTTACCCCCCGTGTCACCGACGGACAACACCGACGGCTACGAGGTCGCGGTGTCGGGCGTGCCGATGGTCGGATCAAGCACCATCGAGTTCGATGTCAGCCGCGACGGTCAAACCATCGCGACTGATCCCTACCTGGGTGCAGCCGGCCACTTGGTCGTGATCCGGACAGGCGATCTCGGCTACCTCCACGTCCATCCAACGGACACCACCGATGCAGTCGTCCGCTTCGCCGCCGAGTTCCCCACGCCAGGCATCTACCGGCTCTTCTTCGACTTCGCCCACGACGGAGCGGTCCACACGGCATCGTTCACCATCGAGGTTCCGACATCATGAACGCGAGAACGACTGAACCGACGTCCGTCGCTGTCCAGCTCGACATCGGCGGGATGACGTGCGCATCGTGTGCGGCTCGGATCGAGAAACGACTCAACAAGCTCGACGGCGTGACCGCAACGGTCAACTATGCAACCGAGAAGGCCAAGATCGACGTGGGCGACACCGACCTCACGATCGACGATCTCATCGCGCAGGTGGAAGGCGTCGGCTACACCGCAACTGTTCCTCGTTCGGCCAAGAGCGAAGCGTCCAGTGCCCCGTCGTCGGAAGTCGATCCGGCAACGGCCCTGCGGCAACGACTGATGATGTCTTCGACTCTCGCGTTGCCGGTCGTTTTGTTGGCGATGGTTCCGGCATTGCAATTCGATTCATGGCAGTGGCTCTCGCTGACACTCGCTGCGCCTGTCGTGCTGTGGGGGGCCTGGCCATTCCATCGTGCGGCGTGGACCAACCTTCGACACGGCGCGGCCACCATGGACACCTTGATCTCTGTCGGCACCCTCGCGGCCTTCGGATGGTCGCTGTACGCGCTGTTCCTCGGGGATGCCGGCGACCCCGCCATGCGCCACGGGTTCTCCTTGCGACCCGAGCGCGGAATGGGCTCCAGCCAGATCTATCTGGAGGTGGCAGCCGGGGTCACGGTGTTCATCCTGGCCGGCCGCTACTTCGAGGCAAGGGCGAAGCGCCGATCCGGCGCGGCCCTGCGTGCCTTGCTCGAACTCGGCGCGAAGGACGTGGCGGTGCTGCGCGACGGGACCGAGGTGCGTGTCCCGATCGATCAACTAGTCGTCGGCGACCGGTTCGTCGTCCGTCCGGGCGAGAAGGTCGCGACAGATGGCATTGTCGAAGACGGCACTTCGGCCATCGACGCCTCCCTGCTGACCGGTGAGCCGGTGCCTGTCGAGGTTGCCCCCGGAGACAACGTCGCAGGCGCCACCGTGAACGCCGGCGGGCGACTGCTTGTCCGCGCCACGAGAGTCGGCGCGGACACCGCGCTCGCCCAGATCGCACGCCTGGTCGAAGAAGCGCAGACCGGCAAGGCCGAGGTCCAACGGCTCGCCGACCGGGTGTCCGGAATCTTCGTTCCGGTGGTGATCATGATTGCCGCGGCGACACTCGGGTTCTGGCTCACCGCGGCCGCGACCGACAACGCCACGACCGCCTTCACCGCGGCCGTCGCCGTTTTGATCATTGCCTGCCCGTGCGCATTGGGTCTGGCGACACCCACAGCCTTGATGGTAGGCACGGGCCGAGGGGCACAGCTCGGCATTCTCATCAAAGGGCCCGAGGTGCTCGAATCGACCCGGCGCGTCGACACCATCGTGCTCGATAAGACGGGCACCGTCACCACAGGCCGCATGGCGCTGGTCGACGTTGTGCCGGTGGAGGGAACCTCGGTCGCCGATGTATTGCTGTACTCGGGATCGTTGGAGGACGCGTCGGAGCACCCGATTGCGGCAGCGATTGCAACGGGTGCGCGCGACCGCGGTGTCACCCTCGTAGCGGTCGAGTCGTTCGAGAGCTCCGAAGGTCTGGGCGTTCAAGGTGTCGTCGACGGGCATGCGGTGGTCGTCGGCCGCGAACGCTTCCTCGCGGACTGGTCACTGGTCCTCGGCGATGAGCTTCGTAACGCCCGCGACGTTGCCGAATCGGATGGAAGGACTCCGGTCTACGTCGGATGGGACGGCACAGTTCGGGGCATGCTGGTGGTCGCCGACACGGTGAAAGACACCTCTGCCGAAGCGATCGCCGGTCTGCGCGACCTCGGTCTGAGGCCGGTCCTACTGACCGGCGACAATGCACGTGCGGCTAAGGCCGTCGCCGCTCAGGTCGGCATCGCCGAGGTGATCGCCGAGGTCCTACCGGCCGACAAGGTCGAGGTCATCCGTCGGCTGCAAGCAGAAGGTCGGGTCGTGGCGATGGTGGGTGACGGTGTCAATGACGCCGCCGCTCTCGCTCAGGCTGATCTAGGGCTCGCAATGGGAACAGGAACCGACGTCGCGATCGAGGCCAGTGATCTCACGCTTGTCCGCGGCGACCTGCGGGCAGCGGTCGATGCGATCAGGTTGTCGCGTCGAACGTTGGCAACAATCAAGGGCAACTTGTTCTGGGCGTTCGCTTACAACGTCGCCGCACTTCCGCTCGCCGCCGCGGGTTTGCTGAATCCCATGTTGGCGGGCGCGGCGATGGCGTTCTCCAGCGTTTTCGTGGTTTCCAATAGTCTCCGGCTCCGCCGCTTCAAGTCCGTGGGAAGTATCTGATGGCTGCGTACGACATGCAGAAAGCGGACATCGCCAAGCGCCTTGCCCGCATAGAGGGACAGGTGCGCGGGATCGCCCGAATGGTGGACGACGACCGGTACTGCATCGACATCCTCGACCAGGTCTCCGCAATCACCAAAGCTCTCCAACAGGTGTCGCTCGGTCTGCTGCACGATCATCTCGAACACTGCGTCGCCGACGCTGTGCACACTGGCGGACCACAGGCGCAGGAGAAGATCAACGAAGCGACAGCCGCGATCGCCCGCCTGATGCGCAGCTGACGACCTGATTCTGATTTTCGGCGATCACGAGCTGTGTTACGACAGAATGTAAGAGCTACAGTCAATCCGTCATGCAACTGCAACAATCGCCAGACGGTCGATCTCCGTTTCGCCGTCTACGGCGAATTGCTGTCGCTGCCGCCGTCTGTGCCTCGCTACTTCCGGTGGGCTCGATTGCGGTAGCGGGCCCCGGGCTCACGTCCGAGCAGGTCGCTGCGGAGATCATTCGAGTGCAGGACAAGGCCGACCTGGTGGCGCAGCGCTGGGCGGAGGCTCAACTTCGCTCGGAAGAACTGACGGCCGAAGTGGCGGCCGCAGAAGACAAGTTGGCTGCGACAACAGCGCAGTACAGCCAGATCGCAGCAGTGCTCTCGCAGATCGCGATCAACCGGTTCACCGGATCGTCCAGCACGACCATGCTCGTAGTCCTCGGTAACCCACTGGAAGAACGGCAGATGAACGCCTTGCTCAGCATCGCCCTCGACCAGGGATCGACCGATCTCGACCAGGTCGACGCCGTTCGGAGTGACCTCGAGAAGGATCGCGAGCGTGTCTCGGCCTTGCGTGCGGAGAACGAGCAGGTAACCGAACAACTCACTTCGAGCCAGGCAGAGATCGAACAACAGCTTGCCCAACTGGCGACATTACGAGAGCAGCTCAAAAACGAGGAGGTGAAGCGCGCCTACGAGGCCCAGCTGGCAAAGAGGCGCAGCGAGCTGGCGGCACAACAAGCCGCGGCCGACGCGGCCGCGGCCGCTGCTGCACAAGCCGCCGCACCACCACCAGCGCCACTGAGGGGCGGAGGAACGCAGCCCAGCGCTCCCTCACCGACGACGCCGTCCACTCCACCGGCGCAGACTCCGACTGCTTCAAAGCCACCGTCGACCCCGAAGCCCGTACCCGCGCAACCCAATCCCGCGCCCACCCCCGAACCCGCGCCGAGGCCGGCACCGGTCGTGATTTCAGGGATCGACTGGACTTGCCCGGTAGCGGGACCAACTGCCTTCGGTGACACGTGGGGCGCGCCTCGACCAGGAGGCCGGACACACCAAGGCGTTGACATGATGAGCCCGGCGGGAACACCACTTGTCGCAGTGGTCGCAGGTAG
This sequence comes from Ilumatobacteraceae bacterium, assembly GCA_031424145.1. Lineage (GTDB taxonomy): Bacteria > Actinomycetota > Acidimicrobiia > Acidimicrobiales > Ilumatobacteraceae > JAENVT01. Next base: position 14,017 of record JANPGV010000087.1, read on the forward strand.
TGCAACGATGCGAACGAACACGCTCGGAGGCAATGTGATCTCGCTCGCTGGTTCCGATGGCAACGGGTACTACTACGCCCACCTCTCCGCATGGGAAGGCGGATCTCGCAGCGTCAGCGCCGGCGAAGTCATTGGATACGTCGGCGCAACTGGCAACACCACTGCCAATCACCTCCACTTCGAGATTCACCCCGGCGGAGGGGCAGCCATCAACCCAACCCCGACGGTTCGCCAATACTGCTGACACTTCCTGTTCGGTCGCCGATCGAAGTGTGCGACGACAACCGAATCAGCGCACGAGCGGCTTGGGTAAACGGCGACGATGTCATCGATCGTTGGGACGACCGCGGACCGCGTGCGAGGACGGGGCAGTTGGCCGTTTTGCGCTGTGGTTCATGCCGCCGTGTTGGATACCAGCGTCGTTCTGTCCGTCGTGGTTCATGCCACCGTGGTTCATCCCGCGCATCATCAGGGCCATCATGGCGGTGCAGCCGACGGCGACGAATATGAAGCCAGCGCCGACGACTCCTGTTGCCACGAGCACGATGGCGATCGCCAGCATCGGAATGCAACAGACCATCATCATGAAGTCATGACGGCCGCCTTGTTGCTTGCGGGCTCCGGGGGACGGAGGCTGGACGTGCGAGATAGGACGGTCGATCATGCCGACAAGAGAACTCAAGGGTGCCCGACGGATTCGCCGTCGGGTGAACTGGACTTGGTGCCGGCAATCGCCTGGTCGTGAGCTGTTGACAATTGGGTTTGAGCGGACGGTGGCGCTGTCGGCAGTTTGATTCGTTTGAGCATCACGGCGTTGACAGCCACGATGATGCTGGAACCGGACATGGACAGCGCAGCGATCTCCGGGCGGAGCACAAGTCCGAACGCGGGCTCGAAAACGCCGGCTGCGATCGGGAGGGCGATGACGTTGTACCCGACTGCCCATCCGAGGTTTTGTCGCATCTTGCGCAATGTCCCGCGTCCGATCTGCAACGCGACCGGGACATCGAGGGGGTCGGATCGCATCAGCACCAGATCGGCGGTCTCGATGGCGACGTCGGTGCCGGCACCGATGGCGATGCCGACGTCGGCTTGAGCGAGGGCGGGGGCGTCGTTGACGCCGTCGCCGACCATGGCGACTTTGCGACCCTGTGCTTGCAGTTCGGCGATCTTCGCCGATTTGTCGCCGGGGAGGACCTCAGCGATCACGGTGTCGACTCCGAGGATCCCGGCGATCCGTTTGGCGGTTGCCTCGTTGTCGCCGGTGAGCATCACCACCTCGATGTCGAGTGCACGCAGCGCCGCTACCGCCGCAGCCGAGCTGTCACGCGGTGCGTCGGCCATCGCTATCAGGCCGACGGCGCGCCTGTCGACGGCCACGATGACTGCGGTGCGACCATTCTCGGCGAGTTGCTGGCGCTGCTCGGCGAGCGGGCCGAGCTCGATCTTCTCGCGTTCCATCAACCGGCGGTTGCCGACAGCCACACGGCGTCCGTCGACGGTGGCTATTGCGCCGTGACCGGGGACGCTGTCGAAATCTTCTGCGCGCATGGCGACTGTGCCTCGAGACTCTGCGGCGAGTACGACCGCGCGCGCGAGCGGGTGCTCGGATTCGCGTTCCACCGCAGCGACGAGCGCGAGCATTTCTGCCTCGTCGATGCCCTCGGTGACGATATCGGTGACCTCCGGTTCGCCTTTGGTCAATGTGCCGGTCTTGTCCATCACGACGGTGTCGATACGAGCAGCGGTTTCGAGTGCCATCGCATTCTTAAACAACACTCCGCGCTGTGCGCCGAGGCCGGTGCCAACCATGATCGCCGTCGGGGTCGCCAAACCCAGCGCGTCCGGGCAAGTGATCACGACCACCGTGATCGCGAACAACATTGCCTCGGAGACCGAACGGTCGGCCAGCAGATACCACACCGCGAACGTGGCAGCGCCGCCGAGCAGCGCGACGAACACGAGCCAGAAGGCCGCCCGGTCCGCCAGGCGTTGGCCCGGGGCTTTGGAGTTCTGTGCCTCTTGGACCAGTTTCACGATCTGGGCCAGCGCGGTGTCGGCGCCGACCTTGGTGGCGCGGACGCGGAGGGTGCCGGTGGTGTTGAGAGTTGCGCCGATGACTTCGTCGCCAGACGTCTTGTGGACAGGAAGACTTTCGCCGGTCACCATCGACTCGTCGAGATCGCTGTCACCGTCTTCGACCACTCCGTCGACGGCAACCTTCGCGCCCGGTCGGATGAGGAGGAGATCGCCGACAGCGACCTCCGCAGTGGGTATCTCGACCTCCTTGCCGTCGCGAAGAACGGTCGCCTTGGGTGGTGCCAGATCGATGAGCGCCCGGATTGCTTCATTGGCGCCACCGCGGGCACGCATCTCGAACCAGTGGCCGAGCAGCACGAACGTGGCCAAGACAGATGCCGCCTCGTAGAAGACGTCGCCACCGCCTGTGAGAGTGACCACGAGCGAGTACAACCATCCGGCGGCGACCGCGACCGCGACCAGAACCATCATGTCCAGCGTGTGTGCGCGCAACGCTCGCGCGGCGCCGTCGAAGAAGATCCAACCCGCCCAGAACACGACCGGAAGGCTCAGGATCAGCTGGAATATGTCGTCTCGGAGCCCGAATGGTGCGCTGATGTTGAAGTTGAGAACGTCGCGGCCGATTGGTGACCACAGCAGGATGGGGATCGAAAGTACGGCTGCGACGAGGAAGCGGCGGCGCATGTCGGCGACCATTGACGCCATCGACATGCCTGCATGCCCACCGTGGCCCATCGCGTCGTGCGGCGAGTGCGTCGGCAATGACTCGCCGTGGCCGGCCGGATGCTTGGCGGCCTCGGGCGCATGAGCGGAGTCCGATTCGGGCTTCGCTTCCTGACCGGGCTCCTGCATCGGCATGCACACGTGACCGGGTACGGACTGGCCTGCGCAGTGATAGCCGCAATCCACGAGCCATCTCTGAAGATCGGCGACCGATGTCGCGCTCGGGTCATACGTGACGGTCGCAGTCTGGGCTACGGGGTTCGCGTCGACCTGCACGACACCGGGGAGGCGTTGGACGAACGATTCGACAACTGCCTTCTCGGACCCCCAATGCAGTTTGCCCACATGCAGCACAGTGGTGACTGCGCGAGCACCACCAGCGTGGTGGTCGTGGAGAGTCTCGGTCTTGGTCATCGGTCCTCCTGCGGAAAGGGCGCGTCGCGGGCGCTACAGCTCATGTACACAATGGTGGCCTGGACAAGACGTGTCATCATCGGTGTCGGCTACGGAACCTGCTTCGGATCATCCGCAGCGCGCAAGCGCTCGAGGACGTCGGCGAGGCGTTTGATGACGGCGACGGCGTCAGTCGGGTTGCCCGCACGATCGAGTCTACTACACTGTGTCAGTGCGGCCACCGTCAACGACACAGGATTTCGAAGGTGGCGCTGCTGGCTGGCCACTCAAGGTTCAGACGCTGCTTGAGGCGGTGCTGGTGTTGGCCGGCGAGCATGAGTTGGACACGGTGCTACGGCGGATCGTGGCAGGCGCCGCCACGATCGCCGATGCCAAATACGCGGCCCTTGGGATCTACAGCGAGACTGGCGCGATCGAGTCGTTCATCCACTATGGAATGGATGACGACACGGTGGCGCGCATTGGGAACCTCCCTGGTGGCCGTGGGCTGCTTGGTGAGGTGATCGTCGCCAGCGGACCGATTCGGCTTGCAGAGCTGTGCGTCGATCCACGTTCGGCAACCTGTATGTGACGGAGAAGGCCGACGGGGAACCATTTGCAGCGGAGGACGAGGCGCTGGTCGTCGCCTTAGGCAGGGGCAGCGTCAACCAGCTCGGCGGCCCGGCTGCACTGCACGACGCGAACGATGGCGAGCACGATGACTCCGGCCCCCGGGATTATCCAGGGCGGGATGATGACCGTGGCGACGACGGCGCCGATCGCCGAGCGGTTGCCGATGTGCCGAC
>JANPGV010000088.1:0-9568 GCA_031424145.1 Ilumatobacteraceae bacterium
GGTCAAACGAGTGTCTCGCGCCCGCCCGGGGTGGACGCAAACACTCCGATGGCCAGCTGCGCGCCAGAAACACTCGGTTGGATTGATGTTCAGGGGGTGAAGCGCACCGTCATGATGTCGGTGTTGCCGAACTGGCTGGCACAGTCGACGGCAGGCGCAGGCTTCACCGACGGATCGGCCAACGCCGGGTTCACCCCGGTCCTGCGCTGACTGAACACATCCTCGCCGTCTTCGCGCACCACCAGGCCGTTGTCGCTCAAGAACTTCTGATAGGCGTCGACCGCCGGGCAGCCGACCCCGTGACGGCTGTCGATGAAGATGTACCAGGCACCACCCGCATCACTGACCAGCGTGTTGTAGTCACCCCAGAACTGGAGCTGCAGGTTGTTCTGCGCACTGACAGCGGGGTCGGACGAGACTTGGGTCAATTTGACGGGTGCGGTCCAGGCGCCGGTCGGCGACTTGTGTGCTCCGTACGCATCGATTGTCGCGTTGCCCGTGCCGACGATCGCCGGGTTGCCGGCGACGAGAGCTTGGTAAGCAAGATCGACACGACCGTTCGGTGCAACATCGAGACCTTGGAAGAACGCGTAGCCTTCGCTGCCACTGACCTGAACCGGCGCGCCCCAGTGCGCACCCCGATCCGTCGAGGTGGCCACCACGATGCGCCCGCCGTCCGCGGTGCGGTTTGCCCAGGCCACGTACACGGTGGTGCTGCCGGACCGTGGATCTGCGGCGATCGTCGCAAAGCTGTCGGTGCGGAAGTTGGCGCCCGGGATCGGGTCGGCGATATCGGTAATGGGCGCAATGGTGATGGGGCGTGTCCAACTCTTTCCGCCGTCTCGTGAGATGACCACGACCTGGGCGGGACCCTGCTCGAATGCGATGTAGGCCGTGCCATCGGGACCGACGTCGATGGATGAACCCTGCCGGCCGTTCCCCGTGCCATTGTTGCCAGCCGGGGAGAGCTGGTTCGGGGCACCAAAGCTGGTTCCACCATTGGCCGACACCGAGACCATCATCGGCTCGTTGCCGTTCCCGGTGAAGGTGTTCGAACGGAACTCTGTCCAGCTCAGGTAAACGCGCCCGAAGAACTTGCTCGACGGCGTCGTGTCGACATTGATCCAGTTCTTGTCGTTGAAGTCCACTGAACTGGTCTTGGTCGTTCCGACGACCGGGGCGGACCACGTCGCGCCGTTGTCATCCGAATAACTCACCACGATGAACTCGAAACCCTTGCGACCGGAGACGCTTGCGAGACTGGCGTAGTAGGCGCGGGCACCATTGTCAAACGTGAATCCGCCGCCGGCTTTTGGCTTCGGCCCGTAGGCGATAACCGGGTCGCCATCCGATATGACGCCTTTGCCCCGCCACGACGGCTGGTCGTCGAGCAATCCTCGATTGATCCACGATGCCCCGCCATCGGAGGAGGTGTAGATGCCCGATGTTCCGACACCGGGGAAGAACGAACAGTCGGAACCCGGCGCCGATGCACCGCGGACCGGGCCCGGACCACACGGCGGCTGGCGCTGCTCGTCGTTGGAACCGCCGATCAGGAACTGAGAATTGACCGGGTTGACCGCGATCGTGGGCTCGTTCTGCTTGTTGGTCGGGAAACGCGCCGTCGAATCCGACGTCGGATCACCCGCGACTTGCGGGTTGTTGGCCTGGACCTCCGGAGAGGTAAACGCGGCGACGCGCGTCGCGATGAACGCGCACGGCAGGCTCACGGCCATCAGAACTAGGACTTTCTTGGAAATAGGCATCGCTTCCCCTCCAGGACACAGTGGTCGGCATCGTCGCCCCGAGCGAACGATTAATTCGGTTCACCGTATACCTGGAACATCGGTTCCCGAAAATCAGCCAAACGAGTGTTTCGCGCCCGCCCGGGGTGGACGCAAACACTGAACGAGTTCTCTTAAGCCCAGGGTGAGACGGCACGCCGAAGGCGTCCTGGCTCACGCGGGGGTTTCTAGACCCAGTTCGAACTTGAGGTACTCCTCGCCGGTGTCTTCCCAATCCTCGAACTGGATCACGCCCATCTCTTCGAAGCGGCGGCGCAGCCACTTGTCGTTGCGGTCGAGCAGGCCGAGCTTTTTGCAGTTCGGCACGATCTTGGAGAACAGCATCGATTGGAACACCTTTCGAGTCGGGTCTTCGAGCACCAACGGCACGATGTCGCGGACTTTGACACCCATGCGCTCCCACACCTCTTGCTGCATGAATCGATCGCGCATGCGAATCGCGGCCTCGAAGGCGAACTCCTGGCGGTCCTTCATCTCGGCGTCGCTGAGGGAGTCGTAGACCTCTTTCAGCGACAACACACCGAAGGCCACGTGCCGAGCCTCATCGCTCATGACGTAGCGCAGCAGCTGCTTGAGCAGAGGCTCGTTGGTGAACTGATGCATGAACCCGAAGGCGGCCAACGCGAGGCCCTCGACCATCACCTGCATACCGAGGTAGGTCATGTCCCACCGGCTGTCGTTGACGATGTCGTCGAGCAGCATGCGCAGGTGTGAGTTGATCTGATACTTGCCACCGAGCTTCTCGTCGAGGTACCGGGCGAACACCTCGACGTGGCGGGCCTCGTCGACGACCTGGGTGCTGGCATACAGCTTGGCGTCGTACCACGGAACCGTCTCGACGATCTTTGCGGTGCACAGCAGCGCGCCCTGCTCGCCGTGCATGAACTGGCTGAGGCTCCAGTTGCGGCTCTCGACGCCGAACTCCAGCCACTTGGCATCGTCCCACTTCTCGACGGGCGTGCCGATGTACATGTTGGCGTCGATGCCCGTGCCGATCAGAGCCTGGTCCTCGGCGACCGTCTTCTCGATGTCGACTTCGGTGTCCCAGGGCAGGTCGGTGGTGGCGTTCCACTGCCCGACCTTGGCCTTCTCGTAGAGCTTGCGCAGCGCCGGCCGGCTCAGCGAGTAGTCCCACGTGAAGATCGTGTCGGCGTTGTCCTTGACGATGTGGGCGATCTCGTCGGGATCGTGGGTGGGGATGGCCAAGATGGCATCGATGTCGTTGATCTCGTTACGGCCGATGATCGTGTTGTTGTCGTTGTGCGTGACAGTCATGGTCAGCTCCTAGTGAGGCTTGGCTGGAATGCTGGAAGAACGAAGGTTTGAATGAAGGCCCTGGCGGAATCGGGCTCGCCGAGGTCGACCTGCTCCGACGGGGCGAGGAAGTAGCTGATGACCAGACGGGACAACAGCTCGACAAGCCTGGCGCCCTCGCGGCGCGGCAGGTACCCATCGACCAGCGGGGCGAGGAACACGGTGGCGACGCGGATGATGCGGGGCAGGCCGTCGACAGTCAGCTGACCCAACGTGTCGCCAGGCTCGCTGGCCAGCATCAACGACAGGTGTTGATCGCTGCGCAGTTCGTGGGTTGCGTGCATGACGCAGCGCACCAACAGGTCCTCGAAATCGACTGCGCCGTCGAGATGGACACCCAATCGCGTGAAGAAGTCTTCGAGCTCGCGAACGCGCAGTGCCTCGAAGAGGATGTCCTTGCCGCCGGGGAACATTCGATAGAGGGTTGCCCGCGATACGCCGGCTTCGTTGGCAATGTCTTCGATGGTGACTTTGGCCAGGCCCCAGCGCTCGCAGCAGCTCTTCGCGGCATCCAGAACGCGTCGCTCGGCCGGGTCAAGACTCATTCGTGAGACAATAAGACACTCCGTGTCTCATTGTCAATGGGTCGGACGCACCACCCTGGTCACAGCCGGCCTGCGTCGATGATGCGCTGCACGAACGCCTTCGTCCGCTCCTCTTGCGGATGCTCGAAGATCTGCTCCGGTGGGCCCTCCTCGTGGATGAGGCCCTCGTGCAAGAAGCACACCTTCGAAGAGACCTCCTTGGCGAAGCCCATCTCATGGGTTGCCAGCATCATCGTCATGCCGTCCCTGGCCAGATCACGGACGATGTTGAGGACCTCACCGACCAATTCGGGGTCGAGCGCCGACGTGATCTCGTCGAGCAACATCAGATGCGGCTCCATCGCCAGAGCCCGGACAATTGCGACGCGCTGCTGCTGACCTCCTGACAGTCGATCCGGGTACTCCTTGGCCTTCTCGTCGAGGCCGATCCGCTTCAGCAGGGCGATGCCGCGTTCTTCGGCCAGCGCCTTTGTGAATCCGAGGACCTTGACCGGTGCCAACGTGATGTTCTGCAGCACGGTCATGTGCGGGAAGAGGTTGAAGCTCTGGAAGACGATGCCGACCTCGCGCCGCAATGCGTCGACGTCAATACCCCGTCCGCTGACTCGATCCCCGCCCAGCCGGATCTCGCCGGTGTCAATGGTCTCCAGCTGGTTGATGCACCGCAGCAGCGTCGACTTGCCGCTGCCCGAGGCGCCGATCAAACAGACCACCTGGTGCAACTCGACGTCCAGGTTGATACCGCGCAGCACCTCGTTGGACCCGAACTTCTTGTGCACGTCACGTAGCTCCAGGAAGGCCATGGTCCTACCGCCCCGCCAACGTCTTGGCCTGCTGACGCCGGATCAGTCCGTCGAGCCACCGGGTGAATGGGATGGTGACGAGAAGGAACAACAACGCTGCCATCGAGTACGCGGCCAACGTGCCCTTCGAGTTGTTGACGAACCGAGCTCGGCTGACGACGTCGAGCACGCCCAGCGCGTTGATCAACGCTGTGTCCTTCTGCAAGCCGATGAAATCGTTGAGCAGCGGAGGAATGACCCTGCGCACAGCCTGTGGCACCACGACGTGGCGCATGGTTTGCGAGTACGACAGCCCGAGTGACCTGGCCGCGGCGGTCTGGCTCCAATGAACCGACTCGATGCCGGCGCGATATACCTCGGAGACATAGGCGCCGTACGTCAGCGTGAGAGCAAGGATCGCGTACTGCATGTCGGAGAAGCCGCCGATGATCGGCACGTGGGCCTGCGGCAGACCGAGACCGACGATCAGGATCACCAAGAGCGCGGGGATGCCGCGAAACACGTCGACATAGACGGTGACCAGCAGCCGAACAGGCCGGCAGGCGGGACCAGGCAAGAGCCGCATGATCGCGATGACCAGCGCCCACACCAGAACGATCACCTCGGCGATCAAGAAGACCTGGACATTGATCCAGAACCCCTTCAACAAAGAGTTCCATGCGCCGCGGTTCGTAACCGTCGACCACCCGAAGAACACCCGGGACACCGCGTGATGGTTGGTGATCAGCAGCCAGGCGAGGAAGGCGACGATGTAGACCGAGAGGCCGATCCCGACCGCGTACCACGACCAGTCGCGCGCCCGCTCCCCTTCTCGCCGTGCCGATTCGATCTCGCCTTCCCTGGCCAGGCGAGCTGCACGTACCGAGTGAACCATCGACGGGATCCCCGCCGGAGGAAACAGCAACGCGAGCGTTGCTGCCTTTCGATACGTCAGCACCCGTCCAACCCGCCGCATGGCGGGCGGGACGGGTGCTACCAACTCGTCCAACGAGGGCTCAGACAGGAATGTCGATGAACGGAACCTTGGACGGATCCCCGCCGAGGTACTTGGCGATCAGAGCGTTGATGGTGCCGTCGTCGATGAGACCCTGGATGACCGGATCGAAGATCGCCTTCTTGCCGCTGCCCTTCCCGAAGATCGCGCCGTATTCCTCGCCGGTCTTGAACTGGGCGACAACCTCTTCCTTGCCCCCGGACTGCGCAGCCTGCCCGAGGTTGATCGGGGTATCGATGAGGACTCCATCGACCGTGCCGGCCGAAAGTGCGGCATACGCGGACGAGAGGTCCGGGAACGATTTGAAGTTGTCCAACGCCCATCCCGGCTTGTTGCCAGGAGTGATGTAGAACTCTGCTGTGGTCGACGCCTGAACACCGATGGTCAGCTTCTTCACGTCGTCCCAACTGGCCACGGTGGTCCCCTTGTTCACGAGAAGGCCCTGGTCGCTCTTGAAGTACCCAACGGAGAAGTCGACGACCTTGGCTCGGTCGGCGGTGATGGTCACCTGGGCCAACGTGATGTCATAGCTCTTCGGATCGATCTGACCGGCAACGACGGCATCGAAGTTCTCGTTGCGGAACTCCATCTTCAAGCCACACCATCCGGCGATCATGTTGGCCATGTCGTACTCGATGCCGCTCTTGATGTTGTCGGGGTCGACCTCGGCCTGGGTGGTGCCCCAGAAGTTCGGGCCGGGCAGGCTGGTGACAACGCTGAGCACACCCGCCTTCACGGGCTTGCAGTCGTTGGTGGCCGCCGGCGCACCGCTGGCGCCTGATGCGGTGCTGCCCGCCGCGGGTGTTTTCGTGTCGTCGCCACACGCTGTGGCGAGCAGACCGACGGCCACGAGGCCGACGATCATTCGTGATGTCTTCATGAGTGGTTTGTCTCCAGGTTGTTCACGTCTGGCGGCGGAGGCCGCGCCCGACACGGTAGTCCACACGGCGATCTGGCCCGGCCAACCGACCGGCGGCGGCACCAGGCCCGCGAGCCCGTGGTTTAAGGTGCTGTCACGTGAATACGACTGCGGCAGACGAGCTCATCGAGCCGCATCAGCGGCCGGCCTATGGGCCCTTCCTGCTCGTCGCGTTCGTCGCCCTCGTGGTGTGCACCAACGTCGCCAACATCGTCTTTGCCCGTTGGGTGAAGACGCAACCGGAACAGCTGATCATGCTGTCCTCTCGGAATCGATACTTGATCGGCGTGGTCGGAGCCGGGATCTCACCGGTCTCGTACGCGGTGATCGCCACGGTTCGTCTCACCGTGGCCGCCGCGGTCTGCCACTTCCTCGGGCGAGCGTACGGCGACCAGGCACTTCGTTGGTTCACCCGCTTCCTTGGAATGAGTCCGGAAGCAGTCGATCGCTTCGAGCAGCAGTACCGAACGGCCGAATGGGTGCTGATCCCGATCTTCGTCGGCAGCAACATCGTCTTTGTTCTCAGCGGCACCGTGCACACCCGTTGGCGGCGAATCGTGCCACTGCTGCTCGCGGGCATCGCCGCGCGCCTCGCGCTGTTGTGGTGGCTGGCCAAACAGTTCGAGTCAGAGGTCAAGTCGGCGATCGACTTCCTGCAGCGGTACCAGTACCCGATCATCATCGGCTCGGTCGTGCTGGTGGTGCTCAGCAACGTGCTCAACTTCCGACGCGGCCGCGGCTAGCCGCTCGGCTGACTACATCCCCAACATCGCGTCGAGACCCAACGTCAGGCCGGGGTGATCGGCGATGTGCTTGCACGCCAAGATCACGCCGGGCATGTAGCTGACAACGTCGTAGCTGTCCTGGCGAATGGTCAGGGTCTGCCCGTACGCACCGAGGATCACTTCCTGATGGGCGACCATGCCGCGCATGCGCACCGAGTGAATGCGTATTCCGGCCGGTCCTTCGCCACCGCGGGATCCGGGATAGTGCTCGTGCGTCGTGGGATCCGCCGTCCATTCGCTCGAGGCGGCAGCCATCCGGTTCGCCGTCGAAACTGCAGTTCCCGACGGCGCGTCGATCTTGCCTTCGTGATGCAGCTCGATGATCTCGGCGCTGTCGAAATATGGAGCGGCCAGTTCCGCGAATCGCATCATCAACACCGCACTGATGGAGAAGTTGGAGACGACGACACAGTTGCTGCCGCTGAATTCGGAACGGAACGCGTCGATGTCGGCGTCGGTGAAACCGGTTGTGCCGACGACCGCGTGCATCCCGTGCATCGCCAGCCACGGCACGGTGACCCGCGCTGACCCCGCGTTGGTGAAATCGACCACGACATCGCACCCGGCATCGGCAAGCGATCGCAGGTCGCCGGTGATCGAAAGCCCGTGCCGGGTTTCGCCGACCGAGCTCCGGTCGATCGCGGCAACCAGCTCCAGGTCATGATCCAGCGCTACCGCCACGCACACTGCGCGGCCCATCTTTCCGCCTGCTCCGACTACGCCAACCTTGATCTGCGACATGTCAGTTGACCGTAGCCGGGTCAGGCGACTGGGCCGACCGTCACGACGATCGGGTCGGAGCTGAGCACGCGGGCAATCGTGCGCTTCACCGCAACCTGATCGACCGCGGCCCAACGGGCTACTTGTTCGTCGATCGGGCGGATGGAGCCCGTCGTGATCAACAGGCCACCGTTTCGCGCCATTCGTGCGCCGGTGTCCTCCAGGCCGAGCTCGAACGCCCCGGTGAGATAGCCGACCGCTACTTCGAGCTCGTCATCGGTGATGCCGTCGCTGACCAGTCGATCGAGCTCGGCCCGCATCAGTTCGAGTACATGGTCACCGTGCTCCGGTTGCGTGCCCGCATACATCTGAAACGCACCGCTGTCTGCGTAGGCCGACACACCGGAATAAACCGAGTAAGCGAGGCCGCGACGCTCGCGGATCTCTTCGAACAACCGGCTCGACAGGCCGCCGCCGAACACGTGGTTGACGACATCGAGAGCCTCGCGATCGTCGTCCCCACGGGGCAGTGAACGGTTTCCCATCACGATGTGGATCTGCTCGGTGTCATCGACGACCGAATCGTCGCCTCCGATCACCGCAGGTGCGGTGCGGACCGCCAATTCGCCGACAGGTGGAACGTCGACGAACGCGGATGAGATGAGCTGCAACGCTTCGTCGTGGTCGATCGGCCCGGCAAGCGTCACGACCATGGATCCGGCGTGATAGTTGGCCTCGAAGAAGCGACGGACGTCGGCAGCGCTGATGGCCTGCACCGTCTGCCGATCGCCGGCGGTTTCCCGGCCGAGCGGATGGTCGGCGAACAGCTGCGAGGTGAACGTGCGGTGGGCGACATCGTCGGGTGAATCGTCGTCCATCGCCAGCTCTTCGAGGATGACCAGACGCTCGCTGTCGACATCGCTCTCGCGCAATGCCGGCCGGATCAAGACATCGCCGAGCAACTCGATGCAGAACAACGCATGACGCGCCGGCAGCCTGCAGTAGTAGGCGGTGTACTCCTTGGCGGTGAAGGCATTGAAGTCGCCACCGACGCGGTCGACCGAGCGCGAGATCTCTTGGGACGTGCGGGTCGGTGTTCCCTTGAACAGCAGGTGCTCGAGGAAATGACTGACGCCGCTGAGCTCAGCGGGCTCGTCGCGTGATCCGACGCCCACCCAGACCCCGGTGGCCACCGACAACGCGCCAGGCACGTGTTCGGTGGCCACAGTGAGGCCCGATTCGAGTTGAGTGATCCGAAGGTCGGTCAAAGAGTTGACCTTGGATCAGCGATGCCGCCGAGGGCCACGGTTGCGGGCACCGCGGTCGTCGCGGCGTGGGCCGCGATCAGCTCGGTCGCCACCGCGGTCTGCGGCACCGCCGCCTGCCTCGCCGCCCGGGCCGAGATCACCGAGCTCGCCGGCCAGTTCGGCGTCGAACGCATCGTCGAAGCTGACAGCGACGGGACGATCGCCGACGGGGACCGGGTCGCCGCCAGCGGCGGGGACCGCCGGGGAGACATCGCCGTTGCCGCTGGGGCTGTTCGGGAAGGGATTCCACGAAGGGCCGGGGGTCAGGCTGACCTTGCCCTTCTCGTCGATCTCCTCGACGATGACTTCGATCTCTTGACCGAGCGTCAGCACGTCCTCCACGTTGTTGATGCGCTTGCCCTTGCCCAGCTTGGAG
>JANPGV010000089.1:0-3077 GCA_031424145.1 Ilumatobacteraceae bacterium
TCCGGCTCAACGACGCCGGCGACCGACACGCCAACAACGCCATCTGGAGAATCGTGATCACCCGCCTCGGTCAACACGAACCGCGCTCTGTCGCATACATGCAACGCCGCCTCGACGAAGGCAAATCGAAGCGCTACATCATCCGCTGTCTCAAGCGTTACGTCACACGAGAAACCTTCAAAGCGCTACCGCGCTGACCAAGAACGCGATGACGGGACTGACCCAAGAACTGCCTGACACCCCTGGGTTGTCCTGAGATCGACATGCCGTCCCGTCACCACACACCATCGCCGGACCCCGTGGCCTGATAAGAGCCTGCCCTCATACGAGTGGCCCATCACTGGCCTGCCCGAACCACCGGCAACAAGAACCTTGACAACACATAGGAGCGTCGCTCTGCTCGATAGCCGTTGGGTTCCGCTTCAGGCACGCGGACGACCGAGCCAAACTGGCAGCGTGTACCGGATCCTTTCTGTTGGCAGCGACTTCCACGAGATCTGTGACGAGTGCGGGTTCCACGGCGGCACGCTCGACCTGTCCGCCGCCGTCGCGCGAATTCGCACTCTCCCCGACCGATGGTCGGAGGTGATGTCACAGGATGAGGAGCAGCTTCGAGCGCGCCCCGAACCCGACACTTGGTGCGCCGTCGAGTACGCGCAGCACGTAATCAATGCCATCGCCAGTATCGAGTGGGGTGCCCGTATCTTCGCAGCGGGCCACTCGCCTGACTGGGACGAGCTGTCGGAGGATTCACTCCCCGGTGCCTTCGAGCACGACACACACGATTGCGACCGATTCGACATCGCCGACACCCTCGAGTCGCTCGGTGCCGTAGCCAGGTCGATGGCGGCCTTCGCCGAGTCACTCACACCTGAAGAGCAGGTGGTGATCGCCGTCTACTCCAAAGATCAGGTGATCAACACGACCGCCGTCATCCGACACGCACTGCACGACGCCGAGCACCATCTGCTCGACGTCCGCCGCGGCATCGCCCGCCAGCAGCTCCGCCGCTGACGATCAGGCCTTAGAGCGGTGTGGGTACCCAACAGACCCCTGGACTTGACAGTTGTGAGCGCCAGGTCTGCCGTTAGGCGTTCGTTTGCTCCTCAGCGGCGCGGCGGCGGGGACGGACCAGGGCTCGGAGTCGCGTCGTGATGTCGTCGAGATCAGGGTTGGATGATGCGATCCAGATCACGAGTTCGTAGACATCGTCGTTCGATGCCCGTGACGCCTTGATGCCGTTGACTTCCAGGAACACCGCGGTTGCGAGCCATCCGAGTCGTTTGTTGCCGTCGACGAGTGCGTGGTTGTTGACGATCGACTGGAGCAGGGCAGCGGCCTTGGTGAGCAGGTCTGGGTACGCATCTTCACCGAACACTGTGGTCTGTGGTCGCGCTGCGGCGGAGCCGAGGAGACCGACATCGCGAATCGGTGGTGGGTCAACGAGCAGGGTGCCGGCGAGATCGACGAGGTCGTCGAGGTCGAGGTACTCGATCGGGTCGTTCATTCGCCGAGGCGTCGCAGCGTGTCGGCGTGTTTGTCCATGATCAGGATGGCCGCGGCGCCTACGCGGTCGCGATGTTGGCCGCGAGTTACGAACTCGCGGACCGCTCGGCGGGCGGCGTCTTGCATGGAGATGCCCTCGGCTTCAGCTCGTTCGCGGAGTGCCGCTTGCTCGTCGTCAGTGAGGCGAAGTGTCATGGCCATGCAGAAATGGTATCAGTTCGATACCGCCCCGAACTGCCGATATCGCGCACTCCATAGGGAGTGTCCACCACGTACGACAGGTCCTGAGCGGCAGTTGGTCGAACGACCTACTCGTGGATGCGGTGAACGCGATCTGCGGAACGAAGTTCACGCCAGCGACGATGACTCAGTAACGCGCGCCAGATCCGCCGCTCGGCGCTACTTCGTCGGTGCGTCGTATGATGCGTTCATGGCATCGGGGACTAACAATCCGGACCCGGGCAGAGCGCACCGTGCAAGGGGACTTTCCCGCGTGCTCGGGCATGCAGCGAGTCGGCACGCGGCGGCGACTTGTTGCTATCCAACGAAGACGCACGATCTCGTCACCCACAGCCACAACGAAGAACTCCTCGAGGAGAGTGGACGAGAATTGACTGCGCTGTCCAACCGCGAGGCAGCGCTATTGAGTTATATCAAGTCACGGGATTCGTAGGGTCGCGAAATCGAGAAGGCTGTCCAGCGCTGATCAATCGCTCCCGCGCATATATGCCGATCTCGCGCAGCTTTGGCGATCACCCGTGTATTCGCGTCTCTGCGCTTTGATTCGCACTTGCGCCGGCACGCCGGACCCGGGCAGTATGCAATCCCGCCAAGCGGTGCCTTCGGTGTTCGGTGGGTGCATCTATAGCGGGAGGGCCGATGCCGAGCGCCGATGAGATCCGAGACGTTCAGCGAACGACGTGGGCCGGGCTCTCTGCAAGCTGGGAGAAGTGGGACTCGGTCATCATGGATCAACTGGGCCCGGTCGGCGCGGCGATGATCGAGCGTCTCGACATCGCTGAAGGTCAGCAGCATCTCGACATTGCCGCAGGCACGGGTGAGCCGGGTTTGAGCATCGCGAGACTGGCGCCCAAGGGACGCGTCGTCCTGACCGACCTGGTGGCGGAGATGCTGGACGTAGCGGCGCGACGAGCCAGGGCGCAAGGGATCGCCAACATCGAGACGAAAGTGTGCAGCGCCGATGATCTGCCGTTCAACGACGCCACATTCGACAGTGTCTCCGTGCGTTTTGGGTACATGTTCTTCCCCGACGTGGCCAAGGCAACGGCCGAGTTCGCGCGCGTGCTCAAGCCGGGCGGACGTCTCTGCTCGTCGGTATGGTTCAAACCCGAGGAAAACCCGTGGACGGCGATCGCCTTGCAGGCGATCGCGACCGAGGCGGTGGTGACGCCACCCGACCCGGACGGACCGAATATGTTTCGGTGCGCTTCCCCGGGATATGTCAGTGCCCTCTACGAGGGCGCGGGGCTACGCGACGTTGCCGAGTGGGACGTCGACGTCGAACTTGTGACGCGATCGCCCGAGCAGTATTGGGAGATGATCAGCGAGCA
>JANPGV010000090.1:0-2312 GCA_031424145.1 Ilumatobacteraceae bacterium
AGCCCCGACAACGCCGGACCCGCCTGCGCCCGCCACAACCGTTGGAAACAACAAGGCGGCTTCCGAACCCAACGCGACCCAACCGGACACTGGCACACCTACCGACCCGACGGCACCGAAATCGGCCCCCTCAACGCAACCAACAACGCAACCCAAATCCGACAATTCGAATTCTCCAGCGGCTAACTCGGCTACTTAGCTAAGTACCGCGATCACATGTTGTTCGTGCGCTGGCGATCGGGGGTGATCTGCAGGATCACCCGCTGGCTCTTGACCTCGGCGCTGTAGTCGGCCGAGGTGTACTTCTGGGACAGGGCATCGATGTGTGCCCGCGCCTCGGGCCCACGAACCTCGCCCGTCACCTTGCCACGGGCCTCGGCATACGAGTAGGGACTGTCCTTCCAGATTGCCACGGTGACGTTGGGGTTGGCCTGCATTGCTTTGTACTTGGCGCGGTCCACCTCCGTGTTGATCAGCACGTGCTCGTCGTCGGCGTCGACCCACATGACGTGGGTGCCGATGACGCCATTGGGGAGATGAAAGGAAATCGAACCGAAGTTCTTGCCGCGGGCGAGGTCACGGATCACTGGATCAAGCATGGGGGTCACGATACGTGCTTCGATGGTGGGATGCGTCAACTGAACGTGCTCGGCGAGGAGCTGCAGCCCTGCTCGCTCGATCCTCTGACCGGTTACTACCGAACGGGGTGCTGCGAAAATCGTGGAGACGATCCCGGGCTCCACGTGGTGTGCGTGGTGGCCACGGAGGAGTTCCTGGCCTACTCCCAGGCCGTAGGCAACGACCTGTCGACACCGATGCCGCAGCACGGGTTCGCGGGGTTGAGCGAAGGTGACCAATGGTGCCTGTGCGCAGCGCGCTGGCAAGAGGCTCTCGACGCCGGTGCGGCGCCCAGGGTTCGACTCTCGGCGACTCATCTCTCCGCGCTGGAGTACTCGACCTTGGCCGACCTGCGCGCTCACGCAGTGGATGACTAGCGAATCAGGCCGCTTCGGCCCATTGCTCGTCGCGCCGTAGCAGCGTGCCGTCGAGCGTGATGGCCAACGCTCGATAACCCGGGAACTGGCTGACCCAATCGACGCCGCCGGCTCCCATCACGAATGCAGCAGTCGCAAAGGCATCAGCCCACGTGAGATTGGGCCCGACGACGGTCATCGACGCAAGAGCTTCCGCGGGCTCATCGGTGCGACCGTCCCACAGGTGACGGCCGCGCGCCGCGGTTCCTGAGGTCGCAATGGCGTCGCCACTGATCTCGACGATCGCAGCAATGGCTCGTGAACCATCCTTGTTCGGATCGGCAATCGCCACCCGCCACGGCGACCCGCCGCGAGCCGTGCCCCGTGTCTGGATGTCGCCGCCGACCGAGAGGTACCACTGCCGCAGCCCGGCGCGATCGAGGTGCTGTGCAGCGAGTTCAGTGGCCCAGCCCTTCACGAAACCTGCCGGATCGACGATCATGTCGCCAGGCCGGCGGGCCCGGAACGCGCCGTTGCTGACGTGCTCCAGCCACGTGCACGCGTCGACGACCTCGATCACCTCGGGACTTGCATCGAGCAGGTGCAACTCGCCGCGGTTGATCCGGCTGATCTCACTCGACGACCGGAAGGTGGAGAGCATCGATTCCAATCGATCGAGCTCCATCCACACCAGACCGATGGCCGCATCGATCGCGGCAGGGTCCAGTTCGTCGTGAACGTGCACGCTGGCCATCGTCCCCATCACGGGATGAGTCCGGACAACAACTGCAGGTGCGTCGACAGTGCTCATCACCCCACCTTGTCGAGGATGGACTGCAGCGAGCGTGCGTAGCCGATGGAGGTGATGGTCGCTCCGCTGACACCGTGGATGCTGGCGCTCTGAGCAGTCATCACCTCGGTGTGCAAGATCGGCAGGGCTTGCTGGTTGATGCGCACCGACTTGCCATGGCTGTCCGGGGATTGGATGGCGTCGACGTCGCAGATCTGCCCGGTGGCCGAGACCACCGCCTCGACCTGAACGGGGCCCCACCTGGTGTCGATGGTCGTGCCGTCGACCGTTTGGCCCTGACATCCCGAGCCGGAGGCTGCGGGTGCGGGCGTGGCAGGCGTCGGGGAGGGTGTCGGCGTGGGGGTGGGCGATGGCGTGGGCGATGGCGTCGGCGTCTGAGCGACGGGCACAGTCGACGAAACCACCGGCGGATTGACGACCGGCGTGGCGTTGCCGGCCGGAGCGGTGGCCGAGGAGTCCGCAGCACCTGCCGCGCCGGTGACATTGCCGATGTCGCCCGCGGCACCACGCGACGGTTGGTCGAGCAG
>JANPGV010000091.1:0-10120 GCA_031424145.1 Ilumatobacteraceae bacterium
ACGGGCTCGTACTTCTGGCCCTGCGACGCGTAGATCTTCAGCTCGCGGAACAATGAGTCCATGCCGAAGGTTCGGGCCTCGTCGGGGATGATCGGAACAACGCGTTGCCCGAACTTCTCATCGCGGGCGAGGCCGCGCAGCAGACGGGTGAAGCCCATGGTCGTGCTGACAGCCTGTGTGCCCGAACCGGTGAGCAGCTCGGCGAACGCGCTGTCGTCGGGCAGCTGCAACGCCTTGCGAGCGCGAGTCGAGCGCTTCGGGATCGACCCGCCGAGCGCCTTGCGCCGCTCCATCATGTACTGGTACTCGATCGAGTCCTCGGCCGGACGGAAGTACGGCGGCAGGTCGCCGTCGAACGCGGAATCGGGGATCTCGTCATGCATGTACAGCCGGTCGCGCAGGACGAGCAGCTGATCCTTCGTCATCTTCTTGATCTGGTGCGTCGCGTTGCGACCCTCGATGTCGGGGCCGAGCGTCCAACCCTTGACCGTCTTGCACAAGATGGCGGTCGGCGCACCGGTACCCATGTTGTCGGTAGCCGATTTGTATGCGGCATACAGCTTGCGATAATCGTGACCGCCTCGGGGGAGGTGCACGAGATCCTCGTCGCTGAGGTGGGCCACGAGTTGGCGAAGCCGCGGGTCGGGCCCGAAGAAGTTGTCGCGGATGTAGGCACCGTTCTCGATGGTGTAGCGCTGGAACTGACCGTCGACGGTGCTGTTGAGCTGGTTCAGCAGCACGCCGTCGGTGTCCTTGGCCAACAGCTCATCCCACTTCGAACCGAGGATGACCTTGATCACGTTCCAGCCGTTGCCGCGGAACACCGCCTCGAGCTCTTGGATGATCTTGCCGTTGCCGCGCACCGGGCCGTCGAGGCGCTGCAGGTTGCAGTTGACGACGAAGACCAGATTGTCGAGCTTCTCGCGGCTGGCCAACGAGAGCGCGCCCAGCGTCTCCGGCTCGTCGCATTCGCCGTCGCCGAGGAACGCCCAGATCCGGCTCTGGCTGGTGTCGTCGAGCTCGCGGTTCTGCAGGTAGCGATTGAACCGCGCCTGATACAGCGCGCTGAGCGGACCGAGGCCCATGCTGACCGTGGGGTACTCCCAGAAGTCGGGCATCAGCCGCGGGTGCGGGTAGCTCGACAGCCCGTGACCGCCACGGCCGATCTCGCGGCGGAAGTGGTCGAGGTCGTCGTCGGTCAACCGGCCCTCCATGTATGCCCTGGCGTAGATGCCGGGCGCGGCGTGACCCTGGAAGTAGACGTGGTCGCCGGGGACGCCGTCGTCCTTGCCGCGGAAGAAGTGGTTGAAGCCGATCTCGTAGAGGCTGGCGGAGCTGGCGAACGTCGACAGGTGCCCGCCGATTCCATCAGCTTTCTTGTTGGCCCGGACGACCATGGCCGCCGCGTTCCACCGTACGAAGGCGCGGATCCGCCGCTCGATGTATTCGTCGCCGGGGAACCATGGCTCCTGCTCGCGCGGGATCGTGTTGATGTACGGCGTGCTGATGGTGTCGGGGAAGCTGACCTGCAAACCCCTGGCCCGATCGAGCAACTTGGACAGCAGGTAACGGGCCCTGGTCTTGCCGTGTACCTCGACCACTGCGTCGAGCGAATCGAGCCATTCCTGCGTCTCGCTGGGGTCAGAATCGGGCAGCTGGTTGACGAAGCCGTCGAAGATCATGGCCCTTAGTCAATCAGGCCTACCGCTGGGTAACGTGCGCGAACCGCGTGAACACGCTGTTACGGCATCCACCACCCTGTGACGTCGAACAGCGTGTGCGAGGCGACCAACGAGTTGATGCACAGATTGCCTCCCGGCGACAACCCGACTGTCAGGGAATTGGCGATCACGGATGACCGCGCCCCATTGACGGACGACGTTGTTCCGGCCTGCTGACCGCAGATGGTCCCCGTCAAGTAGCCGTCAACGGCGGGGTCGACGATGGTGATCGTGCCGGTCACCGCGGTCGCTGCGTCAGGCGCTGCGCCGATCTCGATCGTCTGCCCGACACCTTGATGGCCCCGCCATCCGCCGGTCCCGATCCTCGTATCGAGCATGCGGGTAGGTGTGACCGGCGTGAAGCGCAACTGGCTGGTGGTGGCAGGCGTGTCGAACACACCGGTGACGTCGACGATCACGTCGACCGGCGAATTGGTGAAGACACAGAACGTGTGGTCGGCGGCAGTGGGAACGAACACCGCCCCGGCGACCGTCTCGCCCGGCTGCCAGTTCACGTTCGACACGGTCGGCGGAGTGCCCGAGCATGGGTACGCCGACAGGAACCCTGGCGTCTTTCCGCCCGTCACGGTGAGGGTTGCTGCGACTGCCTGGGCGTCGAGCGGAGCGGGAAGCGTGATCGTGGAAGCACGGCCGGCGTTGCGGGTGTCGATCATCCGCATGGGCGGGTTGATCGGGGCGAACCGGAGTGCGCCCGCCGGGACGAACACGCCCTGCAGGTCGACGACGACGTCGGTCGCAGCGTTGCTGAAGATGCACAGGGTTTGGCCCGGTCCGAGCAGGGTCGTGGCCTGCGCGCCACGCGCCTGTCCGGCGAGGAAGTTCACGCTCGAGGCCAGAGGCCGCTCCGAGTTGCATGGCCACACGGTCAAGAAGCCCGCCGCTGCGGTGTCGGCCGCGGTGACGTTGATGGCGGCCGCAGCTGCGTCGGGCCCGACCAGCGTCGGCGCCAGCGCGGCCAGGTCGACGGTCAGCGTTCCGCCGGCGGCGACGCGTTGCCCGGTGCCGCGCGTATCGATCAGCCGCTGCGGTCCCACCGGTCGGTACTCGTACGAGGCGCCACCGGCGGGCGGTGCGACCTCGCCACCGATCTGTCTCGACCCTGCCAGGCGGGTGGTGACGTCATCGGCGATCAGGCCGCTGCGTGCGAGGTATTGGGGTGCACCGGGAAGGTGGGTGTGGTCCGCAGCCAGCGCGATCCCGGATCCCGGCTGGATCGACGGCCAGTCCCACAACGTCAGGTTGGGTCGCTCACTGGCGACGATCTGCAGGGCCTGGTTCCAGGCTTCCTGGTTGCTCGGCACCGCTGCTGTTTGCAGTGCCCACCAGACCTCGTGATCGGCTCCGGCGGCGTCCATGAAGCCGCGGATGTCGTCCGCCGCACAGTCCACGCTGCCGCTGCAGGCGATGATGTCGTTGGGGCCCATGCTGACCACGATGACCGGCGGATCGAACCCGGCGGCGCGCTGCGTGGTGAGCCACAACGACATGTTGGCGCCGGGGTTGTTGGCCACCATCTTTCCCGCCTGGAACCCGACGCCCGCAGCCATCCGCACGGGTCCCCAACCGCGATCGGCCAACAGGCGGGCGAGCGACGGTCCCCATCCGGAGACCAGCGGTGGCTCGTAGGCTGAACCGAGCATGACCGAGTCTCCGATCACGGCAACCGCACCACGCGGGCCCGGCGCATCGATGAAGACCGACACGAACAATGGCCCTTCTGCCGATGCCGGCGGCGCCGTGACCAGCACCGCAGTGCTGACGATTGCCATGACGGCAGAGATGACCCGTATCCGCATAGCGGCACAGTAACTTGCGCCGATGAGCACACCCCGGGCACCGATCGAGGTGTACACAGACGGCGCGTGCGCTGGCAACCCTGGCCCGGGTGGGTGGGCGTGGGCCGTCGCACCCGACGGTGCCATTCACGATTCCGGCGGCGAGGCGCGATCCACCAACCAGCGGATGGAGATCATGGCCGTGCTCCAGGCCCTTCGGTCGCTCGATGGTGACCTCACCGTCGTGTCCGATTCGACGTACGTGGTGAACTGCTTTCGAGACAAGTGGTGGGTCAGGTGGCAGGCCAACGGCTGGAAGAACGCCAAGAAGGAGCCGGTCGCCAACGTCGATCTCTGGCAGCCGTTGATCGAGCTCGTGGTTGCCCGGTCGCCGCGATTCCAGTGGGTCAAGGGTCACTCCGGCGATCCGATGAACGATCTGGTCGACGAGCTCGCTGTTGCCGCGTCGCGAGGTCCGTTCCCGCCTCCGACCATCGTTGCGCCTGCTCCCGAACCGGACGACGCGCAAGGCTCCCTGTTCGACGCCTAGCGCGCTTCATCCGAGTGTTTGCCGCGCCCCCGGGGTGGCACGAAACACTCCGATGACGGGGTTGGCGGGGTTATCGTCGCCACCCATGGATATCAACGGCGTCAGTGCAATCGTCACAGGTGGGGCATCGGGGATCGGGGCCGCTGCGGCGCGACTCCTGGCCTCGAAAGGTGCCAAGGTCGTGGTGGCCGATCTTCAAGAGGAGAAA
Source organism: Ilumatobacteraceae bacterium (assembly GCA_031424145.1). Taxonomy (GTDB): domain Bacteria; phylum Actinomycetota; class Acidimicrobiia; order Acidimicrobiales; family Ilumatobacteraceae; genus JAENVT01. The sequence continues at coordinate 4,276 of JANPGV010000091.1, forward strand.
GGCTCGGCGCTCGCCAAGGAAATTGGCGGCTCGTATTGCAAGGTCGATGTCACCAACACAGACGACATCGTCAACGCGGTGGAGATGGCCAAGAGCATGGGGCCACTGCGCGTTCTGGTGAACTCGGCCGGTATCGGTTGGGCGCAGCGAACGGTCGGCAAGGACGGCACCTACGAATCGGCCGCCAACCTCGACGCCTTCAAGAAGGTGATCGCCATCAACCTCATCGGCAGCTTCGACTGCATCCGCATCGCCGGCACCGCGATGAGCACCACGGAGCCGATGGAGTTCGGCGAGCGCGGGGTGATCGTCAACATTGCTTCGGTTGCGGCGTTCGACGGCCAGATCGGCCAGGCCGCGTACTCGGCCTCGAAGGGCGGCATCGTCGGCATGACCCTGCCGATCGCCCGCGACCTGTCGGCGATCGGTGTGCGCGTCAACACGGTTGCACCCGGTCTGATCGACACCCCGATCTACGGGACCGGCGAAGGCAGCGACGCCTTCAAGGCGAACCTCGAAAAGGGAGTCCTGTTCCCACATCGCCTCGGGACACAAGAGGAGTTGGCCTCGGTGATCCTCGAATGTGTGACCAACAGCTACCTCAACGCCGAAACCATCCGCGTCGACGGTGGCATCCGCATGCCACCGAAATAGTGGTCGGGGCTGGCCTCCGCTTCGCTTCGGCTGCTCCCTCCGTGCGGCTCGTCGCTGGCGCTTCCCTCGCCGCCGCACTCCCGTCTCCCTCCTAGCCGCCCCTCAGCCCTGCGTTTGGCGCCGCGGGACCCCATACGGGTCCCCAGCCTCCAAACGCTGCATTTGGGGGCACCTCATATCGTCACTGACGATTCGGAAGGGGCGGGGGCGCGATGGCGGGGGTGTCGGGGACTTCTAGGAGGAGGCGGGAGCCTCGGTCGTAGGTGATGTAGTTCCAGGCCCAGTTCACGAAGACGTTGGCTCGGTTGCGGAAACCCATCAGCTCGATCAGGTGGAGGCCGAGCCACATCAGCCAGCCAATGAATCCGTGGAAGCGCAGGCCGTTGGGGAACTCGACGACGGCCTGATTCCGGCCGATGGTCGCCATCGATCCCTTGTCGTGATAGTGGAACGCCGACGCGGGCTTGCCGGTGAGCCTTGCGGTGATCTGAGCTGCCACGTGGACGCCTTCTTGTATCGCCGGCTGGGCCACCTGGGGGAGGGGGTCGCCCGGCGGAAGGGCGATGTCGCCGATCGCGAAGACGTTGGGATGCCCGGAAACAGACAGATCTTCGCCCACCACGATGCGGCCACCCCGGCCCTGCGTCAGCCCCAGCATTCCGGCGACTGGGTTCGCTGTCACACCGGCTGCCCAGATGATGGTGCCACCAGTGAGCTGGCGCCCATCGCGCAGCACAACGACATGTGGCTCGATGCGCTCGACGCCGACGCCAAGCTCGACGGTGATCTTGCGATGCCTCAATGTCTGCCCAGCCTTCTCGGACAGGGAAGCGTGGAAGGTGCCGAGCACCCGGTCGGCCGCCTCGACGAGAGTGATCGGTACCGACCATTCACCGAGATCAGGGAAGTCCTTGCGGAAGACGTTGTCGATGAGCTCGCGCAAGCCACCGGCCATCTCGACGCCGGTCGGACCACCGCCGACGACGATGATCCCGAGGTCGACGTCGGCGCCGGCGCCGGAATGGGCGCTCGCCGCCTCGAACTGCGCCAGCAGATGCGTTCGCAAGCGAAGCGCGTCGTGCATCGTCTTCAGTGGGAACGTGTTTGCATCAACTCCATCGATTCCGAACGACGCGCTGACCGATCCTGCGGCGATCACGAGGAAGTCGTAGGTGAACGACCGGCCGTCGGCGATGGTCACGGAGTGCTGCTGCAGATCGATCCCGGTTACCGCTCCGAGCACGAACCGGACCGAGCGGTTGCGCCGGAAGATGCCGCGAATCGGGAAGCCGACCTCGTCCGCGTCGAGACCCGCCGTCGCAACTTGGTACAGCAGCGGCTGAAAGGTGTGGAAGTTGTTGGAGTCGATGATCGTGATCCTCACGCCAACGTGATCACCATCTTTGGAACGGCGTTTGGCCAAGGACTTCGCGGCTCGAATACCACCGAACCCGGATCCGATGATGACGACGTGGGGGCGATTCATCGTCGGCATCAGGCCTTGATGATGCCGCGGGCGTAGTTCGCCTGACCGGCGTGCTGGATCTCGTCGTCGGCAATGCTGACGAGTCGAACGCCGAGTGTCACCGGCGGGTTCCATCTCTTGTCGACGATCCGGTCGAGGTCAGACGCGGTGACCGTCGCGAGGAACTCGTCGGTCCGAGCCGCCACTGCCTCGTAGTACTCGATCAGTGCAGCCGCGCTCTCGGGTCGAAGGCTCATCACCTCGCCCCATGAGTGCCCATAGCCGGTGTTCGAAGGATCGGCAGCAACACCAAACCTGCTCGCCCAGTCGCCCGTCACCCACAACTGCTCCTCATCGAGGATGTCGGCCATGTGATCGTCGTGGACACGGATGAGGTGCCAAACGAGCCAGCCGACCGGGTTGGCGCCTTCGACGGGCGGCGTCACGAGGTCGACCGCGTCGAGGCCGTCGACTGCGCTGTGCACCTCCTCGGCCACACGTGAGAACAGTTCGACGAGCAGTTCGTTGAGTTCCATGCCGAGGATGGTTGCACGAAGAAGGCCCTGCGTAAACTGCGCCGTCGACGAACGATGGAGGATGCGATGGCGGCGGTACGGATCGGCTTGATCGGCGCGGGTTTCATGGGCAAGATCCACAGCATCGCCTACCGCAACGCAGGGATGCTGTTCGGTTCCGAGATTCCGGCTGTCAACCCCGTCCTCGTCACGGATTTCGATCCAGCTCTCGCCGAGCGTGCTGCACGGGATTGGGGTTGGGGCCGCGCGGTCGCGACATGGCAAGAGATCACTGGATCGGAAGACGTCGACGTGGTCGACATCTGCACCCCCAACGACAACCACGTCGACATCGCCCTCGACGCGCTGCAGCGCGGCAAACACGTGTTGTGCGAGAAGCCGCTCGCCCTCGATGCCGACAGCTGCTACCGGCTCTGTGAGGCAGCGAAGGCGAGCGAGCGAGTCGCCCAGGTCGGGTTCGTCTACCGCCAGTGGCCTGCAGTCGCCATGGCTCGGAAGCTGATCGACGAGGGTGCCATCGGCACGGTACGTACGGCGCGGGCTCAGTTCCTGCTCGACTACAACAGCAACCCCGACGTTCCGATGAGCTGGCGGTTCGACAAGGTCAGGGCCGGTTCGGGTGCACTCGGCGATGTCGGTTCGCATTGCATCGACCTGCTGCAATACCTCGCCGGCCCCATCTCACACGTCGCCGCGGCGCGAATGCAGACGTTCGTCGATCAGCGCAGAGGCGCTGACGGCCGGCTTGTCGACGTCACGGTCGACGACCAGACCGAGATCCTCGCCGACTTCGAGTGCGGGGCCAGCGGCACCATCCTCGCGTCGTGGGCCGGAACCGGGCACAAGTGCGATCTCGGCTTCGAACTGATCGGCTCACGCGGCTCGGTGTCCTTCACCTGGCAGCGTTCCAACGAGTTGAAGTTCTTCGACTCCACCGATGGAGCCGACCGCCAAGGCTTCCGCACGATCCTGGTCGGCCCGGCCCATCCCGGCGCCGACGGCATACACACCGTCGCGGCCCAAGGGCTCGGCTACACCGACGCCTTCACCATCGCGGCCAGGAACACCCTCCGAAACCTGTCTGCCGGCAAAGTGCTGTCCGGGCCGACCTTCGTCGACGGCTTGCGCGTCGCCGAGGTCACCGACGGGGTGATCGCCGCCGTCACCTCCGGCTCCGGCGTGGAAGTGACCCGCCGCCCTATCTGATCTGTTGGTTGATTCAGCTGGCAACGCCGATGCCGCGCAGGAAGGTGAGGCTGGCCCGTGCATCTTCGAGCGCCGTGGTCGTCGAGCGGAAATCGCGGTCCTGCTCGATCGTGCCGGGTCCATCGAACCCGCTTTCCAGCTCGGCGGCCAACGCGGCGAAGTCGACCATGCCTTGGCCGACAGGACAGAACACGCCGAGCGAGATCGCGTCGAAGAAGGCGATCCCGTCGCTGAGCACCTTCTGGAGTGCGACCGGATTGATGTCTTTGAAGTGCATGTACGGCGTGCGATCTCGATGCTCGGCAAGAAAGCGCACCGGGTCGACACCGGCAAAGATGAAATGACCGGTGTCGATGCAGAGCTGCAACCCGTCGCCGGCGGTGTCGGCCAGGATCCGCTCGATCTCGTCTTCGAATTCGACGTAGCTGCCGCAGTGCGGGTGCAGTACGGGAGTGAGGCCGTGCTTGATCGCGATTGCGGTGGCCTGCCGAATGCCGGTCAACAGAACTTGATATTCGTCGCCCTGCAATCGTCGCGCGACCGCGGTTCTGCCGGCCGTGGCGCCGCGCTCGTCGCTGACCATGTCGATCACGACGAGGTACTTGCCGCCCAGTGCGGCGATGCGACTGCAGGTTCGCTCGGTGACTTCGGCGATCTCGTCTTGCCGGCTGCGATCGTGCATCGGCTCGAAGATGTACGACCCTGCCACGCCCAAACCGCGAGCGTCGAGCTCGGCGCGCACGCGGCCGTCGTCGGCGGGAAGGTATCCCATCGGCCCGAGCTCACACAACCGGTAACCGGCCTGGCTGATCTCGTCGAAGACCTCTTCCCACGGCGGCGCGCCCGGCTTGTCGGGCAGATCGACCCCCCACGACACCGGACCGTTCGCAACCTCGATGCCCATCTCAGCCCCTCTTCACTAGATCTGAAGGCAGGTTACCCACGCAGTCGTCAGGCGAATGGTTTCCATGAGGGACGTCCGAAGGCGTAGAACATCGACAACAGCAAGAGCGAGCCGACCATAGCGGTAGGTTCCTGATATCACCGCCTCGACGCAACTCCTGAAGACAGAGGTTGGCTGCGCGCTGACGTACCAGGTCGATCCTCATGTTGTGCTGGCCTTGCAAGTGGCTGTCGCGTCGACGGCGGGTTCGGTTGAGGTCGAGCAGCTCGACGTTCAACTCGACGGTCAGCCCGCTGCTGTCGAAGAGGTGAAGCTGCAACACGGCGGACGTGCGCACATCGTGTCGTGTGGTGGCGGTCTGCTCAGCGTCGAGTATCACGCGATCGTGCAACGCAACCCCGCCGAGCAGAGCGCGCCGTCGCTCGCCGACCGGCTCGTCGCCGTCAGACCGAGTAGGTACTGCCCATCCGATCTGCTCGAGGCGTTCGCCGATGCCGAATGGAGCATGCCACCCGACCCCGCCGACCGGGGTCGGATGATCGGCAACTGGGTGTTCGGCCGCTTGAGCTACGAGCCCGGCAGCAGCGGGCCGATGGATACCGCCGTCGACACGCTGCTGGCCGGTCGAGGTGTGTGCCGCGACTTCGCCCATCTCACCATCGCGCTGTGCCGTGCAGCGGGAGTGCCGGCACGTCTCGCGTCGGTGTATGCGCCCGGCCTGTTCCCGATGGACTTCCATGCGGTCGTCGAGGTCGCGACCGGCGATCACTGGGAGGTCGTGGATGCCACGAGACTTGCTCCACGCCAATCGTTGCTCCGGATCGCCACCGGTCGAGATGCCGGTGACACGGCCTTCTCGACAACTCTCGACGGATCCGCGGAACTGCTCACCGCGAGCGTGTTGGCATTCGTCCACGGCGATCTCCCGATCGACGACTCCATCGGGCCAGTCACCCTTCCGTAGGACATGACCTCCGTCTCCTCCACACACCCCACGACCACAACGGTTGCCATCGTTGGCGCGGGCCCGGCGGGTCTCGTTGTGGCGCACTTGCTCCAACGTGCCGGCATCGACTTCGT
>JANPGV010000092.1:0-2617 GCA_031424145.1 Ilumatobacteraceae bacterium
CGATCAGCCGGACTCGTTCGGTCAACAGCAGGCCGAGATCGTCCACGGCCTGACGGAGCCATTCGGCATCGCCATCGACAACGCCCGCATGTTCGGCCGCATCCGAACACTCGCCGCCGACGAAGAGCGTTCGCGCATCGCTCGCGATCTGCACGATCACATCGGCTCCTCGCTGGCGATGATCGGTTACGAAGTCGACCGGGCCCGTTCCATCGCGGCGGATGGCGGCGAGATCATCCCCGTCCTCGAAGATCTACGGACGCAGGTAACAGCGGTCGTCTCTGATGTTCGCGACACCCTGTTCGATCTGCGAACCGAGGTCACCGACACATACGACTTGGCCGCCATCGTCCGCGACTTCCTGACGCGGGTGCAGCACCGAACCGGCATACACACCGATCATGAAGTGCGAATTGCGGGTCGCCTACCGTTGATGCAGGAACGCGAGTTGTGGCAGATCGCCCGCGAAGCCATCACAAATGTGGAGCGCCACTCGCAAGCGAAGAATCTCACCGTTACAGTCAATGAGACCACGACAAGCGCATCGATCTCGGTCCGCGACGATGGTGTAGGGCTCGGCGTGCACACCAGCCGGGCCGATAGTTATGGCATCATTGGCATGCGCGAGCGTGCGGCCCGAATCGGGGCTGAGCTCTCAATTCGCCCATCGGTGCGTGGCGGCACGGAGATTCAAGTGCATCTTCGCTCTGACGACAGGAGACAACGTTGGGACTCTCGGTAATCCTGGTCGATGACCACACGATGTTGCGGCAAGGTATTCGACGCGCCCTCGAGAGCGAGGGCATCAAGGTCGTCGCAGAGGCCAGCGACGGTGCCACGGCCATCCGTCTTGCCCTCGAGCACAAGCCCGACGTGGTGCTGATGGATGTCTCGATGCCCGGAATGGACGGCGTCGAAGCTGCGCGCCGGCTCGTCGAAGCCGATGGTCGCCAACGAGTCGTCATGCTCACGATGCACATCGATCGAGACGTGATCGATCGCGCAATTCGTGCGGGTGCCGTTGGTTACCTCACCAAGGATTCATCGATCAGCGAAGTGATTCTCGCAATTCAACTTGCCGCAAACGGCGACCGGCCCATGTCGCCACGCCTCGCTGCGGCGATGCTCGACGAGGCTCGGCGGGAAGACGCTTTGATCTCGGCGCGAGAAGAGGAAGTCCTGCAGTTGGTGGCCGACGGCTACGGCACCAATGAGATCGCCGAGCGCCTCTACATCAGCGGCAAGACGGTCAAGAACCATCTCGCCTCGATCTACGAGAAGCTGAACGCCCGTGACCGGACCCAAGCTGTGCTCATGGCCGTCAAGATGGGCATCGTCAAACTGACCTAAATCAGGCTTCGGTTGGTTGAGCCGGCGCCTCGTCGGCCGCTGTGGCCTCGGCGTCGTCAGAAACTGCGACTTCTTCGGCGACCACCGGAGCCCCGGCTGCGGCGGAGGCCTCGGCAGATGCCGGTGCTGCAGCCGCTGCGGCCGCTGCGGCCGCTGCTGCTTCGACGGCGGCCTCGGCCTCGCCACGAGTGGCGTCGGGGTTGTTCTCGTAGTACTCGGCCCACGCGGCTTCGCGCTCGGCGTCGTCGCCGCCGGCGGTCCAGTTGCCGTGCTCGTCGATCTCGAAGTGCTGGCGGTACTCCTCGGCCAGTTCGCCACCCTCGGCGGCCTGCTTGATCGACAGGCTGATGCGACGGCGGGCGAGGTCGAGGTCGATGATCTTGACCCACAGCTCTTCGCCTGGAGTGACGACCTGCTCGGGCGCCTCGACGTGGTGGGTGCTCATCTCGGAGATGTGCACCAGACCTTCGATGCCATCGCCGACCTGCACGAACCCGCCGAACGGGACCAACTTGGTGACCCGGCCGTAGACCAGTTGCCCAACCTCGTGGGTGCTGGCGAACTCTTGCCACGGATCTTGCTGGGTCGCCTTCAACGACAAGCTGATGCGTTCGCGCTCGAAATCGACGTCGAGTACCTGAACGGTGACGGCATCGCCGACAGCGACGACCGCACCGGGATGATCGACGTGCTTCCACGACAGCTCGCTGACGTGAATGAGACCATCCATGCCACCGAGGTCGACGAAAGCGCCGAAGCTGACCACGCTGGAAACGACACCCTCGCGGATCTCGCCAGGCTTCAGGTTGGTCAGGAAGCTGTCGCGCGATTCCTTCTGAGTCTCTTCCAGGAACGCTCGGCGGCTGAGCACGACGTTGTTGCGGTTCTTGTCGAGCTCGATGATCTTGGCCTGCACGGTCTTGCCGATGTAGGGAGCGAGATCACGCACACGACGCAACTCGACCAGCGACGCGGGCAAGAAGCCACGCAGACCGATGTCGACGATGAGACCGCCCTTGACGACCTCGATCACCGGACCCTCGACCATGCCGTCGGCTTCCTTGATCTTTTCGATCGTGCCCCACGCCCGCTCGTACTGCGCACGCTTCTTCGACAACAGCAGCCGGCCCTCTTTGTCTTCCTTCTGCAGGACGAGGGCTTCGATCTTCTCACCGAGCTTGACGATCTCGTGCGGATTGACATCGTTACGGATGCTCAACTCGCGGGCGAGGATGACGCCTTCGCTCTTGTAGCCGATGTCGAGCAG
>JANPGV010000093.1:0-25390 GCA_031424145.1 Ilumatobacteraceae bacterium
CGAACAGCATGCCGACGGCGATCGCCGCGTCGTGGCCGACGCCACTCGGGGACATCTTCGACAGGAAGTCCTTCATGTAGTTGTCGCCGAGTGCGTTCTTGGTGACACCGATGATCAGCAGTCCGAGCACCAGCGTGGCGACAGCGGCCCAACGGAACCACCACAACGCCTTGCGGGCGACTTTGTCGATGGCGATGTTGCGGGCCCGACCTTCGTCGCCGTACTGCGCGAACGCCGGTACCTGGACGAGGTTGAAGTAGTAGAGCAGACCGATCCAAGTGATGCCTGCGAGGATGTGAAGCCAACGGAACCCGAAGTCTCCAAGACTTGCCCGGCTGAAGAAACTGTCGACTGCTAGCACCGTTGCTACCTCTTTCGTTGAGTTTCCTGGATCGTGTCAATTGAACGTGTCGTCGTAACAATGACCTCATCGCACAATGACCTCTTCGCGTGAACGTAGCACCACGGTGGCGCCGTACCCGGCAATGCAGCGTCGCAGATTGTCCGCCGTAGATTATTCGGGTCATGGCTCACGAATTCATATACACCTGTTACAAGCTCGCCCGCGTCTACCCTCCCGATCGCACGGTGCTCGAGAACATCTCGCTTTCGTTCTACCCGGGCGCCAAGATCGGTGTGCTCGGCGCCAACGGAGCCGGCAAGTCGAGCCTGCTTCGGATCATGGCGGGCCTTGACGACGGATACAGCGGCGAAGCCCGGTTGACTCCCGGTTTCAGCGTCGGCTACCTGGCTCAGGAGCCGGAACTCGACCCGGCAAAGGATGTCAGGGGCAACGTGATGGTCGGCGTCGCCGCCGTGCAGTCGATCATCGATCGGTACAACGAGGTCATGTCGATGTGGGCCGACCCCGATGCCGACTACGACAAGATCGGGGCGATGCAGGCGGAGCTCGAGGACAAGATCACCGCCACCGACGCCTGGAGCCTCGAACGCAACGTCGAGATCGCGATGGACGCGCTGCGGTGCCCACCAGACTACGCGGATGTCGCGACATTGTCGGGTGGCGAACGCCGCCGGGTCGCCCTGTGTCGATTGCTGCTCAGCCGCCCTGACCTGTTGCTGCTCGACGAGCCGACGAACCACCTCGATGCCGAGAGCGTAGAGTGGCTGGAACGGTTCTTGCAGGAGTACCCCGGCACCGTCGTCGCCATCACCCACGACCGGTACTTCCTCGACAACGTCGCCAAGTGGATTCTCGAGCTGGACCGCGGCCGCGGCATCCCGTTCGAAGGCAACTACTCGTCGTGGCTCGAACAGAAGCAGGAACGATTGGCCCGCGAGGAGAAGGGCAACGAGGCGCGCCAACGCACGCTGCAGCGCGAGCTCGAGTGGGTGCGCATGGCGCCGAAGGCTCGTCAAGCAAAGGGCAAGGCACGTCTGGCCGCGTACGACAAGTTGCAGCAAGACGCCGAGGCTGCCGAGCGCGGGCCCGATCGGCTGGAGATCACCATCCCGGTCGGCCGGCGCCTCGGCGACACAGTGATCGAGGTCGCCAACTTGGGCAAGGGGTTCGGCGATCGCCTGTTGATCGAGGACTTGTCGTTCTCGCTCCCCCGCGCCGGCATCGTCGGGATCATTGGTCCGAACGGAGCCGGCAAGACGACGTTGTTCAAGATGGTGACCGGGCAGGAGACCGTCGACGAAGGAAAGATCACCATCGGCGACACGGTCGACCTCGCCTACGTCGATCAGTCCCGCGACACGCTCGATGCCGACGCCACGGTGTACGAAGAGATCACCGGCGGCGTGGAACACATGAAGGTTGGCAACCGTGAGATCCACGGCCGCGCATACTGCGCCAGCTTCAACTTCAAGGGCAGTGATCAGCAGAAGCGTGTCGGTGATCTCAGTGGCGGCGAGCGCAACCGGGTGCACCTCGCCAAGATCCTGAAGAGCGGGGGCAATGTCCTGCTGCTCGACGAGCCCACCAACGACCTCGATGTCGACACGTTGCGCGCCCTCGAGACGGCGCTCGAGAACTTCCCCGGCTGCGCCGTGGTGATCAGTCACGATCGTTGGTTCCTCGATCGCATCGCCACGCATGTCCTCGCGTTCGAGGGCGACAGTCAGGTCCGTTGGTTCGAGGGCAACTTCACCGAGTACGAAGCCTGGCGTCACAAGGAGCTCGGCGCGAGCGCCGACCAGCCGCACCGCATCAAGTACAAGCCCCTCGTGCGCTAGATGCGCAAGACTGTCTCGTGGCCACTCGTCTGATCACCCGGGCGTGCATTGCCATGTTCGTCTGCGGGATCGCCGGTCTGATCATCTCGTCGATCGCGGGCAACAACAACGGAGTGGTCTTGACCATCGGCGGGGGGATCGTGCTGGCCGCGATCGTTCTGATGACCGTCAACACCGTGACCGTGCACGACCGCATCGACGCGTTCGACGAGGCTGCCGCGGAGAAGCTCGAGGTTCAGGTCGCCCAGTTGGTGCAGCAGGGCGCCGACGAAGCCGATGTCCGCTCACTCGTGCGCGAGGCGCGCCGCAGCAGTCGCAGATGACTGAAGATGGAGATGATCGAGATAACACCGTCGAGAGTGATGCCGGTCTGGCGGCCAGGCTGGCCACCGATGCTGGTCGGCTCCTCGTCACGGTTCGCGACGAGTTGACCCGCGCGGGTGCACCTGCGTGGCAAGTGATGGACACCGGCGATCTGGCCAGCCATCGCTTCATCGTCAAGGCACTTGCCGAGGCACGGCCGGACGACGCGGTGCTCTCCGAGGAGGGGCTCGAAGACCCTCGACGGTTCGACGCCGACAGGGTCTGGATCGTCGACCCACTCGATGGCACCAGCGAGTTCGGCGAGCACGGCCGACACGACTGGGCCGTGCACATAGCCCTGTGGAATGCCGACCACCTGGCGGCCGGCGCAGTCAGCATCCCGGCGTTGGATCTCGTGTTCTGCACCGATCCGCCTCCAGTCCTTCCCACCGCGACGCGTACCCGGCCGCGACTGGTCACCTCCCGCAACCGCAATCCCTACGTTGCCGTCGTGATCGCCAATGCGCTCGACGCCGACGCCGTTCGGCTCGGCTCTGCCGGGGCCAAAGCGATGGCCGTCGTCAGCGGCGAGGCCGACATCTACGTGCACGACGGTGGGATGTACCAGTGGGATTCTGCGGCGCCTGCAGCGGTCGCACTTGCTGCAGGCCTTCATGTCAGTCGCATCGATGGCTCACCGATGGTGTTCAACGCCCGCGATCCGTGGCTGCCCGATCTGCTCATATGCCGTCCGGAGTTCGCCGAACCAGCGCTCGAGGCACTGCGCAACAGCCAGCGCCAAGCCTGGCGCTGAAAGTCCTGGTGTTTGAGCGGCCGACCACCACAAGCGGACTCGACACTCGTACAATTCGCACATGACTCTTGCCGCGCATGGCGATGGCGGCCTCGTCCAGGCGGCATACACAGAAGCAGTGCCGACATCAACCGCCACTACGCGCGTCCCCGGCCTGACCATCGCCGCGATGACGTCGATCGGGGCCGGGGTCATCCACGCCGCCGCCGCCGGAGTGCATGCCGAACATCCCCAGTTGGCTCGCCTGTTCATCGTGTTCGCGGTCGCCCAGTTCGGTGCCGGTCTGGTTGCGATGACGCGCCCCAGTCGATTGGTTGCGGTTCCACTCGTCATCATCAATGCAGTTGCCGTTGCCGCTTGGCTGGCGACGCGCATCACCGGCATCTCGTGGATCGACGGTCTCGAGGTACGTGAAGCACCGCAATTCGCCGATACTGCAAGTGCGTTGCTCGCCGCAGCCGCAGTCGGCTGCGCGTTGGCAGCCGCGATGGTCGGCATGCGGCGGGCATCGGCGCCGCGACTCTTTTTCCCGGCAATTGCCGTGGCCGCGCTGACCATCCCGGCGATGCTCAGCAGCGGCACTCACGTCCACAGTCACACTCAGGCCGCGGGCTCAGCGGTCGGCGACGAATCCCGACCGCATTCGCACGCTGCCGACGCCTCGCCAGTTGCAATCGACCCCAACGCGCCGGCTGATCCTGCCGCCGTACCCGTCGTCGACGCGTCGCAGCCACACAGCCATGCCGCCGATGGAACGTCCGCCGCAGCCACCGTCACCGCCAGCTGGCCGCGGCCGTGGGACCCCTCCAAGCCCATCGATGTGTCCGGCGTTCCGGGCGTCACCCCCGACGAGGAGGCGCGTGCGAAGCAACTGATCGAGGATTCGCTCAAAGACCTCCCCAAGTACGCCGATCCAGCGGCGGCGGCGGCGGACGGCTATGCGTCGATCGGCGATGCCGCCACTGGAAGCGAGCACTACATCAAGTTGTCGCTCATCGAAGACGGGGTCTTCCTCGATGCCACACAGCCAGAGTCGCTCGTGTACACCGTCAACGGCGACCAGCGAATACTGGCGGGCGCGATGTACATCGCCAGCGCTCGACCCACCGACGATCCGTCCCTCCTCAACTTCGCCGGTCCGCTGATGCAATGGCACAACCACGGCAATCTGTGCTGGGCACCCGGACCTGATGGCAAGCCGCGCGTCGTCGGCATCACCGACGCCAATGGCAACTGTGCCAATGGGGTCAACACCGGCGGCCAGAACCCGATGGTTCATGTGTGGGTCACACCACACCCGTGCGGCGTGTTCGCCGCGCTCGAGGGTGTCGGTGCGGGCCAAGCTGCGGTGCCCGACGACCAACGCGTCGACATGTGCGACCAGCCCCATGCGCACGTCGCGGCAGCCGTGCCTCCGAAGCCGTACGACCCCACGCAACCGATCGATCTCGGCGGAGTCGCCGGGGTGACGCCCGAGCAACAGGCGGCAGCAGAGAACCTGGTAGCACTCAACGTCGTTCGTCTCCCGCAGTGGTCCGACTACAGGGTCGCCGAGGCGGCCGGGTATCACAGCATCGGCGACGGGCTGACCGGCTTCGAGCACTTCATCAAGTGGGACTCGATCAACGACGACGTTGCCCTGGACCCGGACCATCCCGAGAGCCTGGTGTACTCACCGCAACCTGATGGTTCGAAGAAGCTCGTCAGCGCGATGTACTTCCTGCCCGACACCGTCGCCTTGAAGGACGTGCCCAACGTCGGCGGCGCGCTCATGCAGTGGCACATACACGACAACCTGTGCTTCACCGACGATCCGGTTGCGCCGCTCGTGCGGGGAGTCACCGACTCGGCGGGCAATTGCCCGGCGCCGTTGAAGGCGTTCACCCCTGCGCCGATGATCCACGTGTGGATCACCCCCAACAAGTGCGGCCCGTTCGCCGCGCTGGAGGGAATCGGCGCCGGCCAGATCGCGGACGGTCAGACCAGGTTGTGCGACACCGCGCACGGCTCCGGCTTCTGACGCTTAGCACTGACAGCCAGCACTGATAGTCAGCATTGACAGCCCTCAGGCGACAGCCACCGGTTCCTTCCTGGCGACCATCGTCGCCGCGGCATCCTCATCGCGGATGAACCATGCGCAGAGGGCGGCCACCAACGCCAGGACGACTGCGATGCCGAACGCCCAGCGCACCCCGGTCAAGGCGCGCCCGACTTCGTCGGCATGCGGCAATCGGCTCAGCGACATATGTGCGGCCAGGATGCTGGCCATGATCGCGACGCCGATCGACACCCCGACCTGGCGTTGTGTCGAGAAGATCGACGACGCCCGTCCGTTCTGCGACGGGTTGATGGTGGCGTAGCTGGCAGCCTGCATCGGCACGAACGCAAAGCCCATGCACAACCCGCGCCCGAACATCAATGAGCGGATCAACCACAACGACGTATGCAGGCCCAGCATTGTGTAGAAAGCTATGGCCACAGCTGCTGCGAGGAACCCGCCCGTCATCAGCCGTCGCGGGCCGATCTTTGCGTAGACCTTGCCGGCTATGACCGACGAGACCATGATCCCGAAGGCTTGAGGGAACGTGGTCAATCCACTGGCCAGCGGTGTCATGCCTCGAAGTAGTTGCAGATACAACGGCATCACGAACGTCACACCGAGAAAGCTGGCGATCGAGAACAGGCCGACCAGATTGCATTGTCGAAACATCCGGTTGTGCAACAGGCGCAGATCGAGCATCGGGCTGGGAATGCGCAGCTCGACGAAGCTCATGACGATCGCCGCGACGACGCCGGTGACTCCGCAGGCAATCACCAGTGGCGACGTCCACCCGGAGTTGGGCCCCTCACTGAGCGTGTAGACGATCAGGGCCAGAGCTGCGCCCGACAACACGAACCCGGCGATGTCGAACCTGCCGCTGGCCGGGTGGCGGTGCTCCTGAAGGTGCCGACAACCGAACCACAGTGCTACCAGCCCGATCGGCAGGTTGACGAGGAAGATCCACCGCCAGCTGATGTTGGTCACGATCAGTCCGCCGAGTACCGGGCCGAGCGCAGGCGCGGCCAGCGTCGGGATCATGATCAGCGTCGCTGCCCGCGCCCGCTCGGCCGGAGGGAACGCGCGGAACAACATCGCCAGGCCGACCGGGGTCAGCATCCCGCCGCCGACGCCTTGGATGACACGGAACGCGATCAGCTGGCTCATGTTCTGCGCGGTTCCGCACAGCAACGAACCGAAGGTGAAGGCCATCAACGCGATCAGGAACGTGCGCTTGGTCCCGAACCGATCGCCCAGCCAACCCGACGTCGGGATCCACACCGCGAGGCTGAGGGTGTAACCCAGCACCACCCATTCCGCGTTCTCGGTGCGGAGCTCGCGACCAAGTGCGGGGATGGCGACGTTGACGATGGTCGTGTCGAGAATGTCGAGGAACAGCGCCGACACGTAGACCACCGCGACGATCCACTTGTAGGCGATCTTCCGGCCGAAGACCTGCACCGTGTTTTCGGTGGCCGGTGCTGTGGTCGTCACTCCGGGCGAGCGTAGCGTGAGGCTGCTTCGGAGCTCCGGTCGTCAGGGCAGCGAGAGAATCGTGACGACTCCGGTGCTCCCGTCCACCCGTACCTGCGCCCCGTCGGGGATGTTGCGGGTGGCCCCGAGGGCCGAGACGACGCATGGTATGCCCAGCTCTCGACTGACGATGATGGCGTGGCTGAGCGCGGCACCGACATCGACGACCACTGCGGAAGCCGGGACGAACAGGGGTGTCCAGGACGGGTCGGTGATCGGGGCGATGAGGACGTCGCCGGGCTGAAGCGACGAGGGATCGTTCGAGTCGAGGATGACCCTCGCCGTCCCTTCGGCGACCCCGGGGCACCCCGGCATCCCGACGATCGTGTCGCCCGCTGAGAGATGCTCGGAGTTGGCGGCATCGCGCCGGGGCCACGTGTCAGGTCCCTCAGTGTGACCGACGAACAGGAACGGCGGCTCGAGCTCTTGCAGGTTCTGATACTCGGCGCGACGCGACCGAATCGATTCGGTCATGGAATGGGGATCGGTGAACAACGTCGGCATCTCGGCCTCGCGGACGAAACCGAAATCCTCGATCTCGTCGAACGCTCCACAGTCGACCATCCGGCGTCCGAGCTCGCGCATCGCCATGCGCATCTCGTGGATCACTCTGATGTTGTTGGTCTTCGTTCGTTCCCGACCCGGAAGCCACGCCGCCGAGCACCCGATGGCGGCAGCGAGCTGGCCATGAGTGGCCGGGTCAGCCTCGACCATCGACAACAGCTCGGCGGACGCGGCAGCACGCTGCTCGGCGCGGATGGCGAACTGCATGACCGGATCGGCGGAGTCGGGCGCCTGGCGCATGCGATCGATCGCGACAAGGGCCAGCGTCGGTTTGGTCTCCCACGACGGCGAACGGCTCTCCCATTCGTTCGGGCCGCGGCTGCCGAACTCTTGGAGGAACTCATCGAAGGCCTTGTTGAACTCGTCCGAGGTCGGATCGAGTCGCGACAACGCCCACATCGCGTGGCTGGGCGCCGCCGAGTCGACATCACCGATGCCGGAGATGATCGGCATGATCAGGTCGGGTCGGGCGACCGCCGCGGCCACGGCGCTGATGACCCCGACCGGAACAGTGGCCATGTACGTCGTGAAGAGGTGATGAGCGAACATTCGCCGATGGATCGGCAGCATCTCCCTGAATCGATCCCACAACTGCTCGTCAGTGAGGGCCGACAGATCGGGCCGGTTCACGCGGAGGGCCTTGGTCTCGGCCCGATCGTCGGTCAGTTCGGTGAGGTCGTCGAGGCTCTGCTGCCCGAACACCGAGATAAAAGTCGCCCCGATCTTCTCCGTCATGTCAGGCCGCACGTCGCCCGGCATCTCCTCGTACGGCGGAATCCCGGGCTGTGCTCCGAAGAACTGCTCATCCATCATCTGCCATGACAGACCGGGGGCCCGCTCCCCGAACAGCCGGATCAACGAGGCGTTGAGGTAGCAGTACCCGCCGAGCACGCCGAGCTGGCAGTAGTCGTCGGGTGGGAACTCGGCGAGGTCGAATGCGCCCATCCGCTCCCACGCGTCACGCCAACCGAGTTCGGCCAGGTAGAGCGCAGTATCACTGGTCAGCGGCGTCACGGGGTCGGGAAAGACTTCGCCGACGTTGGCTCGCGTGTAGATCGGAAAGCGTTCCGACAGTGCAGTATCGGTGACGTAGTAACGATCGCTCATTCGTCCCCCCAGACGTGTTCGCCCTTGTAGCAACGCTGCAGTCGCCTGGCGAATCGTAGTCCAATCCCGTGAGTGATCTATCCCGATCCACCTCGAGCAATCCGGTCACGCGAACACAAACGGGCTTCGTTGCTGCGATCATGCTGAGGTGACGATCGCCGACGACACTCAGTGGGGCGCGTTCAGGGACGGCGGACCGTGGGTGCTCGACCGAGACGACCTGCAGTGGTATCCGGTCGCCGGCCTCCTCCGCCAGGCCGCGAAAGCCGGCGTCCCGGCACTGACCCGCCCGCGGCGCATACCGCCGGGCATGCGGGTGATCTCAGTGGCCGCACGTCTCATCATGGCAATCGCGCCGTGGTGGCTGCGCAAGAAGCGCCACCGCTTGGCGACGCCAGAGGACAGCCGACGCGACATCTCAGGTCGATTGCGACGAGCCGCGGAGTGGCTCGGCCCGACATACATCAAACTCGGCCAGATCATCTCCAGCGGCGAGGGTCTGTTCCCGGCAGAGCTCGTCAAGGAGTTCAAACAGTGCCGGGACAAGGTGCCTGCCGAACCGTTCGACGATGTGCGCAGGGTGGTCGAGGAAGATCTCGGCGTTCCCCTCGAATCCATGTTCTCGTCCTTCGACCGCGCCCCGCTGGCCGCGGCATCGATCGCCCAGGTTCACGCGGCAACGCTGCACACCGGGGAGGAGGTCGTCGTCAAGGTGCAACGCCCGAGCGTTGCCCGCCTCGTACGCAAGGACCTGCGGGTCATGGCGTGGCTGGCGCCCCATCTCGTCGGCCGCATACACATCGCCTCGTTGGCCAACCCGCCGGCGCTGGTCGAGCTGTTCGCCGAGACGATCGTCGAAGAGCTCGACTTCCGCATGGAGGCCGCCAACATGATCGACATCGCGGCCATGCTCTGCGAGCTGAAGCAGACGGGCTACGTGGTACCCCGGCCCCACCCCTCGCTGGTCACTCGTCGAGTGTTGGTGATGGAGCGCGTCGACGGGTTCAACTTCGACGACGTTGCGGGGATGAAAGACGCCGGTGTCGACACTGAGGCGGTGGTGCGCACGGCGATGATCGCCCTCATCGAAGGCGCGATGGTGTACGGCGTGTTCCACGGGGACCTGCACGGTGGCAACCTCTTCGTCCTGCCCGACGGTCGCACTGCTCTGCTTGACTTCGGCATCGTCGGACGTCTGCCTGGGGACCGACGACTTGCCTTCCTGCGGATGATGGTCTGTGCCACGACCAATGACGTGAAGGGACAACTGGCGGCGATGCGCGATCTCGGCGCACTCCCGATCGACGTCGACCTCGACATGGTGATGCGCGACCTGCGGCTGGATCAGGCTCCGATCGACCCGACGACGCTCACGGGTGAGGAACTCGTCGCCGAGGTGCAGCGTGTGGTCAAGGCACTCCTCGGCTACGGGGCGCGCATGCCGAAAGAGCTGATGCTCTACGTGAAGAACATGGTGTTCCTCGACGGCGCGATGGCCCGACTTGCTCCCGATCTCGACCTCCTCGCGGAGATCGCCAACATCTCGATGTGGTTCGCCGAACGCCACGGCGAGCAACTGGGGCGTGAGCTGGGCATCGACCAGAAGACGCTCGAGCTGAACATGGACGGCGTCAAGGCCGGCTTCGGGGTCGACGCCTCGACCGAGCAACTGACGTACCGAGAGTTGCAGTCGAGGCGCGCTCTGATTCAGAAGCGGATGCGCGACCACGTCGGTCGCTAACTTCACGGCGTGAGCCTCGACGCGAACGCCCGCCGATTCTCTGGGTTCGCTGATCTCTACGATGCCGTGCGTCCCGTTCCGCCTCGGGTGCTGGCCGATGTCATCACGAGGTACGTCGGCGGTCCGCCGGCGATCACCGTCGACCTCGGCAGCGGGACCGGGCTGTCGACGCGCTGGGCAGGTGGATGGGCCGGCCAAGTGATCGGTGTCGAGCCCAATGCCGACATGCGGCTACGCGCCGCAACTGTCACCGCGGACACAAATGTCAGCTACGTGCAAAGTTGGTCACACGCCACGGATCTGCGCGATGAATCGGCCGACGTCGTGCTGGCGGTGCAGGCCCTGCATTGGATGGATCCGTCGTCGACGTTCGACGAGGTGGCCCGGATCCTCCGCCCGGGCGGAGTCTTCGCGGCGCTCGATTGTGACTGGCCGCCAGCGGTCGGCAACGCGAATGCCGAGCAGGCCTGGCACAACGCGCGCGCGGTCGTCGCCGGATACGAGCGCGAGCTTGCAGCCTCGCCTCGGGCCGACACTTCATCGGTCCGACCGTCAGCGCGCGAACCCTCATCGTCCCCGCAGACCGACGACCTCCGACCCATCAACTCGCAAGATCCGACTTCCGGGGTGACCATCGTCGATGGCGTGCAGTTCTGGCACAAGGAACAGCACCTCCGGCGAATGGTTGCCAGCGGTCACTTCAGCCACTGCATCGAGGTCGCCGCGCTCGGCGAGGAGCACGGCAACGCCGACAGGTTCGTCCAGCTCTTCTGCAGCCAGGGCGACTACCAGGCTCTTCGTCGCCATGGATTCGACGACGCGGCCTTGGGGGTCGAACAGTTCTCGGTCGATACCCATGCCGCGCTCGGCGACGGGGACCGGCCGTTCTGGTTCACCTACCGGGCAAGAATCGGCGTTCGCCCCGACCACGGTCGATAGCTTCTCGTCGTGCGTCTCGTCATTGCTCGCTGCTCGGTCGATTATGCCGGTCGCCTGACAGCCCACCTACCCGAGGCCGTGCGGCTGATCATGGTGAAAGCCGATGGTTGTGTGGCAATACATGCCGATGGCGGGGCGTACAAGCCGTTGAACTGGATGAACGCCCCAAACGTCCTGGTGATCGGTGACGACTCCTGGACGGTGACCAACCCGAAAGGGGAGTCGCTAACGATCACGCTGCACGAAGTGCTCTCCGATGTCGAGACCGTGTTCGGCGACGACCCCGGTTTGCAGAAAGACGGCGTCGAGGCGCACTTGCAGGAGCTCCTGGCAGCCTCACCGCACGCGATCGAAGCGGGTCTGACTCTTGTTCGCCGCGAGTACCCGACGGCAATCGGGCCGATCGATCTCCTGTGCCGCGATCGCGACGGCCAGGTTGTCGCCATCGAGGTCAAGCGCCGCGGTGAGATCGACGGGGTCGAGCAACTCGTCCGGTACATCGAGCGTCTGCATCTCGACTCGTCGCTGGGCACGGTGCGCGGTGTCTACGTGGCTCAGATCGTCAAGCCGCAGGCCCGCGTGCTGGCCGAGGCGCGCGGCTTCACCGTGGTCGAGGTCGACTACGACGAGCTGCGCGGAATGCGCGCCGCTGAGCTGCGGCTGTTCTAGCGAGCGCCTCTACGCCATCACCGGCACGGAAGCCATGGCGTCGGCCAACTCCTTGTCGGTCAGGTCGTAGTCGACCATCTTGCCGGCGAGATAGTTCTCGTACGCGGCGAGATCGAGATGGCCGTGGCCACACAGTGCCGTGAGGATGACCTTCTCCTCCCCGGTCTCCTTGCAACGCTTCGCCTCTCTGATCGCCGCAGCGATGGCATGGGTCGGCTCGGGTGCCGGCAGGATTCCCTCGTTCCTCGCGAACGTCAACGCACCGGCGAAGCACTCGGTCTGGGGAATGGCTTCCGCCTCGGCGAGGCCGAGCTCGTAGATGTGCGAAACAAGCGGGGACATCCCGTGGTAGCGCAACCCGCCGGCGTGGATGGACGGCGGTATGAAATCGTGGCCCAGGGTGTGCATCTTCATCAGCGGCGTCATTCCCGCCGTATCGCCGAAGTCGTAGCGGTACTCACCCTTGGTGAGGCTCGGGCACGCAGCGGGCTCCACGCAACGAATCGTCGGATTCATCCGCCCAGCCATCTTCTCGCGCAGGAACGGGAACGAGAGGCCGCCGAAGTTCGAGCCTCCGCCCGTGCAACCGACCAGCAGATCGGGTGTCTCGCCGACCATTGCCATTTGCAGAAGCGCTTCTTCGCCGATGACCGTCTGGTGAAGCAGCACATGGTTGAGCACGCTGCCGAGCGCGTACCGAGTTTTGGGATCCGCCACGGCCGCCCCGACTGCTTCAGAGATGGCGATACCAAGGCTGCCGGGATGGTCCGGATCCTGCGCGAGCAACGACCGTCCGTACTCGGTGACGTCGGAGGGGCTCGAGTGGACCGTGGCCCCGTAGACCTCCATCATCACCCGGCGATACGGCTTGGAAACGTACGAAGCAGCAACCTGCCAGATCTCGCATTCGATCCCGTATTGCGCGGTGGCGAACGCCAACGCTGTGCCCCACTGACCGGCGCCGGTTTCGGTGGTCAGCTTGGTGATGCCCTCCTGGTGGTTGTAGTAGGCCTGGGGTACCGCCGTGTTCGGCTTGTGTGACCCCGCCGGGCTGACCCCTTCGTACTTGTAGTAGATCCGCGCGGGTGTGTCGAGCGCCTTCTCCAAACGGTGGGCGCGAAACAATGGCGACGGCCTCCACAGGCGATACACATCGAGTACCCCGCCCGGGATGTCGACGTAACTGTCGGAGGTGACTTCCTGCATGATCAGGGCCATCGGGAACAGCGGAGCAAGATCATCCGGTCCGACAGGCTGCATCGTGCCCGGGTGAAGTGGCGGAGGGGGCGGCGATGGCAAGTCGGGAATGATGTTGTACCACTGCGTCGGGATCTGATCTTCGGTCAACAGGATCTTGTTCTGCACGACACGCCCCCTCTACTTGTTGGAACCGGAGTCCCTTAGCTTGACGACGGAACGGTACTCCGTTGTACAAGTAGCGTGTCGACGCATGCACACAGTCGTCGGGCGGGCGCGGCACTACGCGTGGGGTGACACAACCGCCATTCCGGAGATGCTCGGACAACCTGCCGACGGGCGCCCATGGGCCGAGTGGTGGATGGGCACGCACCCGCTGGCACCATCAAACCTCGAGGACGGCTCGCCGCTCGAGTCGGTCGCCGGTGACCTGCCCTACCTCCTCAAGCTCATGGCTGCTGCCCAGCCACTCTCTCTGCAGACACACCCGGATGAAGCGCAAGCCGAGGCCGGGTTCGCACTCGAGGAACACGCCGGGATCCGCAGCGACTCCCCGGATCGCATCTACAAGGACCGCTCTGCCAAGCCCGAGATGCTGTGCGCGCTGACCACGTTCGACACGCTCTGCGGCTTTCGCCCGGTCGACGCCACGCTGTCTCTCCTGCACGACATCGGTGCCGAGGACCTCGCCGCGTTCCTGCAACATGAGAAGCTGCCGTCGACTGTCGCAGCCCTGTATCGCGGCAAGCTCGATCTGCGATCGACCATCGACGCGTGCCGTCTGCACCATCGGGCCGAGGCAGAGCTGGTCACCGAGCTCGCCGCGGCCCACCCCGGTGATCCCTCCGTGGTGGTCACCCTCTTGCTGAACCGCGTGCTCCTCGGTCGCGGTGACGCGGTGTTCCTCGGGCCCGGGAACCTGCACGCCTACCTCCGTGGGTTCGGCGTCGAGGTGATGGCCAACAGCGACAACGTGGTGCGCGGCGGCCTGACCCCGAAGCACGTCGATGTCGACGAGTTGCTGGCCGTGCTCGACTACGAACCGCTGGTGCAACCCAAGGTGCGCAGCACAGAGGTCGAGCCGGGCCACTGGCGTTACGAGACGCCGAACACGCCGTTTGTCGCGTCGCGATTCGAGCTCGACGAAGGTCAGAAGTGCTCACATCGCGCCGAGGGCCGCGAACTTCTGTTGTGGGTCAGTGGCCCACAACACGGTGAATGTCTGTACCTGGTTGATGGCGAAACGGTGGAGCTCAGCGGTCCCGCCGGTGCCTTCCTGGTCCAGGAGACCGTGATCCACGACTGTTCGTCGGCTGTCCACCCGTAGGCCATCCGGAGTACATCGGAGGTTGGTCTCGGTTCCGTAGAACGTCCCTGGTGGTGCCGCCAATCAGAGGCACCCGGACAACGAAGGAACCGGAATGAGCTGACCGGTTCCTACCGACCGGAGGACAGCGAGATCGATCGTCCGTCGCTGGCTGCCGGTCAGGTCAAGTGGTGCGCCAACAACACCGGCAACGAGGGTGAGGACCACTCGTGGGGCGAGACCATCTGTGTCACCGATGGCTGCGTTCGCATCGGAACGTTCAACGACCTGCCCACCAATGACCCCGCAGCTGCAAACCACGGCGAAGGTGCGGAGTGGACGGGCGGATTCTTCGATCCGACCGGTAAGCACTTCTACGTGAGCATTCAGCACAACATGACCGGCTTCGGCGTCGTGCTCGACATCACCGGATTCGACAACATCGGCCACTGAGCCCAACTAGCGAGGTTGTCATGCGTTGACCGCTGCCCGTTCGTCAGCGCATGACAACTCGTCAGAGGCGAATGACGGCGTCGAGGGCGAGGTCGAGCAGGTGCTCACGCGCTGTCGACTGCGACTCCCAGTTGCGGTGATCCCACTCCGCCGCGCTGACATCGTCGCCGGCGTAGAGCAATTGGGCATAGACGACGCCGCGGAATGCTGCAGCGGCGAACATTGCCGCGGCCTCCATCTCCACCGTGATGCAGCCCTGATCACGCCGGCGGGCGACCTTGGCGAGGGTCTCCCGGAAGAAGGCATCTGTCGTCCAAGTCATGCCGCGGTCGTGCGGCACGCCTGCTTCGGTCAGCACATCGTCGATCACGGCCAGCGCCCGGGGGTGCGGCACCACAGCAACATCGGCAGGCGCGTAGTGATAGCTGGTGCCTTCGTCACGCACGGCCCCGACCGGCACGATCACATGACCGACGTCGAAACCCGGGCGGACGATTCCTGCGCCGCCACAACCGATGATCTGCGTCGCACCGAGCGAGATCACGACCTCGAGCGAAGTGACGGCGGCCGGCGCGCCGACTCCGGGGCTGACCAGAGCGACATCGTGGCCCTTGTGATCGATCACGCAGATCGCATGATCGCCGTGCTCGAAGGGCACGTTGTGGATCGGCACCACATCGACCGTGCGGTCGCGCACGACGTTCCCGAACCAGCACATCACAGCGCGGGTCGGGAAGCCCAGCATCGGCCGATGGATGGACGGATTGATCACCGCGTCCGGAGAAGGGTCGAACTCGAAGAGCGGATGCTCGTTCGGCGTCATGCGCAAGTCGTCACGCCCTGGACTGCGAGGTGGTGCGCCTGATCTCGACGATGCGCTCGTCGGCGTGATTGACGTCGTCGCCCTGGTCGTTCATCAACTTGGCGCGATCCTTCGCCGCCTCACGTTCCGCCAACTTTGTATCGACACGGGCGATCGCAGCTTCGGTTCCGTGCTCGTTGATGAACTCTGCCCACTCGACCAACGCGTCGACCATCTCCGACTCGGGGACCACCCCGACGTTGCGACCCATGACTAACAGATGGCCGCGCTTGTTACAGGCGCCCATGCCGAGGTCTGCCTCGCGAGCCTCGCCCGGGCCATTGACGACACAGCCCATCACCGCGACCTGCAACGGGATCTTGCGATCGCCGAACGCTTCCATGGCTCTGTTGGCAACGTCGATGACATCAATCTCGGCTCGGCCGCAGCTGGGGCAGGCGATCAAGTCGATGTTCTTGCGTTCGCGAAGGCCCAATGCCTCGAGCAGTTGCCGCCCCGCCCTGGCTTCCTCCACTGGGTCGGCAGTGAGCGAGTAGCGAATGGTGTCGCCGATGCCTTCCATCAACAAGGTGGCGATACCGGCAGTGGCCTTCACCAATCCCGCAGGCGGTGGGCCGGCTTCGGTGACGCCGAGGTGCAAGGGCACGTCGGTGACCTCGCTGAGTTGGCGATAGGCCTCGACCATCAGCGGCACGCTCGACGCCTTGACACTGATCTTCATCAGATCGAAGCCGACCTCGTGAAAGTAAGCCATCTCACGTTGAGCACTCTCGACCATCGCCTCGGGTGTGATGCCCCCGTACTTCTCGTACAGCGTGGGATCGAGCGAACCGCCGTTGACGCCGATGCGGATCGAGATCTGCCGATCGCGGGCCTCGGATGCGACGGCCTTGATGTGCTCCGGTTTGCGGATGTTGCCCGGATTCAAGCGCAGGCCGTGTACGCCTGCCTCCATCGCCGCGAGGGCCATGCGGTACTGATGGTGGATGTCGGCGATGATCGGGATGGGTGAACGCGGCACGATCTGGGCGAGACCCTCAGCGGCCTCCTGCTCGTTGCATGTGCAGCGGACGATGTCGCATCCGGTAGCGGCCAGCGCATAGATCTGTTGAAGGGTGCCCTCGACATCGGCCGTCTTCGTGATCGTCATCGACTGCACCGAGATCGGCGCTCCCCCGCCTACCGGGACCTTGCCGACGTGAATCTGGCGGGTGGCCTTGCGCTCGATGGGCATGAGACAAGTGTGCCAGCTCAGCCCGGCGGCTTGGCGAAGTCCAGATAGAAAGCAGTGATGAACAGCGTGGCCAACAGCGCGATCATCGTCATCGCAACCGGCATCATCTTGGTGATGTCGGCGCGATAGGGCGGCCGGCCGCGACGGGAGCGCAGCCGCTCGTACGTGGCGATTGCCGCGTGGCCGCCGTCGAATGGCAGCACGGGGAACATGTTGAGCAAACCTACGAACACGTTGACAGCCGCCAACGTCATCAAAACGCCACCCAACCCGGACTCCTTGCCGATGGTGTTGCTCAACCGGCCGATGCCGACCACTGTGGTCGGCTGAGTGGTCGGATCGTTGTTCGTTCCGATCAAGTGACCGACGATGTTGACGGGGTTGAGCACCTTGACGACGCCGCCCACACTCGCCCACATCACGGGAACGAGATCGAAGACGCTGTCCTTGGCTGCTCGCGCGACCGATTCGTTGTTCCAGCCAACTTCGGTGCCGGAAGAGACGCCGAGGAACGCCTTGCCAAACCCGTCTCCCTTGGTCGGGTTTGCCCCTAACCCGACGGTCTTGGTCAGCGTCTGGCCATCTCGTTCGAGCACAAGCGTGACGGCGTCGCCCGGCTGATGGTTGCGAATCTCGGCCACGAATGCCTCGGGGGTCTTCGGATGAACTCCATCGATGGAGATCACGGTGTCGCCGGACTCGACGCCCGCCTGGTCCGCTGGGTAGCCGGCCGAGACGCCGCCGATTCCAACGCGGTCGGTCTCGACGCGCCGGCCGTTGACGGCGTACACCGCGAAGAGCAGGGCAACGGCGATCAGGATGTGCATGACCGAACCTGCGGTGATGACCAGCAACCGTCGTGGGTAGCTCTTGCTTCGATAGGCGCGGCCTTCGTCGGCGGGATCGACTTCGTCGAGGTTGTTCATCCCGATGATCCGCACAAACGCTCCGACGGGGTAGGCACGAACTCCGTATTCCGTCTCTCCGCGGCGGAAGCTCCACAGCTTCGGGCCCATGAACAAGAAGAACTGGGTGGCCTTCATTCCCGTCCAACGAGCGGTGACGAAGTGACCGAGCTCGTGCAGGAAGATCGAGACCAGCAGACCGATGACGAAGATGAATGCCCACGAGCTCTTGACGTAGAGGAAGGCCAACAGTCCGAAGATGACGGTGAACGCGATCACGGATGTGCGGCCGCCGGCCGTGGGCTCGAGGTCGGGGTTGTCGGCGCCGCCGGCCATCACCTCGTTGCGGAACTTCGTATAGGTCTCACTCACGCTGGCAGTACCTCCGAGGCCACCCGACGTGCACGAGCATCGGCGGCGATGATGTCGTCAACCGTTCTATCGGCAGATCGTTCGAAGCGCTGAAGAGTTGCGTCACACACTTCGGCGATCTGCGACCAGCGGATGCGGCCCGCCAAGAACGCCTCGACCGCGACCTCGTTTGCGGCGCTCAACCATGCCGGTGCGGTCGAGCCGGTGCGGCCCGCCTCGTAGGCCAACGGAAGGCAGCGGAAGGTTGCCGTGTCCGGCGGCTCGAAGTCGAGCCGGCCAACGGCTGCCCAGTCGATCCGGCCGAACGGCGTGGAGATCCGGCTCGGGTAGGCGAGGGCGTAGCCGATCGGCAGGCGCATGTCGGGCATGCTGAGTTGGGCGATCGTCGATCCATCGGAGAACTCGACCATCGAGTGCACGATCGATTGTGGATGCACGACAACCTCGATCTGGTCGTACGCAGTGCCGAACAGCTCGTGAGCTTCGATCACCTCGAGGCCCTTGTTCATCAACGTGCTCGAGTCGATCGTGATCTTCGGGCCCATCTTCCAGGTGGGATGAGCCAGCGCCTGGTCGACGTCGACGTCAGCGAGATCGCCGCCGGAACGACCGCGGAACGGCCCCCCACTGGCAGTCAGCACGATCCGCGAGACCTCGCGGCTGTGATCAGCGCTGCTGCGCAGGCATTGGTGAATTGCGCAATGCTCGCTATCAACAGGCACGAGCTCGGCGCCGGGCGTCGCGCGAAGCGGTTGCACCACCGGAGCGCCGGCGATCAAGCTCTCCTTGTTGGCCAGAGCCAGACGCTTGCCCTTCTGCAGCGTGCGGACCGTGACCGACAGACCGGCAAACCCGACCACACCGTTGACCACGACATCCGCGTCGTCGGCAAGATCTGCCAGATCCTCGACGACTTCGGCAAAAGGCAGTGCCGCCGCAACCTCGGCGCGTCGAGCTGATTGCGCCACTGCCACGACCTTCGGCCGGAACTCGTTGGCCTGGGCGATGAGCGTTTCGATCGACGAGCAAACGCCGAGCGCGACGACCTCGTAACGACCCTGTTCGGTGCGGATGACATCAAGAGCCTGAACCCCGATCGACCCAGACGAGCCGGCAATTGCGACACGCACCGTAGACATGGCCGTCAGTCTCGCATCGACCGGGCCCGAACCGACCTCGCGGATCGTTGCAGGCCGATGTTGCTGGCCTACTTCGTCACCCAGGGCTGGAGGATCTGCAGCAGGTAGTACACCGCGGGCAGGCAGAACAGGTACGCATCGAAACGATCGAGCACACCACCATGACCCTTGATGAGGGAGCCGAAGTCCTTGACGTCGAGATTGCGCTTGAACATGCTCTCGGTGAGATCGCCGAGCGGCGCCATGACGGAGATGACGATGCCGAGGATGATGAGGTCACCGGCGCTGTTCCATGTGGTCGAGCGGTCGGTGACACCGACGATGACCATGGCCAGGATCGTCGCCACGGTCCCGCCGAACAGACCTTCGACGCTCTTGTTCGGGCTGATCCATGCACGCAGGGGCTTCTTTCCGGCGGCGCTCCCGAGCACCAGCGCGCCGATGTCGTTGGCAACGACCCCGATGGCCATCAGGCACAAGGTGTCGGTTCCGATGCTGGTGCTGATGATGCCGGAGGCGACCGGGAAGCCTGAGCCCTTCGAGAAGCGCAGGATCAATGCTGCGAACGAGCCGAGGAAGCCGATCCAGACGACACCGAGGGTGGTGATGGCGATGTTCGGCATCGGCGCGGCTTCGAGGCTTTTCGCGCCGATGAAGGTCACGGCAGCGGCCACGAAACCCAAGGCGAGGATCAGTGGCAGAGCCCGCTCGCCGGCCCAGTACGTGGCGATCGGCGTCGTGACGCAGGCCAGGATGCCGACGATCGTTGCGGGTCGGTAGCCCTTCTCGGAGACCTTGTCGAAGTACTCGATCGCGCCGAGGCCGAGCACGGCGATCACGACGACCAGTACCAGCTTCGGGCTGACCATGACCGAGATCACGAAGACGATCGCGATCAGTAGCCCGACACCGATGGCCGTTGGCAGGTCGCGGGAATCTGACTTGGTCGATCTCGTCGACGGACGGGCGGTGGATCCCGAGCGAGCCGGCCGGCCACCTCGGTTCGGCTCCCCTGGGCGCCCTTTCCGGACCGGACGGGAGCGGTCGTCGGTGGGATCCGTGCCGATCGTTATCCGGCCCGGCTCGCGCCGGATCGGGATCGAATCATCGCGGTTGGTGAGATCGCCGGTGTCATCTCCGGAAGCGATGGAGACCACTCGGTCCATCTCTCCGGTCTCGTCGTGCGGGTCGACAGGCTGATCATCACGCCACACGGGCGCCTTCCCGGCGAACGATGACCATACGTCCAGGTCATCGGACGGATCCGACGGGGCGGCCGTGGCAAGAGTCCTGGGCATCTCTCCCGTGGGTGGTTCGGTCCAGTGCGGCAGCGGACCCGTGTCGGAGGCGCCGAAGGACAAGCCGTCGGTGTCGTCGTCGTCCTCAGAGTCGTCGGCGAACAACGGTGGACCGAAGTCGCCTACTTCCCCTTCTTCCGGGCGTCGGTGACGCCGTGAGTCGTCAGTCATGCAAATCCCCTTTGCTCGCTCAGACCTCGAGGAGTTCTTGCTCTTTGCGGCCGAACGCCTTGTCGATCATCTCCACGTGCTCGTGGGTGATGCGCTCAATTTCTTTTTCTGCCCGCTCCAGCTCGGTCGCAGAGATCTCTGCGGCTTTCTCGGCGGCGTCCAGATGTTTGCGCGCGTCACGTCGAATGTTGCGTACGGCAACACGGCCGTCCTCGGCCATGTTCTTAACGATCTTGACGAACTCTTTGCGTCGCTGCTCGGTCAGAGGCGGGAAGTTGAGGCGAATGATCACGCCGTCGTTGGACGGGTTGACGCCGAGATCACTGTCTCGGATTGCCTTCTCGATCGCCCCGAGCGAGGCCCGATCATGGGGTTTGACGATCAACTGACGAGCTTCGGGGACCTGGAACCCTGCCAACTGCTGAACGGGGACCATTGTTCCGTAGTAGTCGACCAACAGCTTCTCGACCAGGGCGGGCGAGGCTCGGCCCGTGCGGACAGCCGTGAACTGGCTCTGCACGTGCTCGACGGCCTTCTCCATCTTGTCGATGGCGTCCAGAAGGGTCTCTTCGATCACGCTGCCCAGCGTATCCAGCCACGAGGAGGGGTGGCGCGCATCTGGTCAGCCCTGGATGATCGTGCCGACGCGCTCGCCTCGCAGAATGGCCTGCAACCTCCCGGGCGAGGACATGTCGAAGACCACGATCGGTATGGAGTTGGTGCGGCAGAACGTGATGGCGGTGGCGTCCATGACCTTGAGATCCTTGGTCATCACCTCGACGTATGTGATGTCGTCGTACCTGACCGCCCCGGGGACGGTGCGCGGATCGTCGCTGTAGACGCCATCGACACCGGAATGGGTGCCCTTGAGCAGGGCATCAGCGTCGATCTCAGCCGCTCGCAGCGCAGCAGCGGTGTCGGTGGTGAAGAACGGGTTGCCGGTACCGGCGGCGAAGATCACGACCCTGCCCTGCTCGAGATGGCGCATCGCCTTGCGGCGGATGTACGGCTCGCACAGCCGCGGCATCTCGATGGCGCTCTGCACGCGCGTGTCTTGACCGGCGCGTTCCAGAGCGTCTTGCAACGCCAGCCCGTTCATCACTGTTCCGAGCATTCCGATGTGGTCGGACTGTGTGGCATCCATGCCTGACATGGCGCCGGTGCGGCCCCGCCAGAAGTTGCCCCCACCGACGACGACGCACACGTCGACGTCCATCTCGCGAACAGCAATGATCTCTTTGGCTGTGGAATCGAGGGTCGCGGCATCGAGGCCCTGGCCTGAGTCACCGGCGAGCGCCTCGCCCGAAGGTTTGAAGACGATTCGCTTCCATCGGGGCGATGCCGCCGAAGCCATGCTCGGGATCAGCCGATCTCGACCTGAGCGAAACGGACGATCGATGCCGAGCCGATCACCTGCTTGATCGACTGCTTGTCGTCCTTGGCGTACGGCTGGTCGAGCAGGGCCACGTCCTTGTAGAAGCCGTTGAGCCGGCCTTCGATGATCTTGGGCAGGGCCGCCTCCGGCTTGCCCTCGTTGCGGCTGATGGTCTCGAGCGTCTGGCGCTCGTGGGCCACCACGTCCTCTGGCACATCGTCCCGGCTCAGGTATTTCGGCCGGGCGAACGCGATGTGGACGGCAACGTCGTGGGCAAGCGACTGGCTCGCATCGCTCATCTCGACGAGGACGGCGTTGACGCCGCGACCACCCTGCAGGTGCAGGTAGCTGTCGAGAACGTTGCCCGGAGCCGCCTCGAAGCGGATGACATCGCCGAGCTCGATCTTCTCCTTCAACGTGATCTTCAGATCGTCGAGCTGCGCCGAACGCTGGGAGACCGCGGCCTCACCTTCAGCAAGTACGAGTTTGGCCAATGCCTCTGCCTCGCTCTTGAAGAGATCGCTGCCGGCGACGAAGTCGGTCTCGCTCTTCAGCTTGACGATGGCTCCGACGTTGCCCTGCACGAGTAGCGCGACGAGGCCCTGGTTGTTGTCCCGGTCATCGCGCTTGGCGCTGGCGGCCAAACCCTTCTCGCGGAGCCATTGCTTGGATGCCTCCATGTCGCCGTCGTTGGCCTCGAGAGCCTTCTTGGCGTCCATCATGCCCGCGCCGGTGGCCTGGCGCAGCGCCTGTACGTCTTTCGCGGTGAATGCCATTTCCGTATCAGCCTTCGGTTTCGGTTTCGTTCTCAGCAACAGGGGTTTCGGTAGGCGCCGACTCAGGAGCGGCGGCCTCGGGAACGTCAGTGGTGCCGGGTGTTGCGGCCCCGGCAGCCTCGACAGGCGCATCGTCGCTGCCCGCAGCAGTCGCAACGATGGCAGGGGCGGTGTCGTCTGCCTGCGGCTCCTCAGCCGCGGCATCGGGAGTGCCCGACGAGGCGACGCGCGCGTCGCGCTCGGCCTGCGCGGCGGCGGCTTGACGGCGGGCGTCGGCCTGCAATGCGGCAAAGGCTGCTTCGTCTTCGGCGCTGCGCTTCGGAGCACTGGCGACCTGCGGGTTGCGCTTGCTGGCGATGAATCGGCCCTCTTCGATGGCCTCGGCGATGACGCGGCTCATCAGCGCGTTGGCGCGGATGGCATCGTCGTTGCCCGGGATCGGGAACTGCACGACGTCGGGATCGACGTTGGTGTCGACCACTGCGATCACGGGGATCTTCAGCTTGTTGGCCTCGGTGACAGCGATGTGCTCTTTCTTCGTATCGAGGATGAACACGGCGTCGGGCCGCTTGCTCATGTTGCGGATGCCGCCGAGGTTCTTCTGCAACTTCTCGAGCTCTCGGCCGAGCAGCAGTGCTTCCTTCTTCGGCATGGACTCGAACTCGCCGGAGATGCGCATGCGCTCGTACTCCTGCATCTTCGAGACGCGCTTGGCGATGGTCTCGAAGTTGGTCAGCATGCCGCCGAGCCAACGCTCGTTGACGTACGACATCCCGCACTTCTCGGCGTAGCTGCGCACCGGGTCCTGAGCCTGCTTCTTGGTGCCGATGAACAACACCGTGCCGCCACCTGCAGCCAGGTCGCGAACGAAGTTGTAGGCGGTCTCGACGCGAGTCAGCGTCTGCTCGAGATCGATGATGTAGATGCCGTTGCGCTCGCCGAAGATGAATCGCTTCATCTTGGGGTTCCAACGGCGGGTCTGGTGCCCGAAGTGCACACCTGCTTCGAGCATCTGTCGCATGGTGACGACGGCCATGATGGGTACTCCTCCTCTGCGGTTGGCGGCGCCATGCTTCTGGCGCCGAGGCGACCGCAGACAAAGCAAGGCGTTTTGATGTAGGGACCGTCGGGGTTGACGGCCGGTTGGACATGTTATCGGCACCCGAGTGCGGTCGCCCACCTGCGTGCGCCCGCGGCTTCAGCGCATGGCAGCGCAGACCATGGTCGGTGGAGGCGCTCGACGGGGTGCCGACCCGTCGAGTGGAACAAGTCGGGGTCGATAGCGAGGCGTGCCGAGGAACGGAGCCGGATCGATGTAGCGGTCGCCCTCGCGAAGACCGAAGTAGAACCGTTGCGTCGTTGCGCCGAGGACCTGGCCGGCTTCGACCCTGGCACCGGCCGTGACGCTTGAACTGGCCAAGCGCCCATAGGTGGCCGACCGACCATCGGCGTGTGTGACCACGAGGTAGCGCACGCCGGCCACCACGCCATTGAACTCGACGACACCTGCAGCGGCCGCGGTGACCCGCGAGCCGGCGGGAGGGAGAAACTCCAAGCCGCGGTTGCCGGCGCAGTACAGGCACGATGGAGCCCGAAAGGGATCGACGATCGGCGACTGGACCGGCGGCAGGTAGCACGTCGGCACGAGCAGTGTCAGCGTGGCCAGCACGCTGATCACGGGCGAACTCCGGCGGTCAGGTCACGCCGGACGCCGACAACCTGGCACGCAGGTGCAGCACCGCCTTGGTGTGGATCTGCGAGACCCGGCTCTCGGTGACACCCAGGACCCCACCGATTTCGGCAAGGGTCAGTCCCTCGTCGTAGTACAACGACAGGACCATCTTCTCGCGGTCCGGAAGCCGCTTCACCTCGCCGCGTACAAGGCGGCGGACCTCGCCGTCTTCGACGATCGACGCCGGCGTGTCGGGAACGTCGCCGCTGAGCGTGCGCGGTTCGGTACCGGCCACCAGTGCCCGGTCGAGCGGACCGACCGTGGTCGAGGCGATGGAGTTGAGCCACTTCTGGAACTCCGGCGCCGAGATCTTCAGGTGCGACGACAACTCGGTGTCGGTGGGTGCCCGGCCATGACGGCTCTCCAGTTCGGTGAAGGCCGTCTCGACCTCGCGGGCTCGGCTGCGAACGGAACGCGGCACCCAGTCGAGAGATCGGAGACCGTCGAACACCGCGCCACGAATACGCGGGACCGCGAACGTTTCGAACTTGACGCCTCGGCTCGAGTCGAACCGCTCGACCGCATCGATGAGCCCGAACACACCGGCGCTGACGAGGTCGCCGGGATCGACGCTGTTCGGAAGACCGGCGCCGACACGACCAGCGACGAACTTGACGAGGGGCGAGTAGTGAACGATCAGGCGGTCGCGGGCCACTGGGTCGCGGGCTTCCAGCCAACGCTTCCACCAGTCGTCGATGT
>JANPGV010000094.1:0-5248 GCA_031424145.1 Ilumatobacteraceae bacterium
CGTCGTCCAGGAGGGCAACGTCGGCGCTCCCGACAACGAGAACAAGTACTACGCCCCCGGCGTTGGAGTCATCAACAACATTCCGCTGGACGCAAGCCTGCACCAAGACACCTTCGACCTGCGGAACTTCGTGGAGCTCAGCGCAACCGGCCTCGCCGACGCGAGCCAAACGGTGCTCGACCTCGAAAAGCATGCCCGCGAGACATCCCCCGACGTATTCGGCTCGGCACCAGAAGCAAAGCGAAAGACATGACGGACACGCCCATCGTCCAATTGCTCGGCGTCACCAAGTCGTTCTCGACCGCTCGCGACAAAACCACACCGATCCGTGGAGTCGACTTCGCCATCAACGCCGGCGACAAGGTCAGCCTGATCGGTCCATCCGGCTGCGGCAAGTCGACGCTGCTGTCTCTCATCGCCGGGTTACTCCGGCCGAGCGCCGGGACCGTCGAGATCAACGGAGTTGCGATGAGTGATCTTGACGACCGTGCCAGAGCCGAGCTGCGTGCGTCGTTCATCGGGATCGCACTGCAATCCGACAACCTCATTCCTTTCCTCACCGCACGAGAGAACGTGGAGCTCGCCCATGCCTTCCGCTCTCGTCGATCCCGGCGGAGCGCGCCGGCCTCGTCAGACGACCTTCTCGAGCGATTCGAGGTTGCACACTGCGCCCACCTTCGTCCCCGCCAACTGTCCGGCGGCGAGACGCAGCGAGTCGCCCTTGCCGTCGCCACGGCGAACAAGCCTGCCGTGCTGCTTGCCGACGAGGTCGTCGGTCAGCTCGACGGTGACACCGCAAGGCGGGTCATCAGCGAGGTGCTCAGCTCGGAGTCCGCGGTGCTCTTTGTGACCCACGACGTCACCCTGGCTGATCAGGCTGATCACCGATACGTGCTCGTGGATGGCGGGGTTGTGGCGCGATGAGTATCGCGAACAGCATCGTCGCTCGCGACCTGATCGTCGACTACACCAGCGAGGCGGGAACGGTGCGTGCGCTCGAATGCGCAGCGTTTTGCGTCGAGGGCGGGTCCAACGTTGCGGTCATGGGGCCCAGCGGCTGCGGCAAGTCGACCCTGCTGGGGGTGTTGGCGGGCCTGGCTCACCCGACCTCCGGCACGGTGAGGATCGGCGATGAGACGATCTCCGGGTTGCCGGAACGACAGCGCGTCAGGTTCCGCCGTCGTTGTCTCGGAATGGTGTACCAAGCCGACAACTTGCTGCCGCACCTGACAGTCGAAGAGAACCTCGGTCTTCAGCTGGCGATCTGTGGGAACGACATGAACACGCTCCGGCCGTTCACACCCGGCGACCTGCTCGAGCGACTCGGTCTCGGTTCGCTCTCCAAGCGGCTACCGGATCAGCTGTCGGGCGGCCAACGCCAAAGAGTCGCTGTCGCTCGAGCGGTCATACATCGACCTGCGGTGATCTTTGCCGACGAACCCACCGGAGCACTCGACGCCGAGAGTGCGCAGACCGTGATCGAGCTGCTCGTCGACGTGCACCGGGAGATGGCCGCGACCTTGGTGCTGGTCACCCACGACCCGAACATGGCGAAGCGTCTGCAGCGCGTAGTGACCCTGTCGCGATCCCCACCAGCATCGGAGCAACGTCGTGCTAGCTAAATACGTCCTTGCTGATCTCGCCAGAAACCCGCGCCGGACGTTGTCCACGATGCTGGGCGTCTCGCTCGGAGTCGGCTTGTTCTGCGCCATCCTGTTCTTCGTCGACGGTCTTTCGGCGTCGATGACCCAGCGAGCGGTCGCCCCGCTGTCCATCGACATGCAACGCATCGTGACCGAGCGGGTCGGAGGCGCCCTCACCCTGGCGCAGCGGTTCGATCCAGCCGGCGCGGTCAAGCAGGGAGATCGGATCCGGGTGATCCTCGAGCTCCACAACCCGAGCGACGTCACCGCCAACGAAGTCACCGTTCGCTCGATCCCCGACGCAGGCCTGCACTTCGTGGTCGGTTCGGCAACGCTGAACGGTGCCGCACTGACCGGCTACACCGACAACCCATTTGCCCATGGCGCGGGTCCAGCGGGCTACAACCTCGGCGTCGCCGCAGCCGGGACCACCACCGTCATCGGCTACATCGGCGAGGCTCAGCACGACATGCAGCTCGATGACACGGCGGTGAACTCCTCGTTCTCCAGTCGGGAGTCTGTCGTCCCCGTAGCCGCCAACAAACCGTCCGTCGTGCCGCTCGCCGATCTCGCCCAGAGCATCTCCCAGGTCGAAGGCGTCGCCGCCGCGAGGCAACTGTCGCTCGTCGATCTCGGACCCGAGAGCCTGTCATCCAACGGTCGTACGGCGTCCGCCCCCGCCAAGCTCTTCGGCCTCGATGCCGACTACGCGGCACACGACCCAACCATCAAGCTGATCGAGGGTGGCCACAGCGCGGACGGCGCGGTGCTCAGCGTCGAATCTTCCAAGGCGATGCGCGCCAAGATCGGCGACAACGTCAGGGTCGCATTACCCGACTCGACGTGCTTCGATGTCGTCGTCAGCGGCATCGCCGACCTCAGCCAGGCCCGTTCGTTGTTCTCCAGCCGCCGCGGCAGCGACCTTGAGGCGTTCATCTATTCGCAAAACTCGATGATCGTTTCGCCCGCCGTCTTCTCCGAGAAGGTGATACCGGCCTTCGAACGCGCAGCTACCGCACGGGGCTCGCGGTTGAAGAATCCGCCCGTTCGCGAGATCGACATCACCGTGGACCGCCGCTTCCTCGACGCCGACCCGGCAACAGCGATGATCCAGACCAAGCGCATCGCCGCCGCCGTCGGCGCCGTGGCGGCACACCAGGACTTCTTGCTCGACAACATTTCCAACACCCTGGAGGTCGCCACCGGCGACGCAACCGTCGCCAAGCGTCTGTTCATCTTCCTCGGCCTGCCCGGCGGTTTCCTCGCTGCGCTCCTCGCTGGCTACGCCGGAAACGTTCTCGCCGATGCCCAACGACGCGAGCAGGCGACACTGAGGATCCGCGGCGCCAGCCGCCGACACTTGCTGCGCATGCTCGCGATCCGCACCGCGGGCCTGACCGCTGCCGGGTCGCTGGTCGGACTCATCCTCGGCTATCTGCTCGCATCAGCGATCCTGGGTCACGAATCACTCGCTCGGGCCACGACCTCGCGCCTCGCGCTCTCCGCGCTGCTCGGCTGCTTGGGTGGGTTCTGCGCAACCGGGCTCGCTCTGTACATAACAGGACGGCGCAACATCGACCGAGAGATCAACGAGGACCGGGCCCGACTCTCGCGGGCTGTCCCGCTGTGGCGGCGTGCCAGGCTCGACATCGTCGGCTGCGTCGTCGTCCTCGTCGGGACCGCCGCCGCACTCCATGCCCACGCGTTCGACGGTGCATCCGGGTCGGTCTACTTCGGGCGGTCGGTCACACTCAACCTTTCTCTGCTCGTCCTGCCCATCGCCGTGTGGTTCGCCGGAAGCCTCGTCGCCGCACGCGTCGTCGGCACAGTCCTGCATCGCACCCAACCCGCCTCCACAGGCGCCGTCGGCGCACCGCTACCAAGCCTGTATCGCCTCAGTGTCGGTCGCCGACCGTGGGCGATCGGCAACGGCGCCATCATAGTCACGCTCATCGTCGCACTGAGCACCAGCCTCGCCGGATTCACGTCCTCCTTCGACGCCGCCAAGGCGAACGATGCCCGCTACGCCACCGGCTCCGACATCCGCATCGTGGCCGGACCGACCGCCCGACGCACGTACACCACAAATCAAGCAGGCATATTTATAACCGACGGAGTCGCCCAGGCGAGCCCCGTGGTCTACAGCATCCGCAACGTCATCCTGCGCAGCGCACGCACATCGGACCCCGCCAACCTCGCCGCCATCGACCCCGCTTCGTTCGGATCAGTCGCTCCACTCCGCAACGACAACTTCCCAACGGCCGATGCCACCGCAGCGCTCCGAACGCTGCAGACCGACCCTGGCGCTGTGCTGCTCAGCAACCACATGGCACAATTCCTCAAGGCAAAACTCGGGGACACGCTCCACGTCCTCCTGGCCCGGGGCACCGACGACCAGACCGAAGTCGACTTCCACATCACCGGAATGTTCGAGCGGCTCCCAGGATTCCCGGACGGCGCGGATGCGATGATGTCAATTCACCAATACATCGCCCACGTCCCGTCGAAAACACCCGACTTCTTCCTCGCATCGACCACCACACGCAACGGCGCCGGCCTCAGCCGCGCGCTGACGTCACTCGGACAAGGCCCCGCAGCAGCCGACCAGCTTCAAATCACCACGCGCGCCACGACGGTTGCCCGAGACCAATCCAGCCTCGCCGCGCTCAACATCGCCGGACTCGTCGACCTCGACTCGACATTCGCACTCGCCATGGAGATCGTAACCATCGCCATATTCGTATTCGGCCTCCTGCTCCAACGACGGCGTGAATACGTCACGCTTCGAGCGCAAGGCCTCGACCTTCGGACCATACGGCTCCTAATCGCCGCCGAAGCGGGCACCGTCGCAATCGCTGGCGCCATCGCCGGTGTCCTCGTCGGCACCGCAATGGGCTACTACTTCGTTACTGTCCTTCGGCCACTGTTCGTGCTCCCACCCTCCTACACCTTGCCTCTTCGAACCCTGCTCGCCCCGATCGGGCTCGTACTCGTGGCGACGATCTTCTGCACGCTCGCCGGGGCGCGCCTCGTCAACCGTCTCCAACCGACCGAACTGCTCCGCGACGAGTAGTCGACGCTCGGTGGTGGAGACCCCGGGGTCTGTCGTTGCATCTGGCCTGCGTAGGGTACAGCGGGACGGAGTGACCTTGACCGGACACGGTGAGCTTCGGTGTTGGCTCGACACGACTCCTCGTCCCGCCAACCTTCGAGTTCTGTGCTCGACGAATCGGGTCCACTGGTGCGCACACCGAGCATCCCGGTCAACAGTGGTGAGTGACGCGTCATCACGCGCATTGCGACCGGGTTGTCGGAGCCTCCCTCGACCGGTCGACCACCGACCTGTCAAGTCCCGGTACCCGTGTTCCTTTTCGTATCCGGGTACGGGACTGTCAGGAACTTTGTGTAACTGGCGTGATCTGAGGGTCCGCGACTGAGGGTCGCGGGCTGGAGAGGATCACATCATGAATTCATCATCTACAACGTCGCCGGTTGTCGAGCCGGCGAAGGGGTCGGTGCCGCGTATCGTTCCGCTGGTGGGTGACGTGCCAGCGATGCGTGAATGGGCTGAGGAGCTCGTCGAGCGGGCCCGCACCCAAGGCGTC
>JANPGV010000095.1:0-4984 GCA_031424145.1 Ilumatobacteraceae bacterium
CGGATCTGCACCCGCCTGGTAAAGAGCGATCACCCGTTGGATCCCTGAGGGAGCGTCGTCGCTGGC
Source organism: Ilumatobacteraceae bacterium (assembly GCA_031424145.1). GTDB lineage: Bacteria > Actinomycetota > Acidimicrobiia > Acidimicrobiales > Ilumatobacteraceae > JAENVT01. Next base: position 67 of record JANPGV010000095.1, read on the forward strand.
TGACACCGTCACATTTGCGAACGCATCACCTGGTGTCCGTTGCAGGACGACCTCTCCGACCTTCGGCGCAGTCCAATCCGTGGACGCCGAGTAGTAGATGTCGCCCGACATGTTGTTGAACAGAACCTGAGTGCCCCGCCCGTTGGGGTCGCCGGGAGCCACCGAGACGAACTGTCCTGGTATGAGGATCAGCTTCTGACGCTGCAGGACTCCGTCCGGCCCCGTGAGTCCTTGCTGGTCGCTGATGGTCGTGACGCCGGCCAGCCTCGTCGGGAAGGCAGCGACAGAGTTGACCGCCTCCGGCTCGCCTGCGGCATTGTCGAGTGTCGGCCGACTGAAGGCCGCGTCGAAGCCTGTGACGACACGATCGACCTGCAATCCGGTGACGACCGCGCCGTGCGCGGGTAGCAATGAGTTGTTGGGCGCGGCAGCTGTGACGTCGAGCTCGGCACGAGGCTGGACGGGCCGACTTGCAGTGATCTGCGGCAGTTGTGGCCCCGTTCCGGGGGTGTTGGCTTCGTACCACTGACCGATGGGACTGGAGTTGATCGTGAACCCGAAGTTCTGGTCGTAGTGGGTGGACGACAGAGCCGCGTTGTTCGGGTCCGGAGTGGTGGTCAAGTTCGGTGGTGTCGGTCGGATGGGCCGCACGCTGCCGACAGCGAACATCGGCAGGCCGTACAAGATCGTGCTCGAGAGTGCCTTCTCGTCGTAGGCGCCGTACAGCCCTTGGCTCCCGAAGTACTGCTGCTTAGCGTTGCGGAGCGCATCGCCCAACGACACCGCGCCGTCGAGTTGGCCCGCGAACAGCGTCATCAACCGTTCCTGTAGACCGACGCTGACCTGATCGCCATAGCCGTATCCGGTCGTGGCAACGAAGGCAGCGCCTCTGGCCGTCACAGCGGCCGCGAGGTCGTCTGAGGAGGCACTAACACCAACGGTTCGGTCGGATACCGCGAGGCCGGAGTGACAGCCCATCGAGAGAATGAGGCGAGCACCTGCGGGTAGTGCTCCAGCAAGCGCTGTCGCGGTGACCTTCTGTCCCCCGGCGGACTGAAACGCGGTGTGGTCTGCATGGCCGAAGATGGCGGCAATCGATGGAGACGGCGGACCGGTGAGGTCACTGATCAGCTCGGCGCCGGTCCACGTACTGTCGTGCAGCGGTCCGGTGACTGATACGGGGCCGCCGTTGGCAGAGGCCAGAGAGCTGTTGAGCGTCTGACGGACCATGCTGGCGCCATCTGTCATGAAGTCGTAGCCGGCGGCATATGCCGTGCTGGCGTCGAGACGTCCAGAGGCAGCGGCGAACGTATCGATCTGGGCGATGATCTGCGCGGGCGACTCGACGAGCCGACCAAGAGCGAGTTCGGGCACGTACAAACGGCGTGTCGCCCACTGGATCGGATCGACGTCGCCGTAGGGGTCGTCGCTGAGGAAGTGGCTCGTCCCGAGCGCCCCGAAGTACGGGCCGTTGATGTCGAACTCATCTGCGTAACCCGTCTCGTTGCCCACCCGTGTGGTGTCGTCGAGGCGGGCCATCGGCACGATGTCGTCGCCGCCGATGATGACCACGTTCGCGAGCGAAGGATGGGCGGCGGCAGACCCGGGCAGGGCTCCGTTTCGTAGACCGAGAACGAGTCCGGTGATCTTGTTGACCACCTTGTTGACGCGATCGGCGACGCAAGGGTTGGCGTTCCAGTCCCCGTAGGCCAACGCGACGTTGGCGTCGGCTTCGACGGGGATGACCACGCCCTTGACGTCTGGACGAGCTGCGAACGAAGCGAGTTTGGCCATCACCTCATTTGCCAGCGTCGTGCCGAAGGTGTCGCCGAGCCGTTGCTGGTTCACCAGGATGACCGTGGCGAGATCGGCCGGCAGTGCCGTGAGGTCGGGCATGGTGCCGGGAACCCCGCCGGTTCTGGCGTAGGCCGGGCACGTGGGGGTGTTCGGCGGGTCGACCTGCCGAACACGCAGGACGTACGGCAGATTCGACGTCGATGTGTTGTACGAGCTCACTTGCAGCAAATCGGGCGCGATCGCGTCGACGGCTTCGATCGGGGTGTTTCGTGCTGCGGATCGGCCGACCACCGTGCGTCCATCGAGGACCGGCACCCCGGCATCGAGGTCGGGCTCCGGTGAATATCCCACTCCGGACACGTCGAGTGGAGCGGCTGCCAGCGGGGGAGCAGCCGGGGTTGCCGTTCGCGTGGCTTGCGGTGAAGGAGAGTTACCCGGCCGATCGGTCGCAGGTCCGTACACAACGAGGTCGCCGTCGCCAGCCAGGTGGCTGAGCCGAACCCCGACCTGGGCGGATGGCGTCGAGTTGAACCCGTACAGGTCGACGTCATCGGCGTGGTCGACATAGCCGAGATAGAGCACGTTGCCGAGCACCGGCAGAGCCGAAGCAGGGTTACTCGAGGCATCGCCCGTATCGACGACGCCGACGACACCTGCCGTCGTGGCGACACCATTTGCGATCTCGACCTTGGCGACAGCGGTGACCTGTCCGAGCTCGAGACCGGGCGTTGTCCTGAAGGACAACGTGTAGCCGGTATCGGCCTGAACGTCGGAGATGCTCCATACGAGGACCTGGCCACCCGGGCCGTCGGTCACGGTGGGTCCGGTGATGACGCCTGCCGCTGGAACGAATGTGTTGAGTTGGGCCGGTGCGGGTCGAGCCGGGGTGATAGTGAAGTAGCGGAACCCTGGTGGCAACGTCACCGTGGCCGTGGTTGCGAATGGGCCCGGACCTCCCCGGGCGCTGGAGATCGAAACCTTCAAGCTCCAGTCGAGGGTTGCCCCCGTATGGGCGAAGTCCTGTAGGCCTGCAGTGGCGAGGTCCACGTCCTCCCAGGGGAAGTCGGCTTGATCCAAGGTGCCTACGATCACGTCGTTCAGATCGAGGCCGACCGGGATCGCGGCGCTGATCTGCGCGAGCGAGATCGGAGGATCTCCTGGGACCGTGTGGTCGAAGAATGCTCGACCGACGTCTTGTAACTTCGCCCCCGGCTGCAGGGCGTTCGCTGCCTTCGCTTGGCCGAGTGTCGCTCCCGGGGCCAGGCAGTCGAAAGCCAGTGAACAATTGACGACCAGGTCACGCCGACCGTACGCCCCGTCATTGGGGTTGGTGTCGTTTACGGGAATGTCCGAGATCAGTACGGCGCCCACGGCGGGCAGGGCGACCAGTGCGCTCGAAACATTGATCTGACCGATGTCTGTGGCGAAGAGGTTCAACTCGTTCAGCCGAGCGTCCAGCAACGGGGCGCCCGGAATGGTCGAGAAGTTGCCCGACAAGGGCACGCGGCGCAAGTCGGGGTGGGCAGCAAGGACCTTCGCAGCGTCGACATTGACGTCGAGCTCCATCATGGTGGTCGTGGGCCCGACGCCGAGCGACGTACATGTCGAGGTCCCTGTGGTGTCGGCGGCCAACCGTTCGCACCACGTTTGTGCCCCGTAGCGGAGACCCTCGACGGGAGTGGCGCCGAGAAGGAACGCCGCCGGACTGGCGTCGGCCACCGGCGTGCCGTCGAAGAAGGAGATGTCGTTGAGTGTGAGAGCGTTCAGCGCTGGAGTGGGCGGGCCCGACGGACCGTACAACAACAAGAACTGTTCGAGCGTCACGCTCTGGGTGGGCTCGCCGGCGAAGGGTGTGCCTTCGAGCAGCGCCGGCCAGCCCCCGGGATAGTCGACGGGTATTTCGGACAACGGCGTGCTCGTCGCCAGCGGGGACCTCTTCAAGAACGGCGCGAATCCGCTGATAGGCGAGCGCTTCAGGAACGGCGAGCGCTTCAGGAAGGGCGAGCGCTTCAGGAACGGGGAACGCTTCAGGAACGGGGCGTTCGAGACGTCGACGTCGAGGGCTCGCATTCGCTCGTAGGGGATGTCGGCGAGGGCGATGGACGTCGCACCGGGTCCGGTCGTCAAAGTTGCCGGGTTGAGGCTCGCCGAGATGGGCGACGGGTTCACCGTTACGGTGACGGCGCCTTCGTCAGCGCCGCCGAATCCATCAACGATCGTGTAGGTGAACGAGTCGGTTCCGAAGAATCCTGGCGCGGGCGTGTAGGTGCACAGTGTCGAGGTGCAGGAAACCTGCCCGTTGGTTGCCCCGCTCGCGCTCGAAATGCTGAGTGCGTCCCCATCGGCGTCGGTGTCGTTTGCCAGCACATCGACTGGGCCCGGGGTTTCCTGCGTGGTTGTTGCCACGTCGTCGACGGCTACGGGAGCAATGTTCGCCCGGGTCACGGTGATCACGATGCTTCCCTGCGCGCTGAGGGAGCCATCGCTGGCCGAGAAGATGAACGAGTCGGTCATCGGAGTAGCCGGTGCTGTGTATGTCAACTGCGGCGGCGTGTCGCTGAGCAAACCTGTCAACTGGCCGGCCGGCGTCGTCACATACGCCAACGTGATCGGATCGCCATCAGGATCGACGGCGCTCAACGTGATCGACAGGGTCCCCCCGGCTTGCACCGTGTAGCTCGCCGAGCCGACAGAAGGCGGGTGGTTACCGATGGTGTTGACCCGTACGACCAGAAGCCCTGTTGATGTCAGGCCGTGGCCGTCGCGGAGTATGTAGGTGATGTTTTCGATGCCGGTGAATCCGGGGTTGGGTGTGTAGTGGACATAGTTGCCGCCATAGATGTCGGCCACACCGTGTGCCGGTGTGAGGATTTTGACGATGCTGAACCCGTCGCCGTCGGGATCGAAATCGTTGCCGGTGACGTAGGCATACACCTGCGTTTCGGGGGCGATGACCGTTGCGACATCGGGTACCGCCACGGGTGCACGGTTGGGGTCGCCGGCGGCGAGGATACGGATGTAGATCTGGCCTTGGGTGACGTGGCCGTCGGTGTCGGTGACGAGGTAGTCGAGTCGGTGATCGCTGTTGATGACGTTTGGATCGTTGCTGGGGGTGTACGCG
>JANPGV010000096.1:0-5045 GCA_031424145.1 Ilumatobacteraceae bacterium
CTTCAGTACATCGGCCTCGACGGGACTGTCGGCATCATCGCCAACGGCGCCGGCCTGGCGATGAGCACTCTCGACGTCGTCAACCAGGTCGGCGGATCTGCTGCCAACTTCCTCGACATCGGCGGGGGAGCCAACGCCGACGTCATGGCCGCCGCTCTCGAGGTGATCAACTTCGACCAGAACGTGAAGAGCATCTTCATCAACATCTTCGGAGGCATCACCCGCGGCGAGGAAGTCGCCAAAGGGATCGTCGAAGCTCTCGGTCGTGTCGATCTGCGGGCGTCGATCGTGATCCGCCTCGACGGCACGAACGCGGAGCAGGGCCGCGACATCCTGGCGAATGCCGGGATACCCGAGTCGAAGCTCACGTCCAAATCCACCATGCTGGAAGCAGCCCGCGCTGCTGTGGCCCTCGCCAACGGGAGCGTCTGACATGGCCATCTTCGTCAATGCCGACACCAAGGTCATCGTGCAGGGTCTGACCGGCGGCCAGGGCAAGTACCACGGCTTGCGCAACAAGGCGTACGGCACCCAGGTCGTCGGCGGCGTCACTCCCGGAAAGGGCGGCCAAGATGTCGAGGGCGTTCCGGTGTTCGACACCGTCGCGGATGCCGTCGCGGCGACCGGCGCCACGGCGTCGTTCATCGCCGTTCCGCCGAAGGCTGCATCGGCGGCGATCCTCGAAGCGGCGGCGGCCGGCATCGGGTTCATCGTCTGCATCACGGAGGGCATCCCGGCGCAGGACGAGGCCAAGGTCTTCAACACGCTTGTGCGCAGCTACCCCAACACGCGCCTGCTCGGGCCGAACTGCCCCGGCATCATCAGCCCTGGGAAGTGCAACATCGGCATCACGGCCGGCGAGATCGCTGAGCTCCCGTCGGCGGCAGGACCGAACGTGGGGATCGTCTCACGATCGGGAACGCTGACGTACCAAGCGTTGTACGAGTTGAAGCAACGTGGCATCGGCGTGTCGACCTGTGTCGGCATCGGCGGCGACCCCGTCCCGGGCACCAACTTCATCGACTGCCTCAGCGAGTTCCAAGCGGATCCCGAAACGCACGCGATCATGATGATCGGTGAGATCGGCGGCTCCGCTGAAGAGGAGGCCGCGTCGTTCATCGAGTCGTCGGTGACGAAGCCGATGAGCGCGTACATCGCCGGTGTCACGGCACCTGCCGGCAAGAAGATGGGTCACGCCGGCGCGATCGTCAGCGGCGGCAAGGGCACCGCCCAGGGCAAGATGGATGCGCTGCGTGCCGCCGGGGTGCACGTTGGTCTCAACCCGACTGAGGCCAGCGACCTGATGGCGACGATCGTCGCCTCACTCCGCTAACCCCACGCCGGCAAACGCGACAGAGCCCACCGAATCGGTCGATCGGTGGGCTCTTCACAGAGTTGCGATGGATCAGGCCGGCGGGGGCGGGGGAGGAGGAGGTGTCATCCCGGGTGGGGGCGGAGGCGGAGGTGCGGCCTCGCCGCTGCCTTGGAAGGCCCCCTTGAGCTTGTTCATGTCCTTGAGATCGTTGAAGTCGCCACCGGACTCCTTGAACCCCATGAACGCACCGGCGAAGGCGACGAAACCTGAGATCGCCGAGAGGATCAAACCAATCCCGCGCCCGACACTGCCTCCGAACGCCTCTACCGCGTCCTTGATGTCGAGCGGGTTGAAGATCAGCCGGATCAGTAACAGCACGGCAGCCAGTCCGGTTGCGAGCAGCATTATGAGCGGCCAAGGCAACGAGCCAGGTTTCATCGTGCCCGTCGCCAACAGGAAGGTGATCACCCCGGTGCCGATGATGAGGATCCATGGGAGAGTGCCTGTCCAGAAGAAGTGGAACACGTTGAAGCCACTCTCAGATCCGAGACCTGCCGGCCCTTCGACAGTCGTCCAATGGAAGAAACCAAAGATCAAGAAGCCGATGGCCCCTCCGATCTTCAACCAGTCGGATGTCTTGAACTTACTCAGATCCACATCTGCCTCCAGTTGGAATGAACTCAGCCCACGCGCACCGTACACCTTGTAAACACTCCGAGAGAGGAATACCCCTCGTCGCATACTCTCGGGACATGCCCACTGCGCTGCTCTCCGTCTACGACAAAGCCGGGATCGTCGAACTCGCCGAAGGCCTTCATCAACTGGGCTGGAAGGTCGTCAGCAGTGGTGGCACAGCGAAGGCGATCGCTGCTACCGGGACCCCTGTCACCGATCTGGCCGAACTGACCGGTGTGCCGGCAATCCTCGATCATCGCGTGGTCACCCTTCATCCGAAGATCCACGGCGGCTTGCTCGCGGACCCGACCAAGGCCACCCACCAAGCCGACATGGCCGAGTACGGCATCGAGCCCATCGACCTCGTGGTGTGCAACCTCTATCCATTCGGCAGCAACCCGAGCATCGAGTTGATCGACATCGGCGGCCCGGCGATGGTGCGAGCGGCGGCGAAGAATCACGAGTTCGTCGCGGTCGTCGTCGATCCCGCCGACTACACCGCCGTGCTCGACGAGATCCGCGCTGACGGCGCGATCAGCGCGGCCACGAAACGCCGTCTGGCGCGCGACGCCTTCGCGCAGATCGCTGCCTATGACGCGCAGATCGCGACCTGGTTCGACGATTCAGTCCTGCCGGAAACGATGCACCTCTCACTGGCGAAGGTGCAGTCGCTGCGCTACGGCGAGAACCCCCATCAATCGGGCGCCCGCTACCGCATCGACAGCCGACGGAGTTGGTGGGACGACGCTGTGCAACACGGCGGAAAAGAGATGAGCTATCTCAATCTCTTCGACACGGAGGCAGCATGGCGACTCGTGCAGCGTTTCGACGAAGCGGCCTGCGTGATCGTCAAGCATGCGAATCCCTGTGGTGTCGCTGTCAGTCCCGACATCACCGAGGCGTATGTCAAGGCCAACAGCTGCGATCCGGTCAGCGCCTTCGGGGGTATCGTCGCCTTGAATCGTGCCGTTCCGGCTGCGCTTGCCGACGCGTTGTCGGCGGTGTTCACCGAGGTGATCGTCGCCCCGTCGTTCGACGATGACGCGTTGGCGATCCTCACGGAGAAGAAGAACCTGCGCGTGCTCAGCGGCCCTCCGCCGTACGGGGCCGCACTCGACGTGCGCTCGATCGACGGCGGCCTGCTGGTGCAGGACGTCGACACGATCAACCTCGATCAGTCGACATGGCGGGTCGTGACGAAAGCTCAACCCACTGAGGCGCAGTGGGCCGACTTGCGATTCGCATGGCAGGTCTGCGCCGCAGTGAGCAGCAATGCGATCGTCTACGCCAAAGATGGGCAGGCCTTCGGCATCGGTGCAGGTCAGCAGAACCGGCTCGACTCGGCGCGCATCGCCGCCGAACGGTCGGCTGGCAGAGCCAACGGTGGTGTCTGCGCCAGCGATGCCTTCTTCCCGTTCCGCGACGGACTGGATGCAGCGGCGGACGCGGGCATCGCAGCCGTGATCCAACCGGGCGGCAGCGTTCGCGACGATGAGGTGATTGCCGCGGCCGATGAGCACGGAATCGCGATGGTGCTGACCGGCGAACGGCACTTCCGTCACTAGGAGTTGTGCGCGGCCGTAGCAACCCGACCGACTTGATCGTGACCCTCCTCAGCGGGGACTGTCAGGAACTTTGTGTAACTGGCGTGATCTGAGGGTCCGCGACTGAGGGTCGCGGGCTGGAGAGGATCACATCATGAATTCATCATCTACAACGTCGTCGGTTGTCGAGCCGGCGAAGGGGTCGGTGCCGCGTATCGTTCCGCTGGTGGGTGACGTGCCAGCGATGCGTGAATGGGCTGAGGAGCTCGTCGAGCGGGCCCGCACCCAAGGCGTCGAGTTGACCGGCGACAACGGGCTGTTGACGGCGCTGGTTCGCCAGGTGTTGCAGACCGGGCTGGATGTCGAGTTGAGCGATCATCTCGGCTATGAGCCGCACGCAGTGGCCGGCCGCGGGTCGGGCAACAGTCGCAACGGTTCGTACCCGAAGACGGTGACGACCGAGATCGGCCAGGTCGATCTGCGGGTGCCGCGGGACCGCAATGGCAGCTTCGATCCGATCACGGTTCCCAAGGGGCAACGACGCTTGGATGGGCTGACCGGCAACGTCATCTCGCTCTATGCGAAAGGAATGACGACCGGTGACATCCAGGCCCACCTGTTAGAGATCTACGGCACGGAGATCTCCCGGGACACGATCAGTCGAATCACCGACGCTGTCATCGAGGACATGATCGCTTGGCAGAACCGGCCGTTGGACCGGATCTATCCGGTGCTGTTGATCGACGCGATCGTGGTCAAGATCCGCGACGGCCAAGTCGCCAACCGGCCGGTCTACGTGGCCATGGGCGTCAACATCGATGGCGAACGCGACGTGCTCGGGATGTGGGTCGGTCCCTCGAGTGGTGAGGGCGCCAAGTTCTGGATGAGCGTGCTCACCGAACTGCGCAACCGCGGCATCCAAGACACCTTCATCGTCTGCTGCGACGGGTTGAAGGGCCTCCCGGAATCGATCCGGGCGACGTGGCCTTTGGCTGACGTGCAACTGTGCGTGGTTCATCTGGTGCGTTCGTCGCTGCGCTACACCTCCAAGAAACACTGGGGGCAGGTCTGCCGGGAGATGCGCGAGATCTACACCGCACCAACCACCGATGCCGCCGAGGCCCGCTTCGCCGAGTTCGCGGCAACCTGGCGGGAGCGTTACCCGGCGATGATCGCCACGTGGGAATCGGCCTGGGGCGAGTTCACACCGTTCCTCGCCTTCCCCGTCGAGTTGCGCACAATCGTGTACACGACCAACGCCATCGAGAGCCTGAACGCCCGCTTCCGCAAGGCCGTGCGCCACCGTGGCCACTTCCCCAACGAACAAGCAGCGCTGAAGGTCCTCTACCTCGTCGCCATAGAGCGGCGACCAAATCGGAGCAACCCAACCGGCAAGATCAACGCCTGGAAGAGCATCCTGAACACCCTGACCATCCACTACGGCGACCGGATCACGGCAGCCAACTAACCATGACCATCACGACCAGTTACACAAACAATCTGACAGTCCC
>JANPGV010000097.1:0-2068 GCA_031424145.1 Ilumatobacteraceae bacterium
TTTCACGCCGGAGCAACGCTGCTTCCAGGATCGGGCCCCCGGCGACGTCGATGTCGCCGTGTACAACGATCGCGCCACCAGGGACGTTCTCGACGGTTAGCGAATCGTAGTTTCCCATGTCGGTCACTGCCCATCCTCCTGTGATCTTCTCGGCAGAGGCTACGTGCCCTGGCCGAACCCGTTGCTCATCGCCGATCAACCTGGTCGAAAGCATTTTTACGCGGCGATGTTTAGACCGCAACGAAACGAGGTACTACTCGGCAATTCAAATTACAGACCGGGAGCAGAGTGGAGGAAGGCGTGTTCGAACGAACAGACCTTCGTCACCCAGCCCAACGGATCCTGTCTCGTCGTTACCCGTCCCCAACGGCGACAGGCACCGGGTCACGACGATGGCCTTGGCTTCGCGTTGAGGCCGTCGTCATGACCTAGCAATCCATCTTCAAAATCATCCAGAACAGCAAGAGCACCAGAACCAACAACTAGCAAGATCTCGCTGAGACCCCAGCGAGCGCTGAACCCCCCATCAGCGATCCCAACGTGCCCAGTCCGCTCCGTCCCCGGACTGGGCACGTTTCGCGTCTGCGGACTGGTCTGGCGCTGGTCACATCTCCCGCGGCCGGGAGCCCATCGCCTTCAACCAGCGGGCGTGGGAGGCGACGGCCCGCCACGGTGTGGCGTGGCTGTGGAGGGTGAGTTTGCATCGATCGCAGGCTCGCGTCAGGCGCTCGGCGACGAGGGGGTACACGGTGTGTGGCAACCGGGGCGCGAGGTGGTGTTCGATTTGGAAGTCGAGCCCACCCATCAGCCAGTGCAAGGCACCGGCACCGATCTTCGTGCGGCAATGGACATCGACGGTCGTTCGCAGCTGGTGGGCGATGAAATCCTGGCCGCGTCGGGGAATATCGTCCGGGGGGAACGCCGCGGGCTCGACGCAATGGGCCAGCTGGAACATCGTGGCGAGCAGCAGGCCGACACTCCAGGAGATCACGAGGTAGAACGTCAGGACGGCCCACCAGCGGTGGTAGGCCAGCGGCAAGGCAATGGCCCACCCGGCGTGCAATGCCTTGCCCATCAGGATCATGGCGATGTCGCGCCGGCGTGGCTGACGGGCAAACCGCTGGCGACCGATGCCGTGGTTCTTCAGGTCGATGTAGTCGGAGAAAAGGAACCACTGCAATGTGAGGAACCCGTAGAGCACCCACATGTACAGGTGTTGGTAGCGGTGCCACGGGCGCCACGGTTGCGCCGGCGCCAGGCGAGCAAACGGTGCCTGGTCGATGTCGGCGTCGATGCCTACCATGTTCGTGTTGCCGTGATGGAGATTGTTGTGCTTGAACCGCCAGATCCATGAACTGGCTCCGAGCAGATCGCCGGTGTAGCCGGCGACGCGGTTGACCACGTGAGACGTGCTGAAGGAGGCGTGGTTCGCGTCATGAAACACGCACGTCGCCGCAGCCGTCAGGGCGATGATCAGGATCGCCGCCGCCCCGATCTTGCCGATGATGAACGACGGTCCCATCGCCAGCCACCAGTAGCTGGATGCCGCCAGCAAACCGATGCAGACCGCTTTGCCATGCAGACGCCGTCGTGCCGATGCCAGCTCGTTCGGCGACGGTCGAACCGCCTCGGTCAACAACAACTGATCACCGAGAAGGCAATCGGTTGGCCTCAAAATCGTGTCCATGCTCTCGCTCCCCGACATCTCGGCCGCAACGGCCAGCCGAGGTTTGGAGCAGGCATGCCGCTGCGTGTTCGAGCGGCGCGATCACCTTACCCGGTGTCACCGCGATGTGTTGGAGGACACCGTTGTGCGCCGCAGAATTTAGACGCATCTACTGTCCTCTCACCGCGGGTTGGGTGTACTGTCGATACATACGTCTTCGCAGCGCCTGATTTGGTCCAGACCTCGCCGTCCGCCCTGGGAAATGGTTGGGAGCAGTGGTCTGTGTGGAAATTCGGGACGTAACGCGGAGCCGAATCATTTGAGTGTCGAGCAGGCGTTTCGCCTCGCGGTGGGGTTTGCGCGAGCCGCCGCCAAGTCGCCGTCGCGTGAACTCTGCAACGC
>JANPGV010000098.1:0-6701 GCA_031424145.1 Ilumatobacteraceae bacterium
GCGCGTCCGGCAACGAGAGCATCCGCCTGCCTTCCGCGGACAGGACGTACAGACCGCGCTGTGGCGTCTCGACGAGGCCTCCGAGCTTGTCGTACGAGCGCGCCCACGCCATCCGGTCGAGAAGGATCGACTCGCCTGGCCGGTTTGGGTACTCGACGGCGACCGCGTCGTCATCGAACGCCAGGTTCTCAACGAGCCATGCCGTGATCTCCTTGGCGTGAGCGGTTCCGCCGAGTTCCTGCACCGCATGGAGAACTGGAAGGAGAAAGTCCTTGTACGGCGGCAGGTCTGAAGGCTCCATGCAGGGAACGCTAAACGAAGGGATTGCGCCGTCAACACGAGCGATTCCTTCTCGCGCGAGCGAGACCGAATGCCCGGAGTGGCGCGCCTACGCAAGCACAGTGTCACAAGCACAGAACGACCAGCGCGAGATCGGCAGATATGGCGCTGTGCGGAGGCATTGGCATCCTCCGGCCATCCGCAGCGAACCGGGTGTTCGTCGGCACTGGCGTTCGACAGGTGGACACGTCGTACCGTGGTGAGGTGCGGATAGTGACATGGAATCTGAACAGGGCAACGTGGCATGCGCGCCGACGGTTCAAAACCAGCGACGCCCACAGTCGTGCCGCTTGGGACGTACTTGGATCGTTCAACGCCGACGTCGCACTGTTGCAGGGCGACGCCGCCGCCCAGCGGTTTAGGGCGCCCACCGACCGGCACTCAACCCGCCGACATGGATCGGGAGGCATGGCGCAGCCTCCCGGGCGCGGCGCGCTGGTGGTGCAGCGCCGTTGCCGCTTGGAATGTCGGCGTTCGACTGCTGCCGGATGAGGATCGGTACGAGCCGTTGTACGTGTCACAGAAAGGCGCGTACGCCGTTGGTGTCGTCACAGTCAACGACACCTCGGTCGTGGTCGCCTCGGTCTACGCGCTTTGGGACTATGGGTGGCTGCCGCTGGGAGCCAAGCCCAGGTACGCACACACTTCGCTGCACCGGGCCATCTCCGACCTCACACCGGTGCTCGACACCGCAGTCCACGGCATGCCGGTCATCCTCGGCGGCGACTTCAACACGTCGTCGCAGTTTTCGTCTCCCCATCGCGAGGCGTTCCGCACCGTGCACGACCGTCTCAGCGGGCTCGGGCTTCACAACATCTCTCTCCGACCGGAAGACGAGCAGCTCGACGGATGTCCATGTGCCGACGAGCGGTGTCGTCACATGCAGACCTACGAAGGCCGCGTCCCCTATCAGGATGACTACCTCTACGTGTCGGAGAAGTTGGGGCGTGACGCCCGGCTGGTGAAAATTGAACGGACCACGGCGGTGGAGGCGGTAAGCGATCACTTCCCGTTGATGGTTGACGTCGACGTGTGACGACAAACAGCGCCGATTGCCCGCTCCTCGCTCGCTCTGTCGAGTCCGGAGCGGGCGGGTTTGAGTTATCGGGTTGCGCCGGCGATGAAGGTGGACACGATGTAGGTGGCGTGTCGGTCGAGTGAGACCCGGGCTCGGTCGTAGCGCATGGTGGTGCGCGGGTCGGCGTGGCTGGCTGCTTCTTGGACGTCGCGTAATGGGACGCCTGCGTCCAATGCGGCGGTGATGAACGCGTGGCGCAGTGTGTGTGGTCCGACTCGCTTGCAGATGTCGGCGTGGCGGGCGATGCGCCGCACGATCCGTGAAGCGCCGTGGCGATCGAGTCGTTGGCCGTGTGGACCGAGGAAGATCGGCCCCTCGGTACGTTCACCGACGACCAGATCGACTGCTCGCGCAGTTTTGGGCGCTAGTGGGATGGTGACGTGTGTGCCGCCTTTGCGGTGCACGAGCAGGGTGCGGTGACCTCGTTCGAGCCCGAGGCGTTCGATGTCTGCGCCGATCGCCTCCGAGACACGTAGCCCGTTCAGGGCCAGTAGCGAGATCAGGGCATGGTCGCGAGCGCCGGCGAGACCGGCAGCGACCAACATTGCGCCGACCTCGTTGCGGTCCAAGCCCGTGGCGTTGGACTCGTAGTCCAGCCGAGGTCGGCGCACGTGCACCGCCGGGGACCGGTCCAGTAGTCCTTCTTCGACCGCGTAGCGATACAGGCTCGTGATCGTGCACAGCCGCCGCGAGATCGTCGCTCGCGCTCTGCCCATCTCTTCGAGCTGTCGAGCAAAGCCTTCGATGTCGTGACGGGCGACATCGAACAAAGCCAGCTGTCGTTGCTGGCACCACGACGCAAACTGGCGCAGATCCAAGCCGTAGGCATCGCGAGTCAATCCCGAGTATCCGCCCAGAAAGCCGAGCAACGCCTGTTGCTCAATCGCACTGAAGACGCCGTCAGGGCGACGCTCCAGCGACAACGTTGGTGTGATCATTTGTTGGTTCCTTTCACGAAGGCAGGAACCAGAGCACCGACACGGGCTTGAGCTCCCGCACCAGTTGAGTCCTCGAACCTACGCGTCGCTGCACCACCAATCCGCAAACTCTGACTCGACAGAACGAGCGCGGAGCGGGCAATCTGTGACGTGCTCCGAGCGAAGATCTTGGTGCCGGGTGCAACACTTTCGGGTCGTCGATCGCCGTAGGTGATGATGGCGACGGTGAGCGTGAGGAGCGGACCGGATCCGGCGACGGACGATCGTGTCGCGCAGCTCGATGCGCTGTACCGGATCGAGTACGCCGGGATGGTCCGCCTCGCCTACACGCTGCTGGCGAGCGACGCCGAGGCCGAGGAGATCGTCCAAGACAGCTTCGTCGAGATCTACCGGCGCTGGCACGAGATCCTGAAGCCCGGTGCCTACCTGCGGTGCACGGTGGTGAGCCGCTGCCGGTCGGCGTTGCAGCGTCGCAAGATGCGTGCCCTGCATCCGGTCGAAGAGCCATGTGTGTCAGCGCCGGCGAGCGAGCTGTGGGACGTGCTCATCCGATTGTCCGACGACCAGCGGATCGCTGTCGTGCTGCGCTACTACGGCGGCTACCCGGCCTCGGACATCGCAGCGATGCTCGAGATGCCTGCCGCGACCGTGCGCTCGCACCTCCGGCGCGGGCTGGCGACGCTCAAGAAGGAGCTAGAGGCATGACTCAGCTTAGGGACCGTCTCGAACGCGACCTGCGCGAGATCGCTGCAGGCGCGCACCCTTCGCCATCAGCCTGGGAGTCGATCCTGGCGCGCCTCGATCACGACGCAGAACCGGAGGTCATCCTCGTGCTCGCTCCCGCCCCCAGCAGGTCGAAGCGCCCCGTATGGCTTGCCGTCGCCGCGGCGGCTCTCGTTGTGATCATCGGAACGATCGCCGTGGTTACCAGAGCTGTCGACGACCAAACGACCTCCCCCGCGGACCCAGACGAGACGACGGTCGACTTCCCGAACCTGACGACGACCTTCGTGTCGCCGAGGAACGGCTTCTCGATCAAGCACCCCGACGGGGCCGAGGTCACACCGGCCACGCAGCTCTTGGATTCCAGCGAGCAGGTCGACGACGGCTTCGATGTCGTGGAGACCGGCTTGGCCGCCGTCTTCAAGGGCGCATCGACAGACTTGAGAGCGGCCGGCCTGGACGGGGTCTCGAGCGACCAACGGGTCGACGAGTACCTCTCGTTCGACTACGACGGCTGCGGCGTGCCCCGCAGCGAGCAGGCAGAGATCACCATCGACGGCCAGCCGGGCAGGATCGCGGAGTGTCCGAACCACATCGAGGCAACCGTCGTCGCCGGCGGGCGGCTCTACGTCTTCACCCTGTCGCACGACCGCAGCGACCCCAGAGCCGTCTTCGACGCCTTCGCCGCCACGATCGACCTGACCCCGGAGACCGCGGTCAACTTCCCGGCGATGGCGACGACCTTCGTCTCGCCGACCAATGGCTTCTCCTTCAAGTATCACGACAGGGGTGGGCTCGCACCGGCCACGGAGCTCTGGGACCCCGTCATCGACCCACCCGCTGACACCTCCGGCGCGCACGACGGCCCATTCGATGGCGTGGAGACCGGGTACGGCGCCTACTTCAAGGCCGCGTCGACAGAGATCCCGGACGGGGTCGCGATCGATGCATGGGTCGACGAGTACGTCTCACCTGGCGGCTGCAGTGTGCCTCGCAGCCAGCAGGCAGAGATCACCATCGATGGGCAGGCGGGCAGGATCGCGGAGTGCGCGGACCGAGTCGAGGCGACGGTCGTCGCCGGCGGGCGGCTCTATTTCTTCCTCCTGCTCCACAGCCGCAGTGACGCCAGGGCATGGTTCGACGCCTGGGTCGCCACAATCGACCTGACCCCGGAGACCGCAGCGGTGCCCTAGACGCGGCCGAGCAGGACCGCCAGGAGTGGAACCGTCGCCCTTGTGGCGCTCGCGCTCGCCACCGCCTGTGGGGGATCTGATCCGGTCCCGCATCGCCCACGTCCATGACACCGACCACACCGAGTGGCCAAGCCCCACGCAACCACGAGCTATCACCCAAGGAGCACCAATGAACAACAGGTTCGCAGTCCCGGTCGCCAGCGCAGCGACAGCCATCATCATGCTCGGAGCGTGCAGCGACGACGGAACGACGACCAGAGACGATGGTCCGACGACCCTCGCCAAGGGCGATGTGAGGTTCGTCGGAAGCACAGACCTTGGTGGCCAGACGATGGACATCACCGCCGTGGAACAGGACGGGCAGGTGACCGGCGAGGCCCGGTTCAGCTTCGGGCTCATCCTCGACCTGCAGTGTGCGGACACCGACACCGACGGTTTCGTCATCCTCGGCGGCGAGGCGACCGCGGAGGACGGCGACGCGGCCACCGTGGGTGACCGGGTGGCAGTGATCATCCGGGAAGGTGACCCCGACAGCGCCCTCATCTGGTACGAGCTTCCGCTACCGGAGGGCGAGGTGGCCGCAGGATCATGCCGAGAGTTCCTTGACTCCATCCTCCATGATCAATTCACCGGCGACAACCCCCTCGTCGACATCGCCGAAGGTGACGACATAGAGACCGGCTGAACGCCGGCAACGGCTCGGTCAGCGAGTCCCATATCTGCCGATCGGTCTGCCTTAGCACGTCCGTTGTTCGGCGTGAAGTGCGCGAACCTTGAGTATGACAAACGAGGACGAGTCGCTCGATCGCTATACCCGACTCTTGCAGAGGTATCGGGTAGGGAACCTCTCAGCCACTGAGCTTGAGGACTGGGTAGCGATGGTGCTGCACAGTGTCGGAAGCCAGGAACGCATGTCGGACCTCGTCGTCCAGATGCACGAACGGATCCAGGGAGTGGATGGCAACTTCAATTTGGACGCGACCGTTCGATTTCGGGTCCTAGGTTTTGACTTTCTCGCACTCGTCGAGGTGAAGCAACATCGCCACCCGATCAAGCGGGAGCTTGTGCAGGTGCTCCACTCAAAGGTTCAGAGTGTTGGAGCACAGAAGGGGATCATGTTCTCCACTGCGCACTTCCAGAGCGGCGCACTCGAGTACGCCAAGGTTCACGGGATCGCCCTCGTCTTCGTGACCGAAGGTCGGCTCACCATCGAGCGACGCTCCGCCGACGAACTTCCGCCGATGTCTGCAGAGCAAGCTGAGGAATGGGGAATCGACCCAATCGCGGGCACGTACTTCGGCGCTGGCAAGAGCGAAGGCTCAACTGCATCCGCCTACATCGGCCCGGACCGTCCGGATCTGGTCTGGTCCTGTCTCCTCGCAGCCGGCGGCGATCAAGGTCGTTCGATGTAACTGCAGAGAACTGCCGATCGGCTCGATGTTGTGCTGTCGCTCCTTCTTGCGTTGACGCACCGGACCGGGTGCTAGGGCGCGGCACAGCTTGACGCCAACCGGCGTGGCATCATGCGCTGGTGGACATGACCTGGGACCAGTTCTCACACCTCTGCCAGCGCGCTCTTGGAGATCTTGTGGAGGGTCGATCAGAACCATTTAAGGCGCTCTGGTCACACGCCGACGATGTCGTGATCATGGGCGCCTTCGGCGGCTTTGAGCGCGGCTGGGAACAGGTGAGCACCCGGCTCGACTGGGCGGCGAACGGCATCGCGGCGACGGATCGTCACGTGGACAACCTCGTCACCACGGTCGGCGAAGACCTCGCGTTCACGGTGGATCTCGAACACATGACTCGACATGTCGGTGGGCGCGCCCGGCCGAGGACACTTCGTTGTACCCAGGCCTATCGGCGCGAACACGGTCAATGGAAGGTCGTCCTACGCCACGCCGACGAACTTCCTGAGACGGATGACTACCAGGGTCGTGCACGCCCCACCTCTATGGGCAGTTGAACTCGCCGGTTGTAGACGGTCGCGCCATCAATGCCGCTCGGCGCTAGTTGTTCTGCGCTCACGATCGTGCTTGCGTTGGCGCGCCGGAGCGGGCAATCGGCGCTAGTTCGTAGTCACGGTCGCTCTGGCGGGCATCCGCACTTCAACGTCGAGCAAGCGGGGCTCGATTCCCGTCGACCGCCGCAATATGGTCCCGGCGCCGCGCCCGCCGCGCCGGTGCTCAGGGCCCAGGGGGTGGCGCCGGCGAGCCACCAACACCGAGGCCCCACACCTGGAGCACGAAGATGCCGACGACAAGAGCAGTGATCAGCGTGATCAGGCCCCACCGTCGTCCCGAGAGTCGCCATCCGAGGACCGAGTCGATCGACCAGCGCCCGGGGCCGATGAAGGCGAGCGCGATCGCCGCGCCAAAGGGAATCAGCGAAAACTCAAATCCGAACGCCGCTGCGTTGCCGAAGAGGCCG
>JANPGV010000099.1:0-14284 GCA_031424145.1 Ilumatobacteraceae bacterium
CCACCACGCTCCGGCCCGCGAGCATGCGCTCCGCCAACGCGCCATCAACAGCGCCACCGACCACGCCGAGGAACTGATCAACAACCTCAGTCGCATCATGAACCGCGCTCGCCAGGACTCGATCACCACCGAGATCATGGAGATCGTCAGTGGTGCCGAGGCACTTGCCGGTGGCAACAAGGGACTTGTCATCGACTTCGAAAAACTCCACGACGGTTCACCGGACATTCCCGCGATACTCAGCGCGGTTCGACAATGAGAGAGCACCTGTCATGACCATGACCAACGACGCACCCAGAGCAACAGAGACAGATTTCGCCGATGGACGCGTGGTCGGCATTGCCGGCCCGGTCGTCGACGTCGAGTTTCCCCGAGGCGCTCTTCCAAAGCTCAACACGGCGCTGGAGTTCACCGTGCAGGTCGACGGCAAGCCGGTGATCGTGCTGGCCGAGGTCGCCCAGCAGTTGGGCGACAGCCGAGTTCGAGCCATCTGCATGAAGCCGACCGACGGCCTCACTCGGGGTACGCCGGTGCGCAACCTCGGCCACGGCCTCCAGGTGCCGGTGGGGGATCGCACGCTCGGTCATGTGTGGAACGTGTGGGGCGACTGCCTCGACGACGATCCCGCCAACTACGCCGACATGGAGCGATGGGACATCCACCGCGACGCCCCGTTGTTCGACTCCCTCGAACCGTCGCGGCGCATGTTCACCACTGGCATCAAAGTCATCGATCTGCTCACGCCGTACCTCTCCGGCGGCAAGATCGGCCTGTTCGGCGGAGCCGGCGTCGGCAAGACCGTGTTGATCACCGAGATGATCAACCGCGTTGCATCGAAGCACGGGGGTGTGTCGGTGTTCGCCGGCGTGGGCGAGCGGACGCGCGAAGGCACCGACCTCCGAATCGAGATGGAGGAGTCGGGCGTGTTCGAAAAAGCCGCGCTCGTTTTCGGTCAGATGGACGAGCCACCAGGGGTCCGGCTTCGCGTCGCTCTCTCGGCGCTGACCATGGCCGAGTACTTCCGAGACGTGCAGAACCAGGATGTGTTGCTTTTCGTCGACAACATCTTCCGTTTTGTCCAAGCCGGATCTGAGGTTTCGACACTGCTCGGCCGCATGCCGTCCGCGGTGGGCTACCAGCCGACACTGGCCGACGAGATGGGCCAGTTGCAGGAACGGATCACCTCGACTCGCGGCCGCTCGATCACGTCCCTGCAGGCTGTGTACGTGCCGGCCGACGACTACACCGACCCGGCACCGTTCACGACCTTCACCCACCTCGATGCCACCACTGAGTTGAGCCGCCAGGTGGCTGCGCTCGGCATCTATCCAGCCGTCGATCCTCTCGCATCGACCTCCACCATCCTCCAGCCCGATGTCGTCGGTGAACGCCACTACCTGGTGGCCCGCGGTGTGCAGGAGAACCTGCAGCGGTACAAGGAACTGCAAGACATCATCGCGATTCTCGGTCTTGATGAGCTTTCCGAGGAGGACCGCCTCACGGTTTCGCGTGCCCGCAAGATCCAGCGGTTCTTGTCGCAGCCGTTCTTCGTCGCCAAGGTTTTCACCGGTATTGAAGGCGAGTTCGTCGAGGTCGAAGAGACCGTCGAGAGCTTCGAAGCCATCCTGCGTGGCGACATGGACGAAGTGCCGGAGCAGGCGTTCTTGAACGTCGGAGGCGTCGAACAAGTGATGGCCAAGGCGAAGTCGCTCGCCGAGCAGGTCGCCTGATCCACGATGGCGACAATGCAGGTCGAACTGGTGTCACCCGAGAGGGTCGTGTTCTCGGGTGAGGCCACACAGGTGATCACTCGCACCGTCGGTGGCGGCGAGATCGCCTTCCTGCCTGGTCACGCCCCATTTCTGGGTGCACTGACGGAGTGCCACACCAGAATCACGCTGGCCGACGGGAGCCAACTCGATGTCGCCGTGCACGGCGGATTCGTTCAGGTCGCCGACAACAAGGTGAGCATCCTCAGCGACATCGCCGAGCTTGGCGAAGACATCGATCGCGGCAGGGCCATGGCGGCGGCGGAGCGAGCCGAAGCTGTGCTCCGTACCGAGCACGACGCCGAGGCTGCAGCTGCGTTGAGCCGTGCCCACGCCCGCCTCAACGCGTCCGGCGGGCTGAACGCCGGCACCGGCTCGCACTGAGCCGTCGAGTTCATACGCGGCGGGCGGCATAGCCTCGACCGTATGGCTTCTTCGTATCCCTTCACGTCGGCATTGGTCACTGGAGCTTCGAGTGGTATCGGCGAGGCGATGGTCCAGATCCTCGGAGAGGCCGGCATTCCTCAAGTGATCGTGGCCCGACGGGTCGACAGGCTCGATGAGTTGGCAGCACGGTACGACGGGGTCGAGGTGCTGGCCGCAGACCTCACGACCGCCGACGGGTTGGCTGCCGTCGTCAAGCGCGTCACCGACACCGAGCAACCCGTCGACCTCGTCGTCAACAACGCCGGGTTCGGCACGTCAGGCGATTTTTACCAGGCCGACCCCGACCGGATGGACAACGAGGTTGCCCTCAACGTTGCAGCGTTGACGCGGATCAGCAGAGCCGCGCTCGGTGTTATGGTGCCGACCGGACGTGGCTATCTGCTCAACGTCAGCAGCGTCGTCAGCTTCCAGCCGGCGCGCAAGCTCGCGGTGTACGCGGCTACCAAGGCATACGTGACTTCGCTGTCCGAGAGCCTTCATGAAGAAGTGCGCGGCACCGGTGTGCATGTCACGGCGCTGTGCCCTGGCCTGACTCGCACCGAGTTCCAGAGCGTCAGCCGAACCGAGTCGTACGCGAGTCAGTACCCGTCGATGGCGTGGATGTCGGCGACCGATGTGGCTGAAGCCGGTCTGCGCGACGTCGCCAAGGGCCACGCCCTGTCGGTCCCCGGCGCGATCAACAAGGCGTTGGCTGCGGTATCCGGCGTTGCGCCGCGAACGCTGGCGCGGCGGATCTCGAGCATGGTCCAGCGCGATTGATCGCTGCCGAACTCAGGCGTAGGTCGAATCGGGCACCCCGGAACGCTAAGTAGTCAAAGGGGCTGCCGATTTAGCTCGCAACCGTCGCACCGAATCTTGTTGTTAACAGAGACTGCATGATGGGTATGACTCGAAGCAGAGTGATGGGACGGCTGACAGGCAGATGAGTTTCGGCTAGAGATGGAGTCTCAAGAACTATGAAAACCACGAACCTCGGTGAGGCCGAGGGGCTGCCCACGTTCGAGTGGTCCGAAGTTGAAACGCAGCTCGTCGGCCCGTTGACGCACGACGACCCGCGCTCGCCGAACCGCTTGACGTTCTGGTTGACGACCCTGAACGCCGATGGAAGCCCACACGTGACGAGTGTGGGCGCGCTGTGGCATGCGGGCTCATGCTGGTTCCAGACCGGCGAACGTACCCGTAAGGCGAGGAACGTTGCACGCGACCCGCGCTGCACGATCAGTGTTGCCACGAAGGGCTTCGACGTGATGGTCGCAGGCGAAGCCCGGCGCGTGACCGACGCGACAATCGTGGTCGAAATCGCGGCGTTGTGGGCGAAAAGCGGATGGCCCGCGCAGCCCGACGACTCGGGAACCGGCATCACCGCACCGTTCAACGCGCCGACCCTCGGACCACCGCCGTGGTTCGTCTACGAAGTCAAGCCGCGCACTGCGACCGCAGTCGGTATTGCCGAAGAGACGCCAGGTTCGATGCGTTGGCGATTCTGAAATACGGCGCGCTGGTTCTAGTCGATCGCCCTCCGGGGTTGCGTTCCAGTCGGATCGGCGTACATCTGTTGCCATGGGTGACGAGCAGGATGTGGCCGAGAGCGTAGATGAGGAGATGTCGGCGTCGACGCGGTGACCAGCGACGAGGTGGGGGCGTTCGACGACGCCCCGGACCGCAGCGCGAAGGTCATCAATATCGAATGCGACGCTGCGCAACCCGACTTCGTTGGCCATTGCCGTCGGCGACCCCGGATCACGGAGAGTGAGTCCTCGCCAAAACCCCGGGCCGCAAGGGCGATCGCGTGCACTAGCTGCGAATCGGTGCGAGTGCCTCGTTGTATGGTGACCGTATGGACCGGAGGCTTGTGGCAGGTGCTGCCACCGGGGTCGCCTTGCTGTTGGTGTTGGCAGCGTCGTCTGGTCCGGTTCGGCTCTGGATCACACCACCAGGGGACGTGAGTCCATCTTCTGTTGGTCCGGCCGGCCCACTTGATACGGTCGCACCGCCGGACTCTGTGCCGCTCGAGAGTGGCGACCCGAGCCATTGGGGCGATGTGTTCTTTCAGCTCGTTGGTGTGCTGTTGATCGTCGTCGCTGTGACGGCGGCCGTAGGGATTGTGAGGGCGGGGATGTGGCCCAGGCTTAGGCGGAGTGGTGTGCGTGGGCGATCGGTCCGGCAGGTCACGGCGCTGCCGGAGGTGGCTGAGCTCGCGGTCGACGTCGAGGCTGCTCGCGTCGCACTGGCTGGGGGTAGCCCGCGCAACGCGATCGTCGCCTGTTGGATGCAGCTCGAACGCGATGCCGACGCGGCGGGGCTGCCGCGTGACGCGGCTGAGACGTCGGCGGAGTACGCCGAACGCGTGGTGGCGGCATCGTCGGTCGACCCCGCACCTATCCGGGAGCTTGCAGCGCTGTATCGGGAGGCGCGCTTCTCTCGTCACGAACTGCGCGACGACCATCGGACTCGAGCGTTGGCCGCCCTGAATCGCGTTGAGGCGGTGCTGAGGTCAAGTGTCGTGGTTCTCACGTGACGCGCTGGCGCGCGCTGGTGATGGTGTGCGTCTGGCTGGTGTTCTCTGTCTCGCTTGCGGCCAGCAACGCGCGCCCGGCGGTGCTCGTATTAGCGGGCATCGTCGCTGTCGTCTCGGCGGCGATCGTGGTGATGGTCGACCTCTCACACGCGGTCATCCGGGTCGGGTGGACCCGGCCGCGGCAGGTGCGCCGCCCCTCACGCGGTAGCGATCCGCGGGTCAGCTCGTTGCGAACTGAACTGCACGACGCGCGGTGGTTCGGTTCGGCCGAGCTCCGCGGAACTCTTGTCGATCTCGTCGATGATCGGCTGCTTGCCCACCGTCACATCGACCGCGCCACGGATCCTGCCGCGGCGATGGAGGTGCTCACCCCGACCCTGCGTCATCTCGTCGCAGCCCAACGACCGGCCGTTGCCGTGCGCCAGCTGGGCCGCATCATCACCGACATCGAGTCGCTGTGAACGAGGAGATGATGCCCACGACGGCGATCGACATCGGGACGACGTCGGGCCTGGCTAATGGCGTTCTCGACGAGGTGAACCGGGCCGTCGTGGGCAAGCGCGAGGCGCTCACGCTCGTCCTGTGCGGCGTCCTCGCCGGTGGTCACGTGCTGCTCGAGGATCTGCCCGGGCTGGGCAAGACGCTTGCCGCGCGTTCATTCGCGCAGGCGCTCGGGTTGCGGTTCACCCGCGCCCAGTTCACGCCCGATCTGTTGCCGGCCGACCTCACCGGCTCCTTCGTTTTCGATCAGCGGGTTCACGAGTTCGTGTTCCGTCGCGGTCCGCTGTTCACCGGTCTGCTGCTGGCCGACGAGATCAACCGCACGCCGCCCAAGACACAGGCCGCCCTCCTGGAAGCGATGCAGGAGAGCCAGATCACCGTCGAAGGCGAGACGTTCGCCTTGGAGCCGCCGTTCCACGTCCTTGCCACGGCCAACCCGGTCGAGTACGAGGGCACTTACCCCCTGCCTGAGGCTCAGCTCGACCGGTTCTTGCTCCGGATTAGCTTCGGCTACCCCACGCCGGACGAGGAGTGGCAGGTGCTCGACCGGCGGATGCAACGTCGCCAGGAAGCGCAGGAACTGCGCACCATCGTTGACGCGCCAACACTTCTGGGGATGCAGGCCGCGGTCGAGACGGTGGTGGTCGACGACGACGTCGCCCGGTACTGCGTCGACATTGTGGTTGCCACTCGACGCCATTCACAGGTGCAGATCGGCGCCTCGCCGCGTGGCGCACTAGCACTGCTGTTGTGCGCTCGCGCGCATGCCGTGATATCCGGCCGTGACTATGTGACTCCCGAGGATGTGAAGGCCGTGGCACCATCAGTGCTCCCTCATCGGATCACGATCAAGCCCGAGTTGTGGCTCACGAGGGCATCCGGCACAACGGTGACCGACGAAGTCCTGGCCTCGGTCCCGACGCCGACGCCGGGCGGGAACATTTCGTCGTGAAACCGGGCGGCTGCTGGCAACCGACGACTGCGCACGCCCGCGCGCTGCTCGGCGGTGTGCTGCTCGCGGTCGCTGCCGTGCTGGCCCGCCGCCCCGACCTGCTGGTGCTCGCTACTCCGCTGGTGGGAGCCGCAGTGTGGGCGGTCAGGCTGCGGCCACTGTGTTTGCCGCATGTGACCCATTCGATCGGCCACGGCGTAGTCCGGGAGGGCGAAGCGACGACATGGCACATCGAGGTGCGCGATGCAGAAGGCCGCGTCGACGACGTGGCGGCCGTGCTCGAGGCGACGACGTGGATCGATCGGCAACCGGTCAATGGGCAGGTCGTCGTCAGCCTTCGTGACGACGGCGACCAGCCGCTCTCGATGGTGATCCGCCCGACTCGGTGGGGAGCTCGGCGAGTCGGTCCTGCACTCGTTGTCGCTTCGAGCGCGTGGGCCGGATTCCGGTGTGCGCCGACGGGAGAAACGAACGCACACACTCTGCTTGCTCTCCCGCAATCTTCACGATTCGACGCCTCGGCTCCACCCGTGCGTACCCCCGGGCTCGTCGGAGTCAACCGCTCGCCCAGACAGGGCAGCGGGACCGAGTTCGCAAGCATCCGTCCCTTCCAGCCCGGAGACCGCCTGCGCCGCATCCACTGGGCTCAGTCGCTGCGCACAGGCACGTTGCATGTCACCTCGACGTGGGCTGATCACGATCGACACGTCGTGCTGCTCATCGACGCGCTCAATGACGTCGGCGAGAGCGGCGGGATCGATGGCCGCGCCTCGAGCCTGGATGTCTCACTGCGCGCGGCCGGCGCGATCGCCGAGCACTACATCAGCACCGGCGACCGCGTCGCGCTAGCGGTGATCGGCTCCCGAGGCGTGCAACGACTGCCACCGGCGACCGGGTATCGCCAACTGCGCCGGATGCTGGAGGTCATGGCCAGCATCGAGCCGCCGACCGACCTCGCCGACGACGGGCGAATGCCGCGCGGCCTCGGGCAAGGTGCGCTGGTCGTGATGCTGTCCCCCTTGGTGTCGCCCACCGCGCTCCAACGTGCCGTGACGATCGCCGAGCACGGCCTGACGGTTCTGGTAATCGACTGTCTCCCCGCTGACATCACCCGGAGTGACCCAGACGACCCATATGTCGAGATCGCCTGGCGGATCAGATTGCTCGAGCGCGAGCGCGAAATTCGGCGGGTCGGGGAGGCAGGTATCGCCGTCGTCCCGTGGCGGGGACCCGGAAGCCTCGATGTCGTGCTGCGCGACCTGCACCGCCACGCCGGAGTCCGGATGGTTCGGCGTCGATGAACGACGCTCTTTCTCCAGACTCAAGGTGGTTGTCGTCGCGCGTACGCGGTATCGGTCTGATGCTTCGTGTTCTGATACTCGCGAGCACGGTGCTCGCCGTGGGGTGCACGTGGCTCGCGGCCGGCCACACAGTTCCGATCGTCAACGTTGTGATCTTCTCGCTAGCTCTCGTGTGCGTCGCGCTCCCTGACAGTCACGTCGGGTTGCTCGTCGTGCTGGTCGTGGGCGTCGAGTGGCTGGCGACGGTCCACGATCGGGCCACGCCCTGGTCGGTCGGAGCAGCAGTATCGCTCGCTGTGCTCCACGCTTCGACGGCCGCAGCGAGTGTCGCTCCACCGGCTGCGACGTGGACTCGAGCAATGTGCCGCCGCTGGATGCGCCGATCCTTGGCTGTGATGGTTGCGAGCGGTGGGACGTGGGTCGTCGTAGCGGCGATCCACGGGCATCACGTAGCGAGCAGCGCGGTGCTGATCGCAGCGTCCTTGGTAACGATCGCGATCGCAGGGCTATGGGCCCGCGACGGCACCTTGGACGCAGGACCACGCACATGAATTTGCGATGTCGAGAATTGCACCGATCTCGTCTCACCTTGCTGCCGAACTAGGCGTAGTCGACCGCCGCGAACGTCGAGAGCTTGTCGATGCGGTGACGGGCGTCGATCAATCGCACGGTGCCACTCTTCGAACGCATCACGAGGCTTTGTGTGCGCGCCCCGTTGCGCTCGAAACGCACGCCACGAAGCAGTTCGCCGTCGGTGATGCCGGTAGCCGCGAAGAAGCAGTTGTTACCTCTGACCAGGTCATCTGTGGTCAACACAGCAGACAGGTCGTATCCCATGTCGATGGCTTGTTGGCGCTCTTCGTCGTTGCGGGGAGCCAGCATCCCCTGGATCTCGCCGCCCATGCACTTCAGTGCCGCAGCGGCGGTGACGCCTTCGGGGGTTCCACCGGTACCGAGCAGCACGTCGACGCCCGCGTCGGGCCAACCGGTTGCGATCGCGCCGAAGATGTCGCCGTCGGTGATCAACTTCACGCGCGCACCGCTGGCGCGGACTTCGGCGATGAGATCGGCGTGACGGTCGCGGTCGAGGATGACGACCGTCAGATCGCGAACGGACTCGCCCTTCGCCTTGGCGATCCAGCGCAGGTTCTGCGTGGGGGTGGCGGTGATGTCGATCGAGCCTGCGGCTTCCGGACCGACCGCGATCTTGGTCATGTAGACGCACGGACCAGGATCGAACATCGTGCCTCGCTCGCTGACGGCGATCACCGCGATCGCGTTGGCGCGACCGAACGCGGTGAGGGTGGTGCCGTCGATGGGGTCAACTGCGACGTCCGTCAACGGCATCGTGCCGTCGCCGACCTTTTCCCCGTTGAAGAGCATCGGTGCCTCATCTTTTTCACCCTCGCCGATCACGACGATGCCGTCCATCGGCACAGTGGACAGCACCGTGCGCATTGCATCGACGGCCGCCTTGTCGGCACCGTTCTTGTCGCCGCGGCCTACCCAACGCGAAGCGGAGAGAGCGGCGGATTCGGTGACTCGAACAAGTTCGAGTGCCAGGTTGCGGTCCGGCTGTTGGGGAGACTGATTGGGGGCCATCGCCCGTCCACCGTACTGCTTTGCGGCGGACGGGCGAACCCCGTGCTCTCCTATGTGTTGTTACGTCTTGATGTGAAGCCGCCGCCTGCTGCATTTGACGTCGTGAATCAGACGTGTGCGCTGGCTGACCTGGCGAAGTCGATCTTGACGATCGTTGATCAGATGCTGGGCGACGTAGGAATTGCTTGACCACATGGGATTCTCCTGGTGTGTGAGTGTCGGGTACGAGATGGCGGGTGTGAAGCGTCGAGGAGTTGGCGCGCGATCGTGTGCCAACGTGTTGGAGCAGCGGGTCGCCGCGACCTCGCAATGAAGCGGTCGTCAGGCGGTGCAGAACCCGAAGCCGGCGGCAAGGCGCGCGGCAACTTCGAGCAGATCTGCGGTTCTTGTTCTCATCATTGCGGCACCTCCTTCGGTCTCGGTTCGCACGGACATTCCAGAGGGTCAGCCGCGCTGTCCAACGAATTAACGCGGGTACAGTCCGCCGCCATGACGATTGCTGTGGAGCGGTGCATCGTTGGGCGCGATCTGAGCGAACCAAGGCTGTGCCCGGACGGACAGTGCATCGTCTACGCCATGGCATCGGGTGGTTCCGCTGCTTTGCTCGTCGACACGCTCGACAACAAGCCCGTTCGCCAACTCACTGCATATCCGCCGCCAAGGCCGGGGCGAGGGTTCGGCGGCGGATGTTGGTGTTGGAGCGCAGACGGACGCGCGGTGATCTATGTCGCGATCGATGGCGACCTGTGGTTGCAACCCGTGCCGAACGGGGCCGTGCGCAAGTTGACCCAACATGGTCCCGAGCGCGTCGCGGCGGCCCCAGCGGCGATGGCCGACGGGAGCCGCGTCTTGTACGTCCTCGACGATGCGGAGGTATGGGCTACCAACCTCGACGACGGAGCGAGTGAACGGCTCGACGATGGGTCCGCCGACTTTGTCTTCGACCCGTGCCCCACACCGGACAGCAGTGCCGTTTCGTGGCAGGCATGGAACGTGCCCGCGATGCCATGGGACTCGTCGCGAATTCAGGGCAAGGTCTTCGGGCGGTCCGGCATCGACGAACAACAGCCGAGCGCGGCGATTCAACAGATCCGGTTCATGCCCGACGGCACTGTCATTTGTCTACGAGATGACAATGGCTGGCTCAACGTGTGGCTGGACGATCGCTCGTTGCTCGACGAGCCATTCGAACACGGCGGCCCCACCTGGGGGATGGGCCAGCGAACGTTCGTCGTTTCTCCGGATTCGTGCCGAGTCGCGTTCACTCGCAACGAAGCCGGCTTCGGCTCGCTGTGCGTGATCGACATCGCCAGTCGGCAGGTCCAAGAGGTAGGCCGTGGGATCCACGGTCAGCTGTCGTGGCACGCGGGCAGGCTCGCCGCATTGCGATCGTGTGCGCGCACTCCCACGCAGATCGTCGTGTACGACGACGAGACCTGGGAGCGTTCGGTTGTTGCTGTCGGACCGCTGAGCGGTTGGGAGGACCTGCCGCTGGTCGAGCCGGACGTCGTCGAGTTCGAGGCGGCGGATCACTCGACTTTGCACGCCCGCTTGTACCGTGCCGACGCGCCCACTGATCGCCTGCTCTGCTGGTTGCACGGCGGCCCAACCGATCAGTGGCAGGTCACGTTCATGCCGCGCATCGCCTACTGGCGTTCGCTCGGGTGGAACGTGCTCGTGCCCGACCACCGCGGTTCGACAGGTCACGGCCGCCCCTATCAACAAGCCCTTCGTGGCCGTTGGGGTGAGCTCGACGTCGGCGATACCATCGCCGCGATCTCGTACGCCCACGCGAAGGGATGGGGTTCACCAGCGCGCACCGCGATCGTCGGTTCCTCGGCGGGAGGTTTCACCGCACTCGGGGTCGTCGCCTCGAACCCCGACTTGGTGGCCGCAGCGATCGTCGCCTACCCCGTCACCGACCTAGTCGACCTTGCCGAACGCAGTCATCGGTTCGAACGGCACTACACCGAGACGTTGGTCGGGCCACTACTCGACGCTGCGACGCTGTACCACGATTGCTCGCCGGTGAACTTCGTCGAGCGAATGGGCCGCACACCGTTGCTGGTGATGCATGGTGACAACGATCCGGTGGTGCCGATCGAACAGAGCACGACGTTTGTCGAGCGATGCCGCGCCGCCGGGGGAAACGTCGAGTTCGTGGTCTACGAGGGCGAAGGTCACGGGTTTCGCAAGCCCGAGAACCAGCTCGACGAATACAGACGCATGCAGGAGTTTCTCGCTGCGCACGTTCCTGCCGGATAGCGTCACGTGTCGTGACAGAAGAATGGAACCCGAACGATCCCGACGCCACGCGGGTGCATTACGACCTGTCCAATTGGTCGTTCGAGCACATGGCGGAGTTAGCCGCAGCTCTCGCCGACGCAGAGATCCCGCATGCGTGGGACGGCAACGAGCTCATGGTTCCCGAGCATGTCGAAGCGGCCACCGACGATGTCGTCGCCCAGGTCGAGATGCGGCTGGGGATTGCCGGAGACGAGGAGGTGCCAGCAGCGCCACGCGAGGCGGTTGCGCTGGCCGATGACGCCCCTTCGACCGAGTACGACTTGGCCGAGTGGGAGCCCGGCGAGCGCGAATTGGTCACCGCACACCTCGTCAACAGGGGACTGCCGTTTCGCTGGGAAGAAGCTGTTCTTCTGGTCAGCACCGACGACGAGGAGCTCGTCGACGCGATCCTCGACGATGTCGAGAACGACGAAGGTGTCGATCTACCCGCCGACACCGATGACGCCGACGCCGACGCCGACGCCGATCGTCTCCCGTTCGAGACGTTGACCACTTTCTTCCTCGCCGGCGATCGCTTGCAGCGCAACCCGCTCGACGCCGATGGGCTCGAGCAACTGCTCCAGGCCACCGGGATAGCTGATCCCGACCATCCTCCGTACGGCGTCGACAAACGGTTGTGGGAGCGCACGTGTGAGCTCGCCGACGATCTCGCCGCGGCGCTCGTCGATGGCGATGAGCCCGATGTCGTCGAGACCCGGGCGGTCGCTGCCGAACTGCACGACCTGCTCCGACCGTACGTCTGAGGAGCAGCACCGTGTTGTTGGCCGAGTTGGAGGTCTGGCACTCGCGGCCTGTGACTCCGACGCGTCGTGTCTCACTGGGTCATCTCGTGCTTCCCGTCGACCCCACTCCCGGGTTCGGCGGTCTGCTGCTCGGCGCCGTCATCGCCGCCCACCTTCCGGATGTCGACGAGGACCTCGTGCCCGACGTCCATCGGTTGCTCGACCAGGTCAGCCGGGGCGAACGAGTCGTGCAACCGCGTCTGCTGCACCGCTACCAGGTCGACCGACACGGGCTCGCCGTCAGCGTGCACCGCCTGGAGGGTGAGGGAGACAGCGTGCGGTTCAGCCTCAATCCGCAAGGAGCACCGCTCGCCCAAGTGCTCGGGGCGATCTATGCCGTCGAACGGCTCAACCTCGAGGCACGCCGTGCGCTGAACCCTTCGCTGCACAAGGCGATGCGTTGGCACGGCGCGATCGGCCCGTCTTTCATCGCCAACCTTGCCGGGGCCTCCGGCTCGATGCTGGCAACGATGGCCGATCCCAAGGCATGGGCACTGGAGCTGTTGGGCTTCCCCATGGGGACCGGCAAGGTCAGCAAGAAGGAAGTGATGGCCCAGTTCCGATCACGGCTGCGCGAGGTACACCCCGACTACGGCGGCGACGAAGACATCGCCGGCCAAGAGATCGAGCGGCTCGGTGAGGCGCGCCGGATCCTGCTGGCATGAACCTGCTGCTGTTCCCTGGCGCCGGATCGTCGAGCACGCATCCGAGCTTGCTGGCAATAGCCAAGGCTGTCGCTCCGATGAAGTGCGTGCTTGCCGATTTCCCGTATCGCAAAGCGGGCCGCAGGGCACCCGATCGACCCGCGGTGTTGTTGAAGGCGGTGCGCGACGAAGCTGCGCCCCTTCTCGCCGATGGTCTCGTGCTCGGTGGCCGATCGATGGGTGGGCGGATGTGTTCAATGGCCGTCGGCGACATCGACGCTCCGTTGCCCGCCAAGGGGCTCGTACTGATCTCGTATCCGCTGCACCCACCCGGCAAACCTGACTCGTTGCGAACCGAACATCTGCCCCGCCTCACTGTCCCCTGCCTGTTCATCCAAGGCTCACGCGATCCGTTTGGTTCACCCGCCGAGTTGCAGCAGTGGACCGCGACGATTCCCGGGAAGGTCACCCATCACTGGCTCGAAGGCCGAGGCCACGACCTGAAGGGAGCTGACGCCGCTGTCGCCGAGATGGTGGCGACGTGGATCTCAGCTCTCGGTTAGCGCATCTTGCGGGTTGATCTGTTCCAGCTCCAGGTGCGCGGTCTCGGGATAGAAGACATAGGCGATGGCTGCCGCCACCAACTGGCCGAACCCGACGAGGAGCATCGAGCGGCCGTAGCTCCAACCGCGGTGCACGAGGCCGCCCACCAACAGGAGCCCGACGCTGCTGCCTGCGAGCGACAGGGCCGTGATGTAGCCGTTGGCGCGCCCGCGGTTCCCGGTCGGGAACAGTTCGGTGCGATAGACGGTGAAGGCCGGGTACGCGGCACCGGCCAGCAGACCGCCCATCAACGCCAGCAACCACATCGTCGAGCCATTGGAACTGAACGAGCCGACGACCAGGAGGGTGGACAGCGGCATGCAGATGGCCAGCACCGCGCGGCGGCCGACGATCTCGGCGATCCGCCCGCCGGCGATCAACCCCAGTGAAGCCGGAGTTGCCGTGCTCAAAGTGAACAGCGCAATGCCGCCACCGGTGTAGCCGCGCACGTCGTCGAGGTATCGGTTCTGGAAAAACGATGCGGGTGCGACGAAGATGTTGGCGGTGATGGCCACGATCGCGATGATCGTGAACCGCCGTCGATCCAACGGCGGTGCAATTCGGTGACGTTGCTGAAATCGGTGGGTCTCGGGTAACTGCCGGGTGAGGTGATAGGCCGGCAGCAACCACACGAGCGAGATGACGTAGATCAGCCGCCATCCATCGCGACCGATGTCGGCCAGCCGCAGCGACGACACTGCGACGCCGGCACCGAGGCCACCGGCCAGGGCCAGCACGCTGAGCGCATATGCCCGGCTGCTGGGTGGCATCTCCTCTGCGGCTACGACCCCGATCAGCAGTGCCAGTGCAAGACCGACTGGACGGCCAATGGTCTGCGTGCCGACCAGCACCGAGAAG
>JANPGV010000100.1:0-4150 GCA_031424145.1 Ilumatobacteraceae bacterium
TGTCGGCAGTGTGGCGCCAAGCCCACCAGTTCACCCGTCCCGAACTGGTGGGCGAGGTCGCCCCTCGCCCGCTCGCTTCTGTATGACACCCCTCTGTCATGCTCCAAGCGTGGACACCGTCTTTCACCGCTACACTCGCCAGGTCATATTGGCCCTGCCCCACACCGGGGCCCCGGGTAGGCCCCGGGTCCGAAGGGAGGTTGCACACGCATGACGCGTGCTTACGAACTCATGGTCATCATCGATGGTGACGTAGAAGACACCGCCGCCCAGGCGAGGGTGAAGGCGATCACCGACTCCATCACCAAAGCCGGTGGCACGATCCATGGCAAGCCCGACTGGTGGGGCCGCCGGCAGTACGCCTACCCGATCAACAAGAAGGAATACGGCTACTACGTCGTGTACCAGCTCGTTGCCCCAGGCGGCGCACTCGACGAGCTCGAGCGCTCGTTCCGCATTGCTGACGACATCGTCCGCCACAAGCTCATCCGCCTTCCCGATACCGAGGCAGCTCGCCGCGGTCTGACGGAGCCAGCGGCCTGATCCGCCGCGCGAGAAGTCAAGGAGGCCGTCATGGCCGATAGCAATGTCACCATCGTAGGAAACCTCACCCGCGATCCCGAGCTGCGTTTCACCGCCGGCGGTAAGGGGGTCGCCAGCTTCGGTGTGGCCGTCAACCGTCGTTACCAGGTCAACGGCGAGTGGCAGGAGAAGGTGTCGTTCTTCAACGTCACCGCCTGGGACAGCCTCGGCGAGAACGCCGCCGCTTCGCTCACCAAGGGAACCCGCATCATGGTCACGGGCCGCCTCGAGCAGCGCGAGTACGAGACCACCGCCGGCGAGAAGCGCAACGTCGTCGAGATCGTTGCCGACGAACTCGGGCCGAGCCTGCGCTGGGCGCGTGCAGAGGTCGAGCGCACCCAACGCACCGGCCCCGATGGCACCCCTGCCGCTGGTGGCCGTCCCACGGCTGCCGCACCTGCGGCTGGGGCCCGTACCAGTGATCCCGTGTACGGCGACGAAGAACCGTTCTGACCAATGATGATTGATCCGAGAGAGACCGCACAATGACCAGCAAGAAGAATCGCGCCAGGGCGCCAAAAGAGATCAACAAGAAGTTCAAGAAGAAGACCAGTGTGCTCGTCACCGACAAGGTCGACTTCGTGGACTACAAGGACGTCAACTTGTTGAACCGCTTCGTCAGCGACCGTTCCAAGATCCGCAACCGTCGTGTCACGGGTAACACCGTGCAGCAACAGCGCGACATCGCCAACGCAGTGAAGAACGCGCGGGAGATGGCGTTGCTGCCGTACACGAAGCGCGTCTCGCAGACGCGTGCCGGCCGTCCGCCGCGTGACCGCGACGAAGATGGAGGCGGTCGTGGGCGCGAAGATGGAGGCGGTCGCCGCGACTCGTTCAAGGCCGACGCCGCTGTGCCGCCCGAGGTCGAAGCTCAGGTCGACGAGGTCGTCGTTGATACCGACGTCGACGTCGACGAGACGGTCGAGGCCTGAGCATCATGAGGATCATTCTCCGCTCCGACCGCAAGGGTCTCGGCAAGCGCGGCGACATCGTCGAGGTCTCCGACGGTCACGCTCGCAACTTCCTCTTTCCGAAGGGTCATGCGATGAAGGCGTCCGATGGCGCCGTGGCACAGGCCGCGTCGATGCGACGTTCTCGCGACCTGCGCGATGCGCAGGATCGTGAAGGTGCCCAGACAATCGCTTCCGCGCTGGTTCCAAAGATCATCACGATCTCGGCCAAGTCGGGCCCGGAAGGAAAGCTCTATGGCTCGGTCACCCTGGCTGATGTTGCTCACGCTGTCGAAGAGCAGACCAAGGTCGTCATCGATCGCAAGAACCTACACATGGACCAGATCAAGTCGCTCGGCACACACACAGTGACCGCAAAGCTTCACAACGACGTCGAGTTCCCCATCACTGTCGAGGTCGTCAGCAAGTAACTGACGATCTTTTTCGTCTCCACAGGGTTGTCCCCAGCCCCGGTACGGCCTCGCGCGGGCCGTGGCCGGGGCTGGCTGTTCCTCCGCGGGGCGGATTGTCCACACGCGCCACACAGCCAACTCACAGGGATGGTGGCTCTTAACCCCAGGTTGTTGCCCTTACGCCTCACAGGCTCGATCAGGCAAGGTAGGTGATTCATGACTGATTTCTCACGCGACTCCGCCCGCGATCGCAATTCGCGCAGGTCCGACAACCGAGTACCTCCTCACAACCTCAACGCCGAGGAGAGCCTGCTGGGAGCCTTGCTGCTGTCGCGTGATGTCGTCGACCAGATCGGTGAGCTCGGAGTGATGGTCGATCACTTCTACAAGCCCAGCCATCAGCACATCTACTCGGCAATTCGCGGGTTGATGGCGACTGGCCAGCCGGTCGACGCTGTGACGGTCGCCGACGAGCTACGACGCAACGGCCTGCTCGACGAGATCGGCGGGCCCCAGACCCTGCTCGAGCTGCAGAACGCGACGCCCGCTGTTTCCAATGCGTCGCGCTACGCCAAGATCGTTCAGGACACGGCGATGCTGCGAAAGCTCATCGGCGTCGCCAGCGAGATCGCCGAGATCGGGTTCCTCGAGCCCGACGATGTCACCAAGGCGCTGGACGAGGCCGAGACGAAGGTCTTCGAGATCGCCGAGAGTCGGATCACCGACACGACGAGATCACTCAGCGATCTGCTGCCGCTGGCGATGGACAAGTTGCAAGAGACGTTCGAACGCGGAGACATCATCACCGGCACGGCCACCGGCTTTCATGATCTCGACGAGATCCTGTCCGGATTGCAACCGTCGACCCTCAACATCATCGGCGCCAGGCCGGCGATGGGCAAGACCAGTCTCGGGTTGGGCATTGCCGCCTATGTTGCCCAGACGGCGCGGCGTCCTGTGCTGATCTTCTCGCTGGAGATGGGCCACACAGAGCTGACCCAGCGAATCCTGTCGAGCGAAGCAGAGGTCGATTCACAGAAGCTGCGGACGGGTCGTCTGGTCGAGGCCGACTGGACGAAGATCGGCAAAGCGATCAACAGACTCGACGTACCGCTGTACCTCGACGACAACCCTCGCGTCACGGTCATGGAGATTCGAGCGAAGGCGCGCCGGATGAAGGCCCGGCAAGGCGGGCTGGCATTGATCGTGATCGACTACCTGCAGCTGATGAGCGGCGGCAGTTCGGCCGAGAACCGACAGCTGGAGGTCAGCGAGATCAGTCGTGGCCTGAAGATCCTCGCTCGCGAGCTGGAGGTGCCGATCATCGCTCTCAGCCAGCTCAGCCGAAACCTCGAGACCCGCGGCGACAAGCGCCCGATGCTCTCGGACCTACGAGAATCGGGATCGCTCGAACAGGATGCCGACGTGGTCATGTTCCTGTATCGCGACGAGGTCTATAACAAAGAGTCGACCGACAAGGCAATGGCCGAAGTGATCATTGCCAAGCATCGCTCTGGGCCGACGGGCACAGTGCGCTTGGTGTTTCGCGGTCAGTTTACGAAGTTCGGCAACGCCGCCCGCGGCGTCTGACGATCACCGTCAGCCGAGCACGTCCCGCGATTCCCCTCGTGTCAGACTCACATCGTGATACGACTCGGAACCGTCGTGCTCGGCGCCGATGATGTCGGTCGTGCGGTGATCTTCTGGTCGCAGGTTCTCGGCTATGAACCCGTGCATTTCCCCGACGCGGACAATGGGTTCACGATCCTCGTTCCGCCCTCCGGCCAGGGAACACGAGTGGCACTGCAGCGGGCGGATACTGCACCCGAGCAGCACCCGCGAGTCCATCTCGACCTCGTCGTCGACAACGCGGCCGAACAGGCCGCCGAGATCGACCGTCTGGTCAGTCTCGGCGCCACCCGCGTGCCGTGGGACTCGTATCCGGCGGACCCCGACTTCGTAGTGCTTGCCGATCCGGAGGGGAATCGCTTCTGTGTGGTCGATGCGAGCCATGGCTAGCAGCCGAGCCAGCGCGGATGAGACCGACGATCAGGCCACCGGTACCAGCGGCTTCCAGATCGTGATCTTCGGGCGCACGTCGTCGTGTGGCGGTGAGGGATCGAGCAGCACGTTCATTGCCCGTTCCCGTTCCGCGTCGGTGAACGATCGCGTCGTGTGGCAGAACTCGACCATGTTGCGGTTCGG
>JANPGV010000101.1:0-15217 GCA_031424145.1 Ilumatobacteraceae bacterium
GGTTCTGGGCATCGTCCTCAGCCAGGGACCTGTCACCGACGCCTACGACCAGGCCAACGGTACGCCCAACATGATCTACGAGCTGCTGCTCGGCGGTGTGCTGTCGGCAACCCTCGTGCCGCTGTTCACCCGTCTTCATGATGACGACGACGATGAAGCCACCTCCGCCGTCATCTCCGTCGGAATCGTCGTGCTGGCGGCCATCACGGCAGTTGCGGTGCTCGCAGCACCGTTGATCTTCCGCATGTACTCGTTGTTGACATCGAGCAGCGTCGACGCTGACCAATACCGAACCGCCGGCACGATGCTGGCCCGAATCTTCCTCGTGCAGATCTTCTTCTACGGCCTCAACGCGATGGGCGCAGCGTTGTTGAACGCCCGCCGTCGATTCTTCGCGGCTGCGTGGGCCCCCGCCCTGTCGAACCTGGCGATCATCGCCTCGCTGCTGCTGGTGCCCGGCATCGTGCATCAGCGAGTCCCGCAACTCGACGACGTGATCAATAACGGTCGACTGCTCTGGACGCTGGGCCTGGGCGCAACCGTCGGGATCGCGGTGATGGCCTTCGCATTGCTCCCGGCGGTCTTGCAGGCGAAAGTCCACTTCCGTTTCAGGCCGTCCTTCAGCCACCCCGCGGTGAAGAGCCTGCGATCGCTCTCGGTGTGGGCGCTGGGCTACGTCGTCGCCAACCAGGTCGCGATCGTCGTGATCCGCAACCTGCTGCGCGGCGGCTCGGGCAACGAAGACGCGTACACGAAGGCATTCACCTGGTTCGTCCTCCCACACGGGCTGCTCGCAGTCTCGATCGCCACGACCTTTCTGCCGGAGCTGTCCAGTGCGATCAAGCGTGGCGACCGACAGAAGGTCCTCGACCGGTCTTCACTCGGCATCCGGCTGATCGCGCTGGTCACCTTGCCGGCAGGTGTCGGGTTGTTCGTCCTGCGTCGCGCGATCGTCGGCGCCGCGTTCCAGCACGGCAAATTCACTGCCGCCAACGCGCTCAACACCTCACGCGCGCTGGCCGGATTCGCGCTGGGCCTCGTCGGCTTCTCGGTCTACCTCTTCGTGCTTCGCGTGTTCTACGCGCATCAGGACGCACGCACACCGTTCATCATCAACATCGGCGAGAATGTGCTCAACATCGTGCTGGCGTTTCTGCTCGTCGGTCGCTGGGGTTTGCTCGGCCTCGGCTTGGCATTCGGGCTTGCGTACATCGTCGCTTCCATGTGGGCGTTGCAAGTGCTTCGCTACAAACTGCCGTTGTTCCCACTGCACGACGTCGTGGCCAGCCTGTGGCGAATGGTCGTGGCGGGAGTCGTGATGGCAGACGCCGTGTGGCTGGTTGCCCGTGCTGTCGGCGCCAATTCCGGACCGGGCGCCGTCGTCCGGCTGGTGGTCGCCACGATCGTCGGCGCCGCGGTCTACGTGGGCGTGCTGACCGTCCTGCAATCGCCGGAGCTCGACGACCTCCGTTCCCGCATCCGGCCAGCGCCGACTTCTACCGAGGCCGAGTAGCATTCGCCCTCATGTTCAAAGCCTTTCGGAAATGGTGGAAGTACTTCGGCGCAAAGCTCAACCGCAACTTCGAGAATCGCGCTGATCCGGCGGTCCAGCTCGAACAGGCGCTGGCTGAAGCGCAGGCCCAGCACCGGAGGCTGAAAGAGCAGGCAGCCAACGTCATCGCCAATCAGAAGCAGAGCGAGCTTCGCCTCAACAGCAAGATGGCAGAGCTCGAGAAGCTCAATGCCAACGCCCGCCAGGCGCTGATGATGGCCTCTGATGCGGAGAAGGCCGGCGACCCCACGAAGGCTGCGCAGTACAACGGGGCTGCAGAAACGATCGCCAACCAGTTGATCCAGGTCGAGAAGGACATCGAGGGCTTGAAGACCATGGTCCTCGAGTCGGCAAAAGCATCCGATCAGGCGAAGGCCGCTGTGGCCCAGAACAGCCGGATCCTGCAGCAGAAGCTCGCCGACAAGAACAGGCTGCTGTCCCAGCTCGAGCAGGCCAAGATGCAAGAAGAGATGAACAAGGCGATGTCGCAGCTGCAGGAGACAGTGGGCGACGACGTGCCGACCCTCAGCGAGGTCCAGCAGAAGATCGAGGCGCGGTACGTCAAGGCCAAGGCGTCATCGGAGTTGCAGGAAACGTCGGTCGAGTCGCGCATCCTCGAAGTCGAGCAGGCCACTGCCAACGTCGAGGCTCACAGCCGCCTCAGCGAACTGCGCGCCGAGCTCGGTCTCGATGCCCCCGCCGACGCGCCTGCGGTGGGCGCAGCACCCGCAGATCAACAACAGCAGCCCAAGCCCGCCGCCGGCTGACTTCATGCGAGTGTTTGCCGCCCGCTGAGCTTCATCCGAGTGTTTTCGGCCACCCCGGGGTTGCGCCAAACACTCGGATGGGGCGCCGCGGGACGGAAACACTCGGTCAGGTCAGCAGGACGAGGTCATCGCGATGGATGACCTCGTGGGCGATGTGTGACGGGAGATCTCCCGTTCGTTTACCGATGATCCCGCGCAGCGTGGAGGCGTCACTGAGGACCATGCCCCGCGCTACGACGGCGTTCGACGAATCTCGCACCTCCACCACGTCACCCTCATCGAAGGTTCCGTTTATTCCCGTTACGCCGGCAGGCAGCAACGACGTGCCACGCTCGACCAGCGCCCGCCGCGCACCGTCGTCGATGCTGACGACACCCTCGACCTGACTGGCGAAACCGATCCACAGCTTGCGTGCCGGAAGGCGGCGAACGCCAGGTTGAAAGGTGGTGCCGACCATTGCACCCGCAGCGGCATCGACGAGAACGTTGGGTTGATCGGCGGAGGCAATCACGGCGCGTGTGCCCGACCACGAGGCCATCTTGGCGGCAGCGAGTTTCGACGCCATGCCGCCACTCCCCCGTTGGGAGCCGGTGGCTGCTGCGCTGACAGTGAGCAGGGGGTCGTTAGCGAGGACCTCATGAACCAGCTCAGCGGTCGGATCGGTGCGCGGGTCGGCGGT
Source organism: Ilumatobacteraceae bacterium (assembly GCA_031424145.1). Classification (GTDB taxonomy): domain Bacteria; phylum Actinomycetota; class Acidimicrobiia; order Acidimicrobiales; family Ilumatobacteraceae; genus JAENVT01. The sequence continues at coordinate 2,999 of JANPGV010000101.1, forward strand.
GTACAAACCCGGCGTGTCGGTCAGCAACACCAGCAGGTCGGCGTTGACGTTGTGGGCCACGAGGGCGGCGATGCGGTCGTTGTCGCCATAGCGCAACTCGTGGCTGGCCAGCGCGTCGTTCTCGTTGATGATCGGGATGCAGCCGAGCTCGATCAGGCGCAGCAGCGTTCGACGAGCGTGCAGATATTGCCGGCGGTCGACGAAGTCGTTGGGCACCAGCAGCACCTGAGCCGCGACCAGGTGGTGACGGGCCAGCGAGATGTTGTACGTACCCATGAGCCGGCTTTGCCCGGCGGCCGAGATGGCCTGGAGGGTGGGCATGTCGGCCGGCCGGGCCGACATGCCCAGCGCGGCGACCCCCGCAGAGACAGCACCGGACGAGACGAGGATGACCTCGTGCCCCGAGGCACGAAGTGCGGCCAGCTGATCGCAGATGTTGTCGACAACCTTGCCGTCGATCACCCCGAGGGCATCAGTGATCGACGAGGTGCCGATCTTCGCCACCAGCCGCATCAGGCCTCCTGCTGGTACTCGAAGCTGAACTCCGAGACCCAGACGACGTCGCCGTCTTGTGCCCCAGCGCGCGCCAGGATCCTTGGAACGCCGAGTCGCTTCATCTGGTAGTCGATGTACGACAGTGCCTCGGGCGTCGTGACGTCGTTGAGGGCGACGACCCGCTCGACCTGCCGGCCGATCAGGCGGAACTCATGCTCGCCGAGTCGCTCTACTCGACCGCCTTCCGGCTCCGGCCGGATGATCACGAGGCCGGGCTTGACCGGCTGCTCGCTTCTGGCCTCGTGCACCAGAGTCGCCATGCGGCCGACGAGCTCACGCACGCCCTCGCCGGCAACGGCCGAGATGCGCAATCCCGGCCAATCCGCGACGGCGATGTCAGCCTTGGTGCCGACGACCAGGCGCGGGCGCTCGAGCATCTCGGGACGGTACTGCCCGAGCTCGTGCAGCAGGATGCGTTCTTGTTCTTCCGGTGCAACCTCGTCGGCAGCGGCGAGGTCGAGCATCACGCACAGCACCCTGGCCCGCTCGATGTGCCGCAGGAACTGGTGGCCGAGACCCCTGCCCTCGCTGGCGCCTTCGATCAGGCCGGGAATGTCGGCCACGACGAAATCGGTGTGCTCATCGATCTTCACGACGCCTAGGTGCGGCTCCAGTGTCGTGAACGGATAGTCGGCGATCTTCGGCTTGGCCGCGCTGATGACGCTGATCAACGTGCTCTTGCCGACGTTCGGAAACCCGACCAGGGCGACGTCGGCCATCAGTTTCAGCTCGAGCTTCAGCCAGATGTCCTGGCCGTGCTCCCCCTGCTCGGCGAACGTCGGAGCCCGGCGCTTGTTCGACCAGAACTTGGCGTTGCCGCGGCCGCCCCGACCGCCCGCGGCGGCGAGCCAGCGGTCGCCGTGGTTGGCCAGGTCCGCCAGCAGTTCACCGCTGTACAGGTCGGTGGCGACAGTGCCCTCGGGTACAGCTACCTCGAGTGATTCGCCGCGCTTGCCGTGTTGATCCTTGCCCTTGCCGTGGACGCCGTCCTTGGCCCGGCGGTGCGGATGGTCACGAAAGGCCAACAGCGACGCAACGTTGCGATCGGCGACCAGCCAGACATCGCCGCCCTTGCCGCCATCGCCGCCGTTGGGCCCACCGAACGCCTCAGGCCCCTCACGCCGGAACGAGGAACAGCCGGCCCCACCATCGCCGCCGCGTACATTCAGTTGCGCTTCATCGACGAACCCGCTCATAGGACCCCTTGAGGCTATCTGGCGATGCCGACGGGCCAGCCGGAGTTGTTCGGTACTCTGGACTGATGGCCGACCTGGGCGAACGAGCGGAGCGATGGGCATCGACGATGCACGGGCACGCCGAAGGCGCCGTGGCGTTTGCCCATGCCAACTCGACTGCAGGCACGGGCTCGACGTCACTCGTCGAGCGCGAGCAACGCGAGGACGTCGAGGGCCAGTCCCTTGTGCCGTCGGCCACACGTGCGATCGGTGCCGGACGACGGGCCATCCCCGAGACACCCGATCAGTGGCGCACGTGCTTCGAGCGCGATCGAGACCGCATCCTGCACGCCAGCGCGTTCCGGCGTCTGGCCGGCAAGACGCAGGTGTTCGTGTTCCCCGATGATCATCAGCGAACCCGGCTGACCCACGCGCTCGAGGTCGCCCAAGTGGCAACATCCGTCGCCAGGGCACTCGGGCTCAACGTGGAACTGACCGAAGCGATCGCCCTCGCCCACGACTGCGGTCACGGGCCCGGTGGTCACGCCAGCGAGGATGCGCTCACGCCGTACGTCGATGGCGGGTACGACCATGCGGTGTGGGGCGCCGATGTCACCCTGACGTCGCTCAACCTCTGCATCGAGACCCTCGACGGCATACGCAACCACTCGTGGTCCCGACCCGCCCCGCAAACACCCGAGGGTGAAGTGGTCAGCTGGGCGGATCGCATTGCCTACGTGTGCCACGACTTCGAAGTCGCTGTTGCCGCACGGATCGTCACACCCGAAGCCCTGCCCGCGATCGTTCGCGACCGATGCGGCGAGCGGCGCAGTCATCAGCTTGGCGCGTTCATCACCGCAATGATTCGGGCGACGGGCACGACGGGCAGGATCGGCATGACCGCCGAGGCCGCAGAGGCGCTGGCCGCGTTCCGCAAGTTCAACTACGACAACGTGTACCTTCGGCCGGCATCGCAGGCCCAGGCCCTGTCGGTGATCTCGCTGCTGCAGGCACTCGTCGAGCACTACGCCGCGCATCCCCAACTGCTCCCCGATGGGAGCGGCGACAGCGACACGGCGCTGCACGATGCCGTCGCCTACGTGGGCGGGATGACGGACCGGTTCGCCTGTCGACAAGCGGTGGCCCTCCTCGGATGGGACACGGCTCGCCTGCCTCAGGGGATCGACACCCACCTGTAGCAGCGCGAGGCATCGGCGTAACATGCGCCGATGACACGAACCGTGATCCACAACGGCCAGGTGTTCGACAGCGTCGGCGGTACGGCAGCGGTTGCCGATGTCGCCATCGAAGGCGATCGGATCGTCGAGATCGGCACCTCGCTGGACGGCGATGAGTCGATCGACGCGAGCGCGCACGCTGTCTACCCCGGCTTCATCGACAGTCACGTGCACTTCATGGTCGACGGCGACCTCGATCCGATGCACTCCGTGCACACACCGTTCTCGATGAACTTCTATCTCGCCGCCGAACGGATGGCCAGGACGCTGGCCGCCGGGATCACGACCGTACGCGAAGCCGGTGGCAGCGACCTCGGGATCAAGACGGCACAGCAACGTGGCATCGCCCCGGGACCCGACATGCAGATATCGATCACCATCCTCAGTCAGACCGGTGGCCACGGCGACACGTGGGAGCCCTGCGGGGCGTACATGCCGAGCATCATCGGCATCGCCCACCCCGGCAAGCCGCACAACATCGTCGATGGACCCGAAGAGATGCGCCGCAAGGTTCGCGAACTGATCCGGGCAGGCGCTGACGTGATCAAGGTGTGCACCAGCGGCGGAGTGCTGTCGCCTCGCGACGACCCGCGCCATGGTCACTACCGCGACGACGAGCTGGACGTGTTGGTCGCAGAGGCATCGGCCGCCGGCAAGTGGGTCATGGCACACGCCCAGGCGACTGAAGGGATCAAGTCGGCGGTTCGGGCCGGGATCCGCTCGATCGAGCACGGGATCTACCTCGACGACGAAGCCATCTCGATGATGCTCGAACGGGGGACGTATTTAGTTCCGACGCTGATCGCGCCGATGGGTGTGCTCGAGGCCGCTGACCGTGGCGTCAACGTGCCCCAGTACGCGATCGACAAGACCAAGATGGTGATCGACGTCCATCGGCAGAGCATTCGCCAGGCGATCGCGGCCGGTGTCAAAGTGGCGATGGGCACCGATTCCGGCGTGACGCCCCACGGTCAGAATCTGCGCGAGCTCGGACAGATGGTTGCCTGCGGAATGTCACCGGCGCAGGCATTGATCGCGACGACCCGCACGGCGGCGCAACTGCTCGGTGTCGACGAAGATCGCGGCGCCATCGAGGTCGGCAAACGGGCGGACATCGTCATTGCTCGCGGCGATGCACTCGACATCGCGGGCCTCGGTCAGCGAATCCGCACCGTCATCCAGAATGGCAAGGTCGCCGCCGAAAACGGCTGAAGCCCGGCCGCAGCCGGGCTTCGCCAGATCATGGGTGAGACGGCACGCCGAAGGCGTGCTGGCTCACGCGTCAAAGGGTTCTACGTCGACGACCTTGCGGCCACCGCGTGAACCGAACTTCACTGCGCCATCGGTCATCGCGAACAGCGTGTCATCCCCACCGATGCCGACATTGCGGCCGGGGTGGAACTTGGTGCCCCGCTGGCGAACGATGATGGTGCCGGCGTGGATTGCACTGCCACCGAAGACCTTGACGCCGAGGCGCTGGGCGTTGGAGTCGCGCCCGTTGCGAGTTGATCCGCCACCTTTGGTCTTTGACATCTCGGTTCAGCCCTTCTTGATCGAGGTGATCTCGACGACGTGATACTTCTGGCGATGGCCATAACGCCGGCGCTGGTTGGTACGACGCTTGTAGGTGAAGCCGTCGATCTTCGGGCCCTGCGCCCATCCGACGACCTTGCCGGTGACCGTGGCTCCGGACAGTTGTGCGGGAGTGGCCAGCACGACATCGCCGTCGACGAGCAGAACTGGGGTCAGCGATACTTCGCTTCCCTGCTCGGCATCGAGCAGTTCGACGTGCACCTGCTCGCCCTCTGCGACTCTGGCCTGCTTGCCACCGGATGCGATCACTGCGTACATAGCCATGCGATCCTATCGGGTGAACGCCTGACAACAACTGGCCACGCTGGGGGCAATGTCATTCGAGTAGCGAGTGGTCGATGATGACGCCGCGGCCTGCACAGTTCGGGCACTGGTCGGCAAAGTTGACGAGCAAACCCTCGCCGATCCGCTTGCGGGTCATCTCCACCAAACCGAGGTCGGAGATGTCGAACACCTGCGTACGGGTCTTGTCGCGGGCCAACGCCGACCGGAACGCGTCGACGACCTTGCGACGGTTCTCCTTGATCTCCATGTCGATGAAGTCGATCACGACAATTCCGCCGATGTCGCGCAGGCGCAACTGCTTGGCCACTTCCTCTGCAGCCTCCAGGTTGTTGCGGTACACCGTCTCTTCGAGGTTGGAGGTACCGACGTTCTTGCCGGTGTTGACGTCGATGACGGTCAGCGCCTCGGCGTGCTCGATGATCAGCGACCCGCCGCTGGGCAGCCAGACCTTGCGGTCGAGCGCCTTGTGCAGCTGCTCGTGGATGTGTTGGCGCTCGTACAGCGGCAGCCCTTCGGCCACTGCGTCGTAGTACTCGATGCGGTCGGCGAGGTCGGGGTTGAACGCCGCCACATAGTCGCGGACGTCGTCGAACAGGCGCTGATCGTCGATGATGACGCCGCGATACTCGGCGTTGAACTCTTCACGAATCACGCGCACGGCCAGCTCAGGTTCGCGGTAGAGCAAGGTCGGGCTGTTGGCCTTCTTGGCCTTTGCCTCGATCACGTCCCACTGGTCGAGCAGTCGCGTCATGTCGGCGCGCAACTCGTGTTCGTTGGCATTTTCCGCTGCGGTACGCACGATGAGGCCGTGCTGGGCGGGCTTGACCCTGTCGAGGATGTTGCGCAGCCGTTTGCGAACGTCGTCGGGCAGGCGCTTGGAGATGCCGTACGTCTTCGAGTTCGGGATCAGCACGACGAACCGGCCAGGCAGCGACACTTCCTGGGTCAGCCTGGCGCCCTTGGCGCTGATCGGGTTCTTGGTGACCTGACAGAGCACCAGTTGCTTGGGTCGCAGCATCTGTTCGATGCGCATCTGGCCCGACTTCTCGACGATGTCCTCCGGGTCGTACTGGACGTCGCCGCGGTAGAGGACAGCGTTCTTCGGCGTGCCGATGTCGACGAACGCGGCTTCCATCCCGGGGAGCACGTTCTGCACCTTCCCGAGGTAGATGTTGCCGTGGATCTGGCTGACGTCGTCGGCTGGCCTGCTGACGTAGTGCTCGATCAGGTTGCGACCCTCGAGCACGGCAACCTGAGTCAATGTCGGACGGACCTGCACCGCCATGAGGTAGCGACCGATGGGGCGCCCATTGCGCTCGCGCCCGCGCCGACGTTCGATCGTGTCTGCGTCGAGGTCGACCTCGAGACCCGGGCCGCTGGGCTTGGTGGTCTTGACACCGCCGCGGCGGCGCTTCTTCTTGGCGGCATCGGTTGCCAGTTGTCCGTCGGCCATGACCGCCGAAGCATGCTGTGGCTGCGGTGCCGCCTTGGTCCGGTCGACTTTCTGACGATCTCCACGGTTGCGGTTCTGCGCCGGCTTGACGGCAGCAGCGGCCGGTGCCGGCGCCGGGCCAGGGGGCGCCGGCCTCGTGTCGCCTATCTGCGGCTTCCGTACGAGCGATCGCTCGGCGGCAGCAATCGAGGGCCGGCCCTCGGATATGCGCTTCGGCAGTTCGGGATCGCCATCACCGATCTGGTCGGAGATCGTGGGCATCGGGGCAGCCCGTTCGTACGAGATCTCGCCACTCGTATCGTCGTCGAACTCCTGGGTGTCGTCGCCGATGTCGTCCGAGCCGTCAATGTCGTCCGAGTCGCCAACATCGTCCGCGTCGTCGGCGTAACCGTCTCCATTCCCGTCGATCGCCGTTGAATCGGACCCTGCCGGCTTCTTGCGGTTGCGGCCGCCCCGTGAGCCGCGCCTGCGCTTTTGGGCAGCGGTGCGAACCGTGGGCTGGCTTATGGATGCCGTGTCGTCCGGTCCAGGGCCGTCCGACTCGCCGTTCGAGCCCGGGTCGTCAGACCCGAGTTCGAGTGCCTGACTGGCGGCAGTGTCGCCCGTGATGTCGCTCACCTGCGGCGGAGCAGGTGAGGCGGCTGTCGGCCGCTGGTCGCGTTGGTCGTCGGTCATTGGGACAATCCCTTCTCATGCGCCGGCCCAGCGGGCGAGCGCCGCGACGGCCGACGGAGATGTCTCCGGGTCGGCTGGCATCGCGTTCGATCCAATTATTCTTGTGGGCGCGCTGCACGACCGCTCCATCGAGCGGAGTCGTGGTGAAACTCCCAGCCAGCCGCACGCGCGGGCGTGGCCGTATCGGGCCATCGGCCAGAAAAGGACTCATGTTGGCGGAGAGTCTATCCGACCAAACCGTTCTACCGGATGAAACAGCAAACCTCTGACCTGGTGTTCGTCAGCGGTAGCGGCGCATGTGGACGCTTTGCACCAGGCCCATCAGGGCGAAGAAGGTGACGAGGCTCGACCCACCGTACGAGATGAAGGGCAACGGCAAGCCGGTGATCGGCATCAGTCCGATGCTCATGGCGATGTTCTGGAACATCTGCCACAGAACCATCGTGAACACCCCGGCGCAGAGGTAGGTGCCCAACATGTCGCGGGAAAGGCCGGCGATTCGCCAGATGCGCAGCAACAGGATGCCGAACAGACCGAGCACGACGCCGCAACCGATCATCCCAAACTGCTCCCCGATCGCCGAGAACGGGAAGTCGGCCCATTGCACGGGTATGTCCTTGGTGTTGGTGATCTGGCCCTGCAACCAGCCCTTGCCATCGATGCCCCCGGTGGCAATGGCCCTCAACGAGTTCCTGCCCTGGAAGATCAGGTCGCGCAGTGCCGGGTCGGTCGAGTTCTGGTCGAAGAACACCGTGATCCGCTTGATCTGGTAGTCGTTGACGACACCGCTGACCACGGCCGAACCCACCGTGGCCGCCGAGAGGAACGTGATCAGGAGGATGTACTTCGCCTTGGCACCGGCGATCAGCAGGACGCCCATCATCATCGCGATCAGGACAGAGGCCGTGCCGAGGTCGGGTTGGACGATGACCAGCATGGTCGGCACCCCGACCAGGATCAGTCCCTTGATGAACCGGGCGTAGTTCAAGGTGTCGGTGCGATCTTCGGCAAGGAACGAGGCGAGGGCCAGCAAACCCGTGAACTTGGCAAACTCGGCGGGCTGCACCTTCAACGGGCCGAGGTCGAAGCTCAGGCGGGCGCCGCCGCTGATAGCTCCGACCAGGATCACCAGGACCAGCAGCATGACCGTGAGGCCGTACAGGAACCGGGATCGCTCGCGCCACCAGTCGTAGTCGAACGACATCACCACGATCATCGAGATAACCGCGCCGATCAGAAAGATCTCTTGCCTGGTGACGTACAGATACGGGTTGGAGAACTTGCTGTAGGACGCGGAATAGATGGTGAACAGACCGATGATCGCCAGCGCGCCCTGTGCCAGCATCAGGATCCAATCGATGTTGCGACTCGGCGAGCCAGGGCTGGCCTTGATGTTGCCCAAGCCGGAGTCCGGCTTGCGCGAAAGCATGCTGAGCGCCATCAATCAGTCCCGGGTGGTGTCGGCGGCAGGGGGCATGCACGAGCTGTCGGCCAGCTGGGTTGGCGGGGCCGGTTCGAATGAGTCGAGGTTCAATGGATCGCTCGGCAGCACAGGGTCCATGGTCGTCTGCCCGGCAAGAGCGGTGAAGATGCACTTCACGACGGGTGCGGCCGCCTTGGCACCGAACCCGCTCTTCTCGAGATAGGCGACGACCGTGTAAGGCTGCGTGTCGTCGAGGCTGAACGCGGCGAAAACCGACGAGTCGTTCCACGGATAGCTGCTGGCACCCTGGGCCGTTCCTGTCTTGCCGGCGATCGGCAGCGCCCTCATCGGGTACGTTTCGAACAGCTTTTCGCCCGTGGTGGCGTGGTAGAAGGTCGATGGGTAGGTCACGCCGGGACTGCGGACTCGGAACGCATTGGTCACTCGGGCAAGGCCACCGATGATCGGCTCGATGATCTCGGGCGGCATCTCCAGCTGATCCTTGTAGGTCGGCGTGTCGAACGACTTGACGACAACCGCCTTCGACAGATCGGCCACACCAGGACTGAGGTCGGGCACCAATGGCAGGAAGATGTTCTTCACCACCGTGGGCTGACGCAGGAAGCCGCCGTTGGCGAGCGTCGAGTACGCGTTGGCCAACTGCAGCGGGGTTGCCGCCATCAACCCCTGACCGATTGCCACCTGGACGTTGTCGCCGACGAGCAGTCGAGGCTCCTCGTTCTTGCCGAGGACGTTGTCTTTCACCAGCTGCGCTTTGACGGCGTCATCGGGGATGCGACCCGACCATTCGAAGGGCAGTTGGATCCCGCTCCGTATCCCGAAACCGAAACGCTCCAGATCATCTTTGAGGGTCGACTTGCCCTTGAGCGCCGGATCTATCGACGCGTTGTGCTCGTCGATCTCCCAGAACTTCTCGCCGAGTCGATAGAAGAAGGCGTCGCTACTGACCGCCAGCGCATCGGCGACCGTGACCGGACCATACTTCGAGGACAGGTTGGTTCGGATGTTGCTCGCGTTCTTGAACTCGCATCTCACACCGGAGGCGCACACGTCGTCGGGAATCGATTCGAGCTTGTAGACACCCTGATCCAGGTACGGCTCAGTTGGCCCGATCACGCCGCTGTGCATCGCCGACCACGCAACGAAGGGCTTGAACGTAGAGCCGAGGTTGTAGCGCCCCTGCACGGCGCGGTTGACCAGAACGGATTTGTCGGGATCGGGTTTGCCTGTCGTCGGGTCGACCTTGTTACCGAAGAGCTGCTCGAACTTGTCGCCGCCGATCGCGCCCATCCAGCGGTTGTCGAACCGTGGATAGCTGGCCATCGCGATGATCTGCCCGGTGGAGTTATTTTCGACAACGACAGACCCGGCCGGCGCCTTGTACTGAATCCACTCCTGGCCGCCGAAGTCCTTCGAGCTCGAATACACCCGCTCCAAAGAACCGGGCTTCTTCGGGTCGAGGGGGTTGTGCGCGGCGACGTCTTGAAGCGTCAGATCGGTCGGCAGGTTGCGACGCTGCTTGAGCTTGGTCTCAAGCGCCTGCTCGGCGTACTGCTGAACGTCGAGGTCGATGGTGAGCTGAAGGTCCTGGCCGGCCACCGGATCCACGTGCTGGTCGACCAACTCGCGCACGATGCCGCCGGCGGCGTCGACCTCGTACACCTCCTTGCCCCAGGAGCCGTGCAGCGCTGCCTCCATCGAGAGCTCCACACCGAAGGCGCCGACCAACTCGTTGCTGTTGTAACCCTTGACCTTGTACTGGCCAACCGTCTCCTTGGTGATGGGACCGAGGTAGCCGATGACGTGACTGGCCAGCGGTGAATAGGGGTAGACCCGCTTCCACTGCTCCACGATCTGGATGCCCGGAAAGTCCTCGCTGCGCTCCTTCAGGTACGTCACCGTGTCTTCGTCGACGTCTTCCTTCAGCGGCAGCGGCAACAGCGTGCTGAACCTCTGGCCCTTCGTGCACTTCGGGATGGAGGGTTCGCCGAAGCACGGCTCGTAGCGTCGCTGCAGATCGATGACGGGGACGTTCAGCGGACCTGACAATCGATCGAACAACGCATTGCGAGCCTTTGGCTTCTTGATCACGCTCCAATCGATTGCCACGGTGAGGATGCGCTGGTTGTCGGCCATGATGCGACCCTTGGCATCGAAGATGCGACCGCGCTCAGGAGGAATGAGAACCTCGCGCAGTTTTGCTGAGGTCACAGCTTGCTGATACGTCGCGGCTTCGACACCTTGCAGGAACCACAGTCGTGTGCCGATCGCACCGATCAACAGCGTCGAAACCAGCGCCAACATGCCGAGGCGTGTGGTGCGTTTATCGATCGCCATGGCACCATTGTGGTCCGTGAGCGCCGGGGACTGGGCGCACCCCTGGCGTGCGGGAAACCCGATTCATTCGGGGATCGCCCGCCATGTTCGACGCTTCGCGCCCGCGCACCACCGGCCGAGCGGGACGAACAACGGGCTCAGCAATGTCGACGCCGCTGTGACCACGGGAATCACCACGATCAATCGGTCCGTCAGCCACCCCTCCTGCCCGGTCAGGAACTTGACAACCGGTATTGCGACCTCCCCGACCGCGGTTCCGATCGCCACGAAGATGGCCGCGAGCCACCATTGCGGGTCCGGGGTGATGCTCAACACGTATCCGGAGGTCAGCCCGGCGAGACCGTAGGCCAGCGCGGTCAGGCCGAGCGGTGTGCCGACAGCGAGGTCGTACATCATGCCAAGTGCGAATCCCGCGAACGCTCCACGTTCGGACCCTGCGCCGGCGCCGGCACCCGCCGCCAATGCCAGCACGACCTGCACGGCGACTCCATCGACACGGTAGGTCGCGCATACGGTGCGTTGGAGAGCCAATACCACCAAGGCAACTGGGATCAACCGGGTGAAGAGTGCAAACGGCAGCGAACGCACTCAGATCGCGGCCTGGTTGGGAACGAACAGCACCACCGCGACAAAGTTCAGTTGAGTCAGACTGGCGTTGGGCTCAACTTCGACGGTCGGCGACCGGCTTCCCAGCCGGGGGGTGACGGCGGTGATCGTGCCAATGGGGATTGCCTGCGGCGCCAGGCTCTTTGTTCCACCCGCTGTCTCGACCGTGTCGCCGACCTTCACATTGGTGAGTGCCGTGTCGTCGATCAGGCTGAACAGCAACGGGCGGTCAGCACCCTGGCCTCCGATGTCGCCGGTCTCGCGACGCACGACGATGTCGGGCAGCGTCGACGACGTTGTCGAGCTCGTCGATGACGTCGTCGGGCCCGTTGTCGCACCGACTGTCTTAGCGGTGGTGGTCGTCGTGGTCGATAACGGGGCGATCGTTGTGGTGGTCGTCGTGGTGGTGTCCAACGGACGACCGCTGATCGCCGTGTTCGGTGGAGTCGTTGCCGTTGTCGACGACGCGTCTGCCTGATCGACGCGACTCAGGACTTGGGCTTGCACCGAGAACTGCGGATCGATGATCAGCATCACGACGCTGCGATCGGGATAGACCTTCGTGACCTTGCCGATCAACCCGGCACCGTCGGTGACGGGCATGCCGACGGCAATGCCGTCCCGCGTGCCGACAGTGATCTCGACAGTGTTCTGAAGTTGCTGGGTGCCTCGCCGACGACCTGGGCGATGACGCTCTTGTAGTTGTGCACCGACGTCAGGCGGTACAGCTTCAACAACTCGTAGTACTTGGTGATGGCGGTCTGCGCCTCGACTTCGGCGCCCTTCTGGTTCTCGACCTGATTGTGAAGCGCTTCGTTCTCGGCCTTCAAGTTGTCGTAGTGAGTGATGCCGTACCAC
>JANPGV010000102.1:0-4969 GCA_031424145.1 Ilumatobacteraceae bacterium
CCAACTGCCACCTAGCCAGCGCGACAAGGAAGAGGAGTCATGAAAGACCCACGCGACATCATCCTGGCGCCGGTCGTGTCAGAGAAGAGCTACGGCCTCATCGAGCAGGGCGTGTACACGTTCATCGTCCATCCGAGTGCAAGCAAGCCTGAGATCTCCGATGCCGTCAAGGCAATCTGGGGCGTCGACGTGGTGCAGGTCAACACCCTGAACCGCAAGGGCAAGGTGATGCGCGGGCGGCGCAGCAACCGGACAGGTTCCAAGCCCGACACCAAACGGGCGATCGTCAAGCTGGCGGCGGGCAATGAGATCCCGCTCTTCGAGAACTGAGCTGACACATGGCCATTCGTTCACGCAAACCAACCAGCCCCGGCCGTCGTTTCCAGACGACGTCCGACTTCGCCGAGGTCACCAAGACCTCTCCGGAGAAGGCACTGCTGTCGTCGCTGTCGAAGAGTGGCGGCCGCAACGTCTATGGGCGCAAGACCTCACGTCACCGCGGTGGCGGCCACAAGCGGGCCTATCGCATCGTCGATTTCAAGAGGTTGAAAGATGGCGTCACAGCCAAGGTCGCCGCCATCGAGTACGACCCCAACCGCACCTGCCGGATCGCCCTGTTGCACTATGCCGATGGCGACAAGGCCTACATCCTGGCGCCGAAAGGCCTGACGGTCGGCGATCACGTCACCAGCGGTCACGGTGCCGACATCAAGCCGGGCAATGCTCTTCCGCTGCGCTACATCCCTGTCGGTACCACGGTCCACAACGTCGAGCTGCGCCCAGGCGGCGGCGGCAAGATGGCCCGCTCGGCCGGCGTCGCTGTGCAGCTCGTCGCCAAGGAGGGCGAGTTCGCAACCTTGCGTCTGCCCTCCACGGAGATGCGTCGAGTGCTGATCGATTGCCGTGCCACCGTTGGCGAGGTCGGCAACAGCGAACACGAGCTCATCACCATCGGCAAGGCCGGTCGCAACCGCTGGAAGGGCGTGCGCCCACAGACACGCGGTGTCGCGATGAACCCGGTCGATCACCCTCTCGGTGGTGGCGAAGGCCGCACCTCGGGTGGCCGTCCGCCCGTCTCGCCATGGGGCAAGCCAGAGGGTGTGCGCACCCGCAACGTCAACAAGCCGTCGCAACAGCTGATCGTGCGCCGTCGCCGTACGTCGAAGGGACGCCGCTAGTCATGAAGGGTAATTCGTAATGTCACGCAGCCTGAAGAAGGGCCCGTTCGTCGACGACCATCTGTTGAAGAAGGTCGACGCACAGAACACCGCCGGCGAGCGCAAGGTCATCAAGACCTGGAGCCGTCGCAGCACGATCATCCCCGACATGGTCGGTCACACGATCGCTGTACACGACGGACGCAAGCACGTGCCGGTATACGTCACCGAGTCGATGGTCGGCCACAAGTTGGGCGAGTTCAGCCCGACCCGCACATTCCGTTACCACGCCGGGCAAGAGAAGAACACGAAGGGTCGCCGCTGATGACCGGTCCGAAGTTGAACGAGGGCAGCATGATTGCCGGAGTGCGCAGTGGCACGAAGGCCAGTGCCTTGTATCTCCGCGTTTCGGCCTCGAAGGCCCGCGTTGTGCTGAATCTGATCCGTGGTCTTCCTGTGAAGCGCGCCGACGAGGTGCTGCAGTTCAGCGACCGTGAGGTGTCGAATGACATCCGCAAGGTGTTGGCCAGCGCCGTTGCCAACGCCCAGCACAACGACGAACAGGATCCTGACGAGTTGTTCGTCAAGGCCTGCTTCGCCGACGAGGGCCCGACCTTGAAGCGGTTCACGCCTCGCGCTCGTGGCCGTGGCAATCGCATCAACAAGCGCACATGCCACATCACCATCGTGATCGCCCGTCTCGACGATGCGCGGCTCGAAGTGGTGCAAGCACGCGAAGCCAAGCGCACCGCTGCAGGCCGTCGCCGTCCCGCAGCCGGTGGCACAACAGCCAGCCGCAGGGCCAGGGTCGAGCGCAGCCGTCAACGCGCCGTCCAAGCCAAGGGCGGTAAGCCCGCGGCCGCAGCTGATGCGTCGGGCGATCTGCCCACGGGCGGTCATGCCCCGCTCGAAGACAACTCTCAGCCCGACGGGTACGAGATCAAGGGCAACGCCGACTCGATGCTGTACCACCTGCCCGGCACGCCGTTCTACGACCGGACGATTGCCGAAGTGTGGTTCGACACCGCCGAGAACGCCGAAGCAGCCGGCTACGAGCTCCCGCCCAGTCAACGAGAAGACGACGCCGACGAACCACAAACGTGGCAAGCCGACGGCGGCGATGAGGAGAGCACCGTGACCGAAGGTGCCGAGGGAAGCGCTAGCGACGAGGCACAGTCCGACGCAGGCGAAAGCGAAGCGGACGCCAAGGAGGACAATTAAGATGGGCCAGAAAATTAACCCTTACGGGTTCCGTCTCGGCATCACGACCGATTGGAAGAGCCGTTGGTTCTCCGAGCGTGACTACAAGGAATACCTCACCGAGGATTGGAAGATCCGCAAGGCGTTGATGACGAAGCTGGAAAGCGCCGCCGTCAGCCGCATCGAGATCGAGCGCACTCGCGACAAGGTCCGCGTCGACATTCACACCGCTCGTCCGGGCATTGTGATCGGTCGTCGTGGCGCCCAGGCCGACGAGTTGCGTGCCTTGCTCACCGACATCACCGGCAACCCGAAGGTGCAGCTCAACATCGTCGAGATCAAGAGCCCCGAGCTCGACGCGGCGTTGATCGCCCAGGGTGTGGCCGACCAGCTGGTCAACCGCATCGCCTTCCGCCGCGCCATGAAGCGCGCCGTGCAGAACGCCCAAAAGGCTGGCGCGCTGGGCATTCGAGTGCAGTGCTCCGGTCGTCTGGGCGGCGCCGAGATGAGCCGAACCGAGTGGTACCGCGAAGGTCGGGTTCCGCTGCATACGCTGCGCGCCGATATCGACTTCGGAGTACGTGAAGCCCGCACCTCCAGTGGCCGCGTCGGCGTCAAGGTGTGGATCTACAAGGGCGACATCGTGCCGTACAAGAGCGTCAATGACGACAAGATCACCCGCGAAGCCGCAATGGCCGCCGGTGATCCGTCGGGTGCTGGTCAGCCGCGTCGTGTCGTGTCGTCGGCTGGGCGTCGCCCGACCGAAGGCGATGTCGAGGCAGCGCCATTGATCAAGGAAGCAGATCCCGAGTTGGAGAAGCTGCTCGACGAAGAAGAAGAGATTGCCCGCCGCACGCACGGCGGCTCGGAAGCTCCACATTTCCGTGGGGAGGACTGATCCATCATGCTGATGCCTCGCAAAGTCGCACATCGTAAACACCACCGCGGTCGCACCTCAGGCCTCACCAAGGGCGGCGCACACATCGCCTTCGGCGAGTACGGGATCCAGGCTCTCGAGCCGGGTTGGCTCAGCGCCCGCCAGATCGAAGCAGCCCGTATCGCCATGACCCGCGCCATCAAGCGCGGCGGCAAGGTGTGGATCAACATCTTCCCTGACAAGCCCGTCACCAAGAAGCCGGCCGAGACCCGCATGGGATCCGGAAAGGGCAACCCCGAGTTCTGGGTTGCGGTGGTCAAGCCCGGCCGCGTGCTGTTCGAGCTGTCGTACCCGAACGAAGAGGTCGCCAGGGCGGCCATGTCCAAGGCAATCCAGAAGCTGCCGATCAAGGCCCGGATCATCACCCGTGAGGAGCCCTACTGATGGCCAAGTCAACTGCTGAGCTCAAAGAGCTCGACCTCGGAGCCCTCGTGGACGAGCTTCGCGCGACGAAGCAAGAAGCCCTCAATCTGCGCTTCCGCAATGCCACTGGTCAGCTCGACAACAACGCCGAGATCCGCACGGTGCGCCGTCAGATCGCCCGCATCAACACCTACATCCGTCAGCGTGAGATCTCTCTCGCCGAGGCTGGGAAGTAAGACATGCCAGAAGAAACCGAAACACCAACCCAGACCGAAGTTGCGGCCCAGGCCGCACCAGTCGCAGCCGCGCCTGCACCGAAGGCCGCCGTCGGGGCGACCGACACCGCCGAGGATGTGGCACGTCGCAAGAACCGCAAGACCCGCGAGGGTCTGGTGGTCTCCGACAAGATGGACAAGACCGCCGTGGTCGCGGTCATCGAGCGTGTTCGTCACGCCAAGTACGGCAAGTTCATGATGCGCACCAAGCGCCTGTATGCGCACGACGAGACCAACGACGCCAACACGGGCGACAAGGTCCGTGTCATGGAGACCCGCCCGCTCAGCAAGAACAAGCGGTGGCGCATCGTCGAAGTGCTGGAGCGTGCCAAATGATCCAGCAAGAATCGCGACTTCGCGTGGCGGACAACAGCGGCGCCAAAGAGGTGCTGTGCATCAAGGTGCTCGGCGGCACCCGTCGGCGCTACGCGTCGATCGGCGACATCTTCGTCGCCACAGTCAAGGACGCCATCCCGGGTGCGGGAGTGAAGAAGGGCGACGTCGTCAAGTGCGTCGTCGTTCGTACCAAGAAAGAGAAGCGCCGTCCGGACGGCAGCTACATCCGTTTCGATGAGAACGCTGCAGTGATCATCAAAGACGATCTGACCCCGCGTGGCACGCGCATCTTCGGCCCAGTTGGCCGCGAGTTGCGCGACAAGAAGTTCATGCGAATCGTTTCGCTGGCACCGGAGGTGCTGTAACCATGAAACTCAAAAAAGGCGACACCGTGAAGGTGATCTCGGGCAAGGACAAGGGACAGCAGGGCGAAGTCGTGCATGTCTTCCCTGCGGACAACAAGGTCCTCGTCAACGGCATCAACACTGCCAAGAAGCACTCGAAGTCACGCAAGAGCAACCAGCAGGGCGGGATCATCGATCGCGACATGCCCGTCGACGCCAGCAACGTGATGCTGGTGCACAAGGGTAAGACGACCCGTGTCGGCTACAAGATCCAGAGCGACGGCTCGAAAGTTCGAGTCGCCAAGCGCAACGGTGAGGTAATCGGATGAGCACAGCAACTGAAACTGCGGCGACGAC
>JANPGV010000103.1:0-51250 GCA_031424145.1 Ilumatobacteraceae bacterium
GGATCGACGTGGATCACCAACGCGATGTCGTCGACGTGGATACCGCGGGCGGCGATGTCGGTGGCGACAAGCACGCGGACCTGGCCGCTGGTGAAATCGGCGAGGTTGCGCTCGCGGGCGCTCTGCGACAGGTTGCCGTGCAACTCAACGGCGGGAATGCCGGCAGCGCAGAGCTGCTTGGCGAGTTTCTTGGCGCCGTGCTTGGTACGCATGAACAGCAACGAGCGATCGAGCCCGCTGGCCAATGCGCTGACGACGGCCGCCTTGTCGCCCGACGAGACGGCGAGGACGTGATGGGTCATGGTGTTGATCGACGACACTTCCGGATCGACCGAATGGACCACAGGATTGACGAGGTACTGGCGGACGAGGCCGTCGATTGCCTTGTCGAGCGTCGCCGAGAACAAGAGCCGTTGACCACCGGACGGAGTCGCATCGAGGATGCGCTTGACGCCGGGCAAGAAGCCGAGGTCGGCCATGTGGTCGGCCTCGTCGAGCACCGTCACTTCGACAGCGTCGAGGCGGCAGTGCCGCTGACCAATCAGATCTTCGAGCCGACCGGGACAGGCGACGACGATGTCGACGCCTTGACGCAAGGCTGAAACCTGCGGGCCCTGACCGACGCCGCCGTAGATGGTGGCGACGCGCAGCGACATTGCAGCTGCCAACGGATTCAGCGATGTCATGACCTGGTTGGCGAGCTCACGCGTCGGAACCAGGATGAGTGCTCGGGGATGACCGGCTTGACGACGGCGGCCGCTGGCAGCGAGGCGCGTGACCAGAGGCAGGGCGAAGGCGATGGTCTTGCCGCTTCCTGTCTTGCCGCGGCCGAGCACGTCGTGACCCGCAAACGAGTCCGGAAGAGTGGCCGATTGGATGGGGAAGGCGGTCTCGACACCGCGGTCGGCGAGCACCTTGATCAGGGCAGCCGGAACGCCGAGGGAAACGAAGTCTGTGTCGTACTCGATTGTCGGGGTAGGCGCGGCGGTGGGCGCGGGCGCAGCAGGTTTGGCAAACGCCTGATCGGCAGTTCGGGTGGAGCGCTCGGCGCCGGAGTACCGGCCGCCGTTGCGACGGCGCGCGCCGCGATTGCTCGAGGTGGATGTGGTCATTGTGGGGGATTCCTTTATGGGTTGTTGGCCGTGGATGCAAAGACCAACAACTCGCTGGAATCACTGTGCGCTTCAGAGCGCTGCACTCGACCGCGGGTACGTGTTCGTAGACCGCCGTCGAACATATTACCGCTGAACAGCCGAAACGGGACGGATCTTGCGGCGGGCCGTCGTCACGGTAATGGCTCGAGGCCGATCATCGCAGCCGGATCCAGACCGAGCATCGGCCGCTTGATGCGTTGGTAGGGGATCTTGGTCAGGTCGAGCGTTGCGCTGCCCGGTCCATCGCATCGCACTATCGCGGCTGCGATCGAGGCGAAGCCGCCGATGAAGTGCTGCATGCTCTTGACTACCACGATGTGCCGTCGCGTCAGGTCGATGCCGTGTTCGGTGAAGCAATGCGGGCTGAAGACCTGCTGACGGCGTGACGTCAACACGACTTCGATCCCGCCGATGCGAACGGCAGCGGATCTGCCGAGCGGTTCGCGAGGCTCACCCTGACCAAAGAGCGCCTGCATGGCATCGGTGCGCACCGATGTCACTTCGAACGTTGCGTCGATCGGTGTGCCCGACAGCCGTCCTGCCTTGCCGCCGATGCGCATCGGCAGCCTGGCTCCCACCCCGGCGTCGTGACACACGCGCACCGCCATTGGATCCCAAATCATTCCGAGCGTCGCATCTTGAACATCGCGTTCGATCAACTCGGCGAGGATGTACGTCGAATCGCTGGCCGCGCCGGCACCCGCGTTGTCACTCCGGTCGGCGATGATCACCGGACCGATCGGTTGTCGCAACGCCTCGTCGATCGCTTCCGTGACGCCGAGCCCGCTCCAGCTATTGCCAACGATCGTCGACAGGAAATCGTTGGCGACCTCTTCGGCCAGCGCGTCGGCAAGCGCTTCGTCGTTGTCGCTCGTGACGACGACTGACGCGCCCATCATCGGTGTATCGGATCCTTCGAAGCCGTGATTCGCCGACACCATCAAGACCCCGGGCCGGCTCTGCGCATTGCGAATCCGAAGGACGAACGATCTCATCGGCTCGTCCGGAGTCGGAAACACACCTGACGCCGGTATCCGACGTGCACGGGTCACTGGGCGCATTCCTCTGGCGATGCTTCGAAGCACCGGAAGCATCTCCCAGGCACGCTGCGCGTAATCGATGTGCGGGTACTCCCGACACGACACCGTCAGGTCTGCCGCGCACATTGCCGACGTCACATTGGCATGCAGGTCGAGGAGGACACCGAGAGCGACCTGAGGTCCGACTATCTCGCGTGCTGCCGCGATGAGCTCACCCTCGCAGTCGTCGACTCCCTCGGCCATCTGCGCACCGTGGAGGCACAGGAAAACGATGTCGACGGGCAGCGCCGCGCGCAGGCCCTCCAGGATCTGATCGCTGATGTCGCGCCATGCAGCGGCGGTTGCCGGTGAGCTCGGCTCAGCATTGAAAAAGGGGCCCGACGCGACCTCGAGATTTGCTGCCTCGGAGAGACGGCACGCCTCGCCATAGCCGAACCCGTCGCTGTCGTAGGGCTTGTCTGCCGACCAGTTCCACTGCTCGAAGGAGCGGTACGAGGTCGGGACCGGAGAGAACGAGCTCGACTCGTGCTGTACACCGGCGATGTAAATCCGCATCGTCGGTCACCGTACCGGTCGACCCCTTCAAGAGTTGAGCGGAGGTCGCCAGTCGGGCGATCCGAACCCGAATCCGGCAGTCTCGATTGCGGCGGCGACCTGAAAGGTGCTGACGTCCTCGTACGTCCTGCCGACGATCTGTACTCCCGTCGGCACTCCATTCGAGGCCAGTCCCGATGGGACGGACAACACGGGGCATCGACTGAAGAGGTTGAACGGCACGGTCATCATCGCGATGATGTGGTGTGCTACCGCTTGTCCGTCGATGACGACAGCCTCGTCCAAGTACGGGTTGCCTGCTTGAAGGCCGCTGGTCGCGACCGTCGGACACAACAAGATGTCGATGTCCTCGAACAGGCGGCCCAGTGGATCCCACAGTGCCGTCTCCTCGACAAGCCCTTCGTAGAACGTCATCTCGGGTTCCATCGTTGCCACGAAGGCTCTCGTGTAATCGTTCAGAAGGTCGCCGTGCTCGGCCTCGATGTGACCGATCCCCGGACCGAAGATCGCCGCGAAGTGGGCTCTGGTCGCCTGCCAGAAACGATCCACGGTCCAAGGCAGCGTGACCTCTTCGACGATTGCGCCGGCGTGACGAAGGGCCTCCGCGACCCGTCCCGTGTTGGCCGCGACGTCGGCATCGACGGGCCAGTCACCGAGAGTCGTCGACAGGCCGACTCGGACGCCGCTTATACCCGACGCCTCTCGGGGAATCTGCGGCGGGTCGCGTAGCGAGACGTTGTCGCGCCAGTGGGGACCGGCGATCACATTTTCGAGCAGACCGCAGTCCGCGACGGTTCGTGCGAGTGGACCGTCATGGCAGTACTGGTCGAGGTGATAGGGCGCGAGCCCGGGTACGCGACCGAACGGAGGTTTGAAACCGGTCACACCGCAGAACGAAGCCGGGATGCGGATCGATCCGCCGATATCGCTGCCGGTCGCCAATGGCGCGAAACCAGCCGCCAGCGCGGCGGCCGATCCTCCCGACGATCCACCGGGCGTGAACTCGGTGTTCCAAGGGTTTCGAGTCACACCCCAGAGCTTGCTGTGCGTGAAGCCGGCGCAGCTGAACTCCGGTGTCGCGGTGCGAATGTGGATGATGCCACCGGCGGCCTGGATGCGCTCGATGATCGGATGGTCGTACTTGGCGACCTCGTCGGCGAAGGCCAGCGATCCCTGCCTCCACGACCGACCGGCCATCGGGTGCTCTTCCTTAGCAGCGACGCCCAAGCCCTCCAACGGCCGGGGTGCGTCACCCTTGCCGAGATATCGCTGCTCAGAAGCCCGTGCTTCCGCGCGCGCTTCGTCGTAGCGGCGATCGACAACCGCGTTGATCTCTGGATCGTGTGACTCGGTCCGCTCGATGAGGCATTCGAGGTATTCCATGGGGGAGAGCTCGCGGTTGCGAAACATCTCGAGAACCTCGTGTGCAGTCGCGTAGTGCAACTCGGACATCGAGCCAGTATTGCCGAGGCGGCTCAGACGACGACGACCTAGATCACGACGAAGGGTATGTGCATGCCGTGCTGATAGTGCGTCTCGATGTTGCAGACCAGTTGATACTGCCCAGGCTCGAGGGTGACCACGGCTTCCTTGACCAAGTCGGCGCCGAATTCGGAGATCTCGCCGGGCGATGAAACACCTGGCGATTCCTCGTTGAACTTGGTGCCCTCCATCGGAATTTGTCCATCGGGTATGTCGGTGCGGATGATGACCAACTCGTGCACGATCGTGCCGACATTCGCGCTCACGAACTTGACCTCTCCGGCCCGAACCCTGCTGACGTCGGCAGTCATTCGCCATTCGCGCAGCGTCGTGTTGACAACCTCGCCCCCGGCGGGCGCGGCGCCGTGCGGCGTCTGCGACCCTCCGGAGTCGTTACGGTCCTCACCGCATCCTGCAGTCGCTCCGATCAACAGCACGCATGCGCATGTCGCAGCTACTCGTTTCACGTGACCTCAGTCCTGCCCGGTTCAATGCCGGCATCATGCAGATACCCAAAGTCGAGGACTTGCAGACCTACGGCTGAGATTGCTACACGACGATGTTGATCATCCGGCCGGGAACGACTATGACCTTCTTCGGAGCGGCGCCGGCCAGTGAGGCGACGACCTTCTGATCGGCGAGCGCCGCCGCCTCGACGCCGGCAGCGTCGAGCCCGGCGGCGACCGTGACGTGGCCTCGGACCTTGCCGTTGACCTGGACGGGGTAATCGACGGTGTCCGCTACGAGCAGGGTTGGGTCGGCAGTCGGGAACGGCTCGTGGGCGAGCGACTCGTTGTGGCCCAGCTTCGCCCACAGCTCTTCGGCAACGTGCGCGGCCAGCGGCGCGACCATCAACACCAACGGCCCGGCGACATCGGTCGGGCAGCCACCGAGCTTCGTCAGATGGTTGTTGAGCTCGATCAACTTGGCAATGGCCGTGTTGAACCGGAGGGCATCCATGTCATCGCGCACACCATCGATCGTGCGGTGCAGGAGGCGTCGAGTTTCGAGATCCGCAGGACCGTCGAGCAGGGCGACTTCGCCCGTTTCCTCGTCGATCACGTTTCGCCACAGCCGCTGCAGGAAGCGGTACATGCCGACGACGTCGCGCGTCTCCCACGGACGCGACGCGTCGAGCGGGCCCATGGCCATCTCATAGAGTCGCAACGTGTCGGCGCCGTAGCTCTGGCAGATGTCGTCCGGGGTGACGGCGTTCTTGAGGCTCTTGCCCATCTTGCCCCACTCTCGTGTGACCGGCAGGTCGCCGTGGAAATACGCTCCGTCGCGCTCGACGACCTCGGTCGACTCGACGTAGATCTCGCGCTCGTCCTTGAACGCTGCCGCGAGGATGTAGCCCTGGTTGAACAGCCGGTAGTACGGCTCCTTGGACGACACGTAGCCGAGATCGAACAGCACCTTGTGCCAGAAGCGCGCGTAAAGCAGGTGAAGCACAGCGTGCTCGACACCGCCCACGTAGAGGTCCACACCTCCCGGATGCGGGTGACCGTCGTGACCCTCGGCTTGTGGGCCCATCCAATACTTCTCGACCTCTGGGTCGACGAAGCGTGCTTCGTTGGTCGGGTCGAGGTATCGCAGCTCGTACCAACAACTTCCGGCCCACTGCGGCATGACATTGGTGTCGCGCCGGTAGGGCTGCATGCCGTCGCCGAGGTCGAGCTCGACGTTGGTCCACCAGTCGAGCCGATCGAGCGGGCTCTCCGGATTGGAGAACTCGTCGTCAGGATCGAAGGTGCGCGGCGAGAAGCTGTCGGTCTCTGGCAGCACCAACGGCAGCTCACTGTCGGGGAGGCCGTGCGGGTTGCCGTCGAGGTCGTAGACGATCGGGAACGGCTCGCCCCAGTACCGCTGACGACTGAACAACCAGTCGCGCAACTTGTACGTGACGGCCGCCTTGCCGTGGCCGTTCGTCTCGAGCCATTCGTTGGTGAGACGCTTGGCCTCGGCGATGCTGCTGATCCCGTTGAGGTCGAGCGAGTCGTTCGAGCTGTTGACATATGGCGCGTCACCGATGAACGCGTTGTCCCACGTAGAGGTGTCGAGGCCGCGGTCGGGGGGCTGTTGGATCGCCCGTATCGGCAAGCCATACAAGCGGGCGAACTCGAAGTCGCGTTGGTCGCCGGACGGCACCGCCATGATCGCGCCAGTGCCGTAACCCATCAGCACGTAGTCCGCGATCCATATCGGGATCGATTCGCCGGTGACAGGGTTGATGGCGTATGCGCCCGTCGACACTCCGGTCTTCTCACGAGTGTTGTCCTGCCGGTCGATGTCCTTCTTCGACGCGGCCTGGTGGCGATACTGTGCGACAACCTTGCGCCGATCGGGGGTCGTCAGCGGTTCGACCAGAGGGTGCTCGGGCGCCAGAACCATGAACGTGGCTCCGAACAACGTGTCGGGTCGGGTGGTGAACACAGTGATGGGCCCCGAACTCGACTCGAAGTGCACGGTTGCACCCTCGCTGCGACCGATCCAGTTGCGCTGCATCGCCTTGATCGCGTCGGTCCAGTCGAGCAGGTCGAGATCCTCGATCAATCGATCCGCATACGCGGTGATCCGCATCATCCACTGACGCATGTTGCGCTTGAAGACCGGGAAGTTGCCGCGATCGCTGCGACCGTCTGCGGTGACTTCTTCATTGGCGACGACGGTGCCCAGACCCGGCGACCAGTTGACCGGTGCATCGCTGACAAACGCCAGCCGATGATCCTCGATGACCCGGTCACGCTCGGACGTCGAGAGGTCGGTCCACGAGCGGCCGTCCGGCGTGAGCCGTTGCCCCGACTCGTACTGCTCGATCAGCTCGCTGATCGGCCGTGCGCGGTCGGCCTCGACGTCGTACCACGAGTTGAAGATCTGCAGGAAGATCCACTGCGTCCAGCGGTAGTAGGCGGGGTCGGTGGTGCTGATGCCGCGGCGTGCGTCGTGGCTGAGGCCCAGGCGGCGCAGCTGCCGGCGATAGTTGGCGACATTGGCGTTGGTCGTGATGGCGGGGTGCTGCCCAGTCTGCACTGCGTACTGCTCGGCGGGCAGACCGAAGGCATCGAAGCCCATCGTGTACATCACGTTGTAACCGGTCATCCGCTTGTAGCGGCTGTAGATGTCGGTCCCAATGAACCCCAGCGGATGGCCCACGTGAAGGCCGGTGCCTGAAGGGTACGGAAACATGTCGAGCACGAAGATCTTGGGCCGGTCGGCGATCTTGGCCGGATCGGCCAGCGGACCGGCCGGGTTGGGCGTCTCGAACGTGCCCTCCGCCTCCCACCTGTCCTGCCAGCGAAGTTCGATCTCCTGAGCCAGGGCGCCGGTGTACCGAAACTTGGGGACGTCGTCAGGTGTCGTGGGCGCCGAGGTCATAGCCCAAAGATTCTACGATGCGATGCGGCGCTACTACGGTTGCAATTGATGTCATCGCTCAGCGGGCCGCCGTACGTGGGCATCGTTGATCGGATAATCGCCGCGGCCGACCGCGACACGGGCGTCCGATTCGTCGGCCCGTCCGTTGCCCCGGCCGGCGGCGAATCGTTCGTGCCGTGGCGCGAGATCCACGACGAAGCGCGGGTCGTCGGGGCAGCGCTGCAGGCCAGGGGACTGGTGCCCGGCGATCATGTAGCCATTCTCGGGCCCACCTCGCGGCAGCTGATCACCATCATCCAGGGCTGCTGGTTGGCGGGCCTGGCCAGCATGGTCCTTCCTCTCCCGATGCGCATGGGCTCGCTCGACGCGTTCATCGACTCGACCCGGGGACGTATCCGCCACGGCGACGCCAAGCTGGTGCTGATCGACGACCTGCTGGCTGCGTTCTACGAGCGAACCATCGGTGACCCGCCGATCGAGTTGATGGCAGCTGTCCTGCCCGGATCTCCATCGGCACCAAGCGCGGATCGAATTGAAGTTCCGCCGCACGACCCCGAACGGCTGGTGATCCTGCAGTACACCAGTGGATCCACCAGCGAGCCGAAGGGCGTGATGATCCCCGATCGGGTCCTCGCGGCCAACATCGATGCCTCGTGCAGCGCCGCCGAGCTCGGCGAGGGCGAGGTGATGGTCTCGTGGCTGCCCCTGTACCACGACATGGGCCTCGTGGGCTTCTTGTCGATCCCGATGACCAACGGCTGTCAGCTGGTGCAGGCCGCGCCGCAGGATTTCCTCGCCAAACCCGGCAACTGGATGCAATGGATCAGCGATTGGGGCGGCACCGCCACAGCTGGACCGAACTTCTCATGGGTACTGGCAACGCGCGCGCTCGGTCGGATGAATGGGCTCGACCTGTCGAGGTTGACACTGGCGCTCAGCGGCGCCGAACCCGTCGACCCGAAAGCGGTGGAGGCGTTCGTCGTTGCGGCTGAACCTTTCGGCTTCAAACCCGGCAGCGTGTTCCCCGCTTTCGGCATGGCTGAGCTGGCGATCGGGGGAGTGTTCCCACCACGACATCGCGGCATGGTTTGCGACTCGGTCGACAGAGTCGTCCTGGAGCGTGATCGCATCGCCAAGCCGCTCGATCTCGCCGACGCCGATGAAGAGCTCGATGTTCGTCGTATCCCGCGTCTCGGCAAGGCGGTCCCCGGTTTGAGGATGAAGGTCGTCGACCCCGCCACATATGCCGAACTTCCTGATCGCCATGTGGGCGAGCTGTTGTTGCGCGGTACCTCGGTGACACCCGGCTACTACAAGCGGCCCGACGCTACCGCGGCCCTGTTCCACGACGGCTGGCTGTGCACGGGGGACCTGGCCTACATGGTCGACGGAGAGCTGGTGCTGTGCGGACGTATCAAGGACGTCATCATCGTCGGCGGTCGCAACGTCTTTCCGGAGGACATCGAGCGGGCGTGCGGCACGCTCGAGGGCGTGCGCGCCGGCAACGTCATCGCCTTCGGCGTCGAGGGCTACAAGGGCAAAGAGAGCGTCGTCGTGGTCGCCGAGGTTCGTACCGAAGATCCTCCTCAGGTTCGTGAGGCCCTGCACCATCGCACCCTCGAGGTGTGCGGGCTGCCCCCTCGCGACGTGATGCTCGTCAAGCCGGGAACGTTGCCGAAGACGTCATCCGGCAAGTTGCAACGGGCGAAGTGCCGCGAGCTCTACCTCGACGAGCAACTGGAGCTCGTGTAACCCAACCGAGTGTTTGCGGCCCGGACGTTCGCATCGGAGTGTTTGCGTCCACCCCGGGGTGGCGGGAAACACTCGTATGAGGCCTGGGTCAGGTGGACTGGAGGGCGGCCAGCACGCTTCGCCAGCGGTCCGGGTCGCTCTTGTACGGGGCGTAGAAGCTGATCCGCTGCACGACGTCGCCGTACCGTCGCAGCAGTTCGGGGGCGATCTTCTCGGGCTCGCCGACAACAGCAAACGTGTTGAGGATGTCGTCCGTGACGAGCTTGCCCATCTCGACCCACCCACCCTTCTTGGAGAGGGCGTTCAGCTCTTCGTGGAGACCATCCCAGCCGTGGAGCTCGAGCACTCCTTTGTATGCGGGCGTCGACCCGTAGAAGGCGATCTGTTGGCGCGTGCCTGCCCCCGCGGCTGTCATCTCCTCGTCGTTGTTTCCCGTCACGACGAAGGATGGCCCGACGACCTCGAAGCCATCCATGGTCTTGCCGGCCTTGGACCGGCCCCGCTGCAGTGCGGGGAGGGTGACCTCACGTAAGTAGCGCTCCGTCGTGAACCCGTGGCAGATGAAGCCGTCGCAGACCTCACCAGCGACCTCGGTCATCAGTTCGCCGACGCCCGCGAGAAAGATCCTCGGCGCTCCGAAGTCGGCGATGTCGGCCGGGTCGGGCGCGAAGAACGGCGTCATCAGCGTGTGCGTGTAGAACTCGCCCCGAAACTTCAGCGGCGTACCGTGTTGCCACGTGTCCCAGATCGCTCGGATGGCCTGAATCATCTCCCGCATGCGCGGCGCCGGATGGCTCCATTCCATGCTGAACCGTTTGGTGATGTGCGGTTTGATCTGGCTGCCCAGCCCGAGGATGAACCGCCCCTTCGAGAAGGCCTGCAGATCCCAGCCGATGTGCGCGAGCGTCATCGGATTTCGGGCAAATGCCACGGCGATCGAGGTTCCGAGCTCGAGGCGTTCGGTGTGCTCGGCCGCAAGCAGCAACGGGAAGAACGGGTCGTGGGCTGTCTCCGAGGTCCAGGCGCCGTCGTAGCCGGCGCCCTCGGTCTCCTGGGCGCTGGCGGCAGCCCTGGCCAGATCGCTGCTGATCCCTCCGTCGACCTTCATGGCGACGACGGTACTCGTCTCCGCCGACTGGTTCAGGTGTCCTGGTCCCTCAGGAACTGCTCGAACTCCGCGGCCAGCTGCTCCCCGGTCGGGATGCCACCGGTGCCGAACAAGTCGGTCTGCTCCTGCGCTTGGTCGTACAGCTCTTCGAGCTGTTCGACCATCGAACGATGCTCGTCGTTGCCGGCCACGAGTTGATCGAGGCGTTGCCGTTGGATGATGGTGTCCTGCCGTACCGCTGATGCGTCGACCTCGAGCCCGGCCACATCGTGTAGCCCGGTGAGGAGCGAGAGTGTGGCGGCCGGGTAGCTCATCGCACTGACGTAATGCGGAACCTGTGCCCAGATGCCGAGCGCGGGAACGCCTTTGTCGGTAAAGGCGTGCTCGAGGACAGCTCCCATTCCTGCAGGAACGTCGACCGAGTTCTTGAGATAGGGAACGCTGGCAACCACGTCGGCCGAGGGTGAGCTGCTCGATAGTCGCGGATCGCGAGTGTGCGGCGTCGCGAACGGATAGGCACCGAGAACGACCATCTTGCGCACCTCGAGCTGAACCGCCAGCGTCGACACCACGTCGGCGAACCGTCGCCACTGCGAGTCCGGCTCCGGGCCGCTGAGGGTCAAGACGTCGTGCCCCGCGGAGTCGCGTCCGAAGTGCAACTCGATGTCGGCCCAGATCAACCGGGTGTTGACACCCTCGCGCAACTCCATGGTCGGCCGTCGGGCGCGGTAGTCGATGAAGGTGTCGCCGTCGAAGGTCAGCAACGGCCTCACCGACCATTCCTCCTGCACTGTCGCCATGGCAGCAGCTGCGGCTCCGCTGGCGTCGATCCAACCCGTCAGCATCACGACCATCACCGGCCGGTCGAGCAAGGGCAAGCTCTGGTGCAGTGTGTACGGCTCGGTCACGGCATTGCCTCCACGCACTCGGCTGCCCGAGCCGCCGCGCTGTCGATCTGCACGATGAACGGTTCGAGCTCCGCTGCGTCGCGTGCACCGAGGGCGCCGCCGACGTAGCGGTAGTAGACCCCCTGCAGGATGCACGCCAACTTCCAGTATGCGAACGAGACGTAGAACGGCAAGTGGGACAAGTCGCGCCCGCTGACCTGTGCGTATCGCGCTGTGAGGTCTGAACGATCGAGGAAGCCGTCTGCGGTGGTCGTGGAGCCGCCCCACGCCGAGAGATCATCGCTCGGTCCGGTCCAGTAGACCTGCAGCAGACCGACGTCGGCGAGCGGGTCACCCAGCGTGCAGATCTCCCAGTCGAGCACCGCGAGGATGCTGCCATCGTCACCGACGATGCAGTTGTCGAGTCGGTAGTCGCCGTGCACCAGCGTCGCCGGGCCTTGCTCCGGTATCCGTTGCACCAGGGCGTCGTGGGCATCGTCGATCGCGGGGATGTCGCGCGTCTTCTGCTCGTTCCACTGCCCGTACCAACGTTTCAGTTGACGGGCGATGTAGCCCTCGTGCCTGCCGAGATCCGTCAATCCCGTGGCGTCGAGGTCGACGGAATGGATCGCGGCCATCGTGTCGACGAGGGACTCGCCGGCGTGGCGACGCGCCGATGGTGCCAACGCGGCCTCGGCTCCGTCCCGATCTCTGACGACGTGACCTTCGACGAAACCCATCACGTAGAACGGGGAGTCGTTGACTCTCTCGTCGGTGCACAGTCCGAGCGCCGGCGCGACCGGAACCGCCGAACCCTGCAATCCGGCGATGATGCGATGCTCACGGGTCATGTCATGAGCGCTGGCCAACCGGTGCCCGAGCGGCGGTCGACGCAGCACGTATGCGGCGCCGTTTGCACCGACGACGCGATACGTCAGATTCGAATGGCCACCGGCGATGACCTCGAACGTGAAGGGCCCGCGAGCCCCGGCCACATTGGCCTCCAGCCACTCGGTGACCGGTGCAGCGTCGATGCCTGGCACGTCGTTCATGCTGCTCGTACGGTATCCCGGTATCGTGCGGAGATGGCCATCGATGTCACCGACGCAACATTCCAGACCGAGGTTGTTGACCGCTCCAAGACCTCACCCGTGGTCGTCGATCTCTGGGCACCATGGTGCGGCCCGTGTCGCACGATCGGTCCCATCCTCGAGAAGGTCACCGATGCGACCAATGGCGAAGTGGTGCTCGTCAAGGTCAACGTCGATGAGAACCCCGGGGTCTCCCAGGCCTTCCAAGTGCAGTCGATTCCCGCGGTGTATGCGCTGAAGAACGGCGAAGTCGTCGACGGCTTCGTCGGTGCCCATCCCGAGCACGTCATCGAGGAGTTCGTCGCGAACCTCCTTCCGTCCGAAGCCGAACGCACGGTCGCGTCGCTCATGGCGGAAGGTACTGAAGGCGCGTACCGAGCCGTGTTGGAACTGGAGCCCGCCAACGAGGACGCGATCGTCAGTCTTGCCGAGCAACTCGTTGCCCGTGGTGAGGGCGAACAGGCGCTCACGTTCCTGGCTCGCATCCCTGAAACCGATCGCACTCGACGCGTCGCCGCGGCAGCACGGGTCAGCACGCAGCCGACATTGGTCACTGACGACTACGACTCTCGGTTGAACGACCTGCTCGACAAGGTCAAAGATGACGACGATGCCCGCCAGCAGTACGTCGACCTGTTGGAGCTCATGGGCCCCGACGATCCGCGCACTGCCCCGTATCGCAAGCAACTGACAGCCCGTCTCTACTGACGAATAGGGCTACAGTTTGAATGTGCCGATCGAACGTCGCGAGGGCTACCGCCTCTGGGAGGGTGGCCCGGTGCCACAGGGTTCCGACGGAATCACCCTCGGGTCGCTCGTGATCGTGCGGCGTGGCAAGGCTTCTCCATACCTGCTGCGCCATGAACTGGTGCACGTGAGGCAGTGGAAGCGCTTCGGTGTGCTCGGATTCGCCGCCCGCTACCTGGGGCCATACGCGATGTGGCGCCTTCGCCGCAAGGACCATCGCAGTGCCTACCTGCGCATCCCCCTCGAGATCGAGGCGGATTGGGTCGCCCGCCGCTCGCTGACCACCGCCGTGCGCGACGAACTACCGGAGCGCATCGCCTCGTAGCGAATTTCGAGGGCCGTCGATAGTGTCCGGCCCTGACTTCCCCCAGTAGCCCGGTGGCGCGCATGTGCCCAGGATGTGGAGGATCGTCATGGATGCGAGTCTGCCTCGTCCTGCGCCGCGGCGGTCCCCGCTCGACCGGTTCCGCGAGTGGATCATCTGGTTCGGTCCCGGCCGGTTGGTCGCCACTGCTCTCGCCGTTCTCGCCGTCGTCGCGGGCGGCATGTGGTTGCTGAAGGGCTCACCGGGTCGGGCTGAGGATCAGCTGCCCTTCGCCACCCACTCCGCCTCGACCACGGCCTCGTCGGTCGCCATCTTTCCAACGACGACGACTGCCTCGGCCGTCGTCGTGTACGTCACCGGAGCCGTGACGGTGCCCGGCGTGTACACACTCGCCTTGCCGGCAAGGGTGACCGACGCGGTGGCAGCCGCTGGTGGAGCTGGCGCGCAAGCCGACTTGAACGTGGTCAACCTCGCCGCGGCGCTGCACGACGGCGAACGGGTCTACGTACCGAAGGTCGGCGAGGTGATTCCGGCAGTCGCCGCTGGCGAACCAAGCACTGGTAGCACCGTCCCGGCGGGACCCGTCAACGTCAACTCGGCAACGGCCGACCAACTCGACGTGCTCCCCGGTGTCGGACCGACAACAGCGGCCGCGATCATCGCCCACCGCGAGCAGCACGGTCCGTTTCAGTCCGTCGAACAACTCGGCGACGTGCGCGGGATCGGTCCGGCGAAGCTCGACGCGTTACGTGGCCTGGTGACCGTGTGATCAGAACAGCGCTCGACCGAAAATCAGGTTCACCGCGCCCAGGGCAACGACGACGCCAAGCCACACGCCGGCCGCCAGCCATAGGTATTCATGCCAGTAGTCACGCCACGACGCCGCAGGCAGGCGCGTCGCCCGTCTCGCCGAGATCGCACCGACGATCATCCACATCACGGCGCTGCCCGCGACCGCACCCAGGTACACCTTCTGTCCCGATCGCAGAGGTGCACCGGCGACCAGCAGGCCGGGTGCGGCCAGCACCGCGGTCAGGAACCCGGCGATGCCTCGGATCAGCGATGTGTGGCCGCGCAGCAGCAGCAATGAAATGGCTCCGAGCACACCCGGGGGTACCAGGGCGACGAAGGGACCGGAGCCGCGCAGTTTCGAGCGATACGCGCGCGGGCCCAGTGGCACCGGTTCGTGGGTCATCGGCATGGCTTCGATGAGCCGAGCGTACGAGGCGCGGCGTCGCGGGCGGCGGCATCCGTTCAGCGACGGGGAGATCGTCCTGCTCACGGTGGCAGCTGTCGTCGCGGTTTGGACGCAGTCGGCGCTCTGGATCGGTGCGCTGGCCATGCTTTCCTCGCTGCTTGCCCGGCGGTCGGCCGTGCTTGTGGCCTGCCTGATCGTGGGGGTGACCGGCGGATGGCGTTCACAGGTCGAATGGGCTCATGCGTTGCCGCGCAACCTCGGTCAGTACACGGGTTGGGCCACGGTCGTCGGCGACCCGGCCCCGTTCGGAAGGGGCTTGCGCGTCACGCTCGAGGTCGACGGACAGCGGTTCGATGCGTGGACCTACGGTTCGCCTCGCCGCAGGCTCGTCGACCGCCAGGCCGGCGAGTTGGTGTTCGTGCAGGGCCACCGGCGCTTGATCACGTCGAATGCGCGACGCGCCCAGATCCGACATGTGGTCGGAAACCTCGACGTGTCAGTCGTCGGTGATTGGTTCGACGGCTCACCGCTGTACCGAACGTCGTCGCGTGTGCGCACCAAGTTGCGACGCGTCGCAGAATCGACCATCGGCGGCGACGACGCGGCCCTCTTCACCGGACTGGTGATCGGCGACGACGCCAGAGAACCCGTTGGCATGGTCGACGCCTTTCGAGCATCCGGGCTCTCGCACCTCACGGCGGTGTCCGGCGAGAACGTCGCTTTCGTCCTCGCTGCCGCATCACCATTGTTGCGTCGTCTGAGACCGTGGTGGCGATGGGCGGCAACGGTCGGGCTGATCGGCTGGTTCATGATGCTCACCCGATTCGAGCCGTCGGTCCTGCGTGCTGGGGTGATGGCCATGCTGGGCAGTTCGGCGTTCGTGCTCGGCCGCCAGCAGTCCGTCGTTCGCTTGCTGGCGTGCACCGTCGCGATCCTGGTGCTGGTCGATCCGATGTTGGTCTGGTCGGTCGGGTTCTGGTTGTCGACCGGCGCGACCGCAGGGGTCTGCGTCGTCGCCCCTCGCTTGGCGGAGTGGTTGCCGGGTCCGCAGTGGTTGCGCGTTCCCATGTCCGTCACCCTCGGCGCGCAGGCGGGTGTGGCGTTACCGAGTTGGCTGGTCTTCCATCGATTGCCGTTGATGTCGTTGCCGGCCAATCTTCTGGCGGTTCCGGTCGCCGGCTTCGTGATGCTCTTCGGGATACCCGCCGGCTTGCTGTCGGCACTGGTACCGCCCTTGGCACCCGCGCTGATGGCGCCGTGCGCTATGGGGACCAGATGGGTCGCCACGGTGGCGTACCTGGGCGCTGCCGCGGAGCCATCGGAGCGTTGGTCGACAGGCGGATGGTTGTTCGTGGTTGCCATCGTCGTGGCGCTTCTCGTCCGGCATCGCTGGCGGCGGGCGCTCGACATTGTGCCAATCTGATCTGACATGGCCGTCCACCTCATCAACGGCGACGACGAGTCGCTGCTGCTCTCCGCAGTGTCCGACCTCGTGCGTCGCCTCATCGGCGATGCCGATCGATCCCTGATGGTCGACGAGTTCGACGATGAGGAGTACGAGGTGCGCTCGGTCGTCGATGCGGCCCAAACCCCGCCGTTCCTCACCGAGTCGCGCGTCGTGATTGCCCGCGGCGTCGGTCGGTTCTCGGCCGACGACGTCGGTCCGCTGGTCGCCTACCTCTCCGATCCCTTGCCCACCACCGAACTGGTGCTGGTCGCCGGGGGTGGACGACTGCCCAAGGCGCTGAGCGATGCCGTCAAGAAAGCTGGGGTCAACGTCATCGACACCGTGCCGCCGATGCGTGCCCGCGAGCGCAGCGGCTGGTTCGAGGACCAGGTCATCGCGGCCGGCCTGCGTCTCGACTCCCAGGCGCTTGCCCTCCTTGCGTCATGGCTGGGCGAGGACGCCGGCCGGGTGCAGGGGATCCTCGAAACGCTCGCCTCTGCGTACGGCGACTCGCGAACCCTGAAGGTCGTCGATGTCGAGCCGTTCCTGGGCGAGGCCGGGGGAGTGCCGCCTTGGGACCTCACCGATGCCATCGACCGCGGCGATACGACCAAGTCGCTGTTGCTGCTCCACCGCATGATGCGTGCCGGCGAGCGTCACCCCTTGCAGGTGATGGCCATCCTGCACAACCAGTACACCAAGTTGCTCACGCTCGACGGAGCCGAAGCCAACGACGAATCGTCGGTTGCAGCCGTCCTTGGGATCAAGCCGGGCTACCCGGCCAAGAAGGCGTTGGACCAGTACCGCAAACTCGGCAACGCAGGAGTCGTGCGGGCAATCGGGCTGCTGGCCCAGGCCGATCTCGACCTGCGTGGCGCCAAGGAGTGGCCCGACGAGCTCGTGATGGAAGTGCTAGTGGCCCGACTCAGCCGGCTGGGCGCGACGACGCGAAGGTGAACGGTCACGCGGTCTTGCCGCTGGGGTGAGACGGCACGCCGAAGGCGTGCTGGCTCACGCGTGCTGGCTCACGCTCACACGCCGTTGTTGATCTTCTTCATCAGGCGGCTCTTGCGGCGTGCGGCCTGGTTCTTGTGGATCACACCTTTTGCGGCAGCCATGTCGAGGCGCTTGACGGCGAGCCGCAGTGACTCTTCGCCAGTCTCACTACCAATGGCGTTGACGGCGTTCTTGCTGCGCGTCTTCAGCTCGCTCTTGACGGCCTTGTTGCGCTCGGCAGCCTTGGCATTGGTGAGGATTCGCTTCTTCTGACTCTTGATGTTTGCCACGTTGCAGACTCTCTTGGATACTCGGCTCGCAGGTTGGATAAGCCCGGCAAGGCTAACAGCGCCGCCCTGGCGCTCCAACCACGTGATGAGAGTGGCCGGTAGCATCTAGCGACCGGCCCATGGACCTCTCTCGCATTCGCAACTTCTCCATCATTGCCCACATCGACCACGGCAAGAGCACCCTCAGCGACCGCATTCTGGAGATCACCAACGCCGTGGATGCCCGCGACATGCGCTCGCAGTACCTCGACACGATGGACCTCGAGCGCGAGCGGGGGATCACCATCAAGGCCCAGAACGTGCGGGTCGATTGGAAGGGCTACACACTGCACCTCATCGACACCCCTGGGCACGTCGACTTCGGTTACGAGGTCAGCCGCAGCCTTGCCGCTTGCGAGGGTGTGGTGCTGGTGGTCGACGCCGCGCAGGGGATCGAGGCCCAGACGCTGGCCAACTGCTACCTGGCGATGGAGCACGATCTCGAGATCGTCGCGGCGCTCAACAAGATCGACCTCCCAGCGGCCGACCCCGATCGATATGCGATGGAGATCGAGACGGTTCTGGGAATCCCGGCGGAGGACATCCTGCGAATCTCGGCAAAGACGGGCGAGGGGATCGACAAGTTGCTCGACGCTGTCTGCGAGCGGATCCCAGCGCCCGTCGGCGATCCCAACGCGCCGTTGCAGGCACTTATTTTCGACAGTCAGTACGACCAGTACCGCGGTGTGGTCAGTTCGGTCCGCGTGATGAATGGCCGTCTGACCGATGGCTCGAAGCTGATGTTCATGCAGGCCGGCACGCCGCAAGAGGCGATCGAGATTGGTGTTCGCCGCCCCGTTCCGACTCCGGTTCCCGAGCTTGGCCCCGGCGAGGTCGGCTACCTCATCGCCGGCATCAAGACCGTTGCGCAGGCGCGAAGTGGCGAGACCGTCACGACGTTCGCGCACGGTGCAACCGAGGCGCTCGACGGTTACCACGATCCCAAGCCAATGGTGTTCTGCGGCCTGTTCCCGATCGACGGCGACGACTTCGAGACCCTGCGCGAGAGCCTCGAGAAGTTGAAGCTCAACGATGCCTCCATCAGCTACACACCCGAGTCGTCCGGTGCTCTCGGATTCGGGTTTCGTTGTGGCTTCCTCGGTCTGCTGCACATGGAGATCGTCAAAGAGCGGTTGGAGCGCGAGTTCAACCTTGCCCTCATCGCCACGGCACCCAGCGTCGAGTATCGGGTGCGCAAGACCAACGGCGAGGTCGAGCTGATCGACAACCCCGCCGACCTGCCGCCGACGCAGAACATCGATTACATCGAGGAGCCGTTCTTCCGGGTAAGCATCATCACGCCGAAGGACTACACCGGCACGCTGATGGAGCTGTGCCAGTCGCGTCGGGGCGAGCTCTCCAAGCTCGAGTACTTGTCGCCGGAGCGCGTCGAGCTGCACTATCAGATCCCACTCGCTGAAGTCGTCGTCGACTTCTTCGATCAGATGAAGAGCCGCACTCAGGGTTACGCCAGCCTCGACTACGAGTTGAGTGGGTACCAGCGCAGCCAGCTGGTGCGTGTCGATCTCTTGCTGAACGGGGTGCCGGCCGATGCGTTCTCGACGATCGTGCATCGCGACAAGGCGTTCGCCTACGGCAATCGGATGTGCGAGAAGTTGAAGGAGCTGATCCCCCGGCAGATGTTCGACGTACCGATCCAGGCGGCCATCGGCGGCAAGGTCATCGCCCGTGAAACGGTGAAGGCCAAGCGCAAAGACGTCTTGGCCAAGTGCTATGGCGGCGACATCACCCGCAAGCGGAAGCTTCTGGAGAAGCAGAAGGAAGGCAAGAAGAAGATGAAGTCGATCGGGCGTGTTGAGGTGCCCGGCGACGTCTTCATCTCGGCTCTCAAGCTCGACGACTGACCCGACTCTGCGATACTCGTTGCGGTGGCACGAGCATCGGCTGACGGGCGCACGGCGAGTCCGTCGCTGCTGTCGCGTCTGACGGCGGCGATGGCGGGTCCGCCGGCAATCCGGCGGCTAACGCTCGCCCACGCAGTCGATGACTTTGGCGACTCGCTGATCACGCTGTCGCTGATCGGCTCACTGTTCTTCAGCGTCTCCCTCGAGGCCTCCCGCAGCCGCATCTTGCTGTACCTGTTGCTGACCGCGGCTCCACTTGCAGTCGTTGCCCAGGTCGTTGGACCAGCGCTCGATCGCATCAGGGCGGGCTCGCGCCTCGTGGTCATCGCCTCCCATCTGGCCCGCGCTGTGTTCGCGCTGCTGCTCGCCAGCTCGCTGCTGTCCCTCGCGTTCTACCCGTTGGTGTTCGGCATCCTGCTCTCGCGCAAGGCCTACGCCTTGGCCAAGACGGCGATGGTCGCCCAACTGGCACCAGACCGCAACGACCTGGTCGCTGCCAGCGGGCACCTGGCGCGCACCGGAACGATTGCCGGCGGCGTCGGCACGGCGGTGGGCGGGGCGATGATCGCGGCCGTCGGGGTCAAATGGCTTCCGGTCGCAGCTGCGGTGGTGTTCGTCTGCGCGGCGCTCCTGACTCGACGTATTCCTTCGACTGCCGTCGAGCCGCGCGTCGAGAGCGTGGTGATCCGCGTCGAGACGCCGGTCGATGTTCGGCGCGCGGCGCCCGCCGTGGCGACCATTCGGGCAGCCGAGGGTGCCTTGACCTTCCTCCTGGCCCTTTCGATCAAGCGTGGCGGGGGTGACGAGTGGATCTTCGTTGCCGCGCTGGTCGCCGCAGGCATCGGGACCTTCCTCGGCACGATGGTGTCGCCCCGGTTGCATCGGGCCTTCTCGTCCGACGGGATCCTCGTGCTGACGTTGCTCGTACCCGGGGCGATGTCTGCGTTCGGAGTTCTTACGATCGGCAGCATCAGCATCGTCGCGATCGCCCTCGCGATCGGTCTCGGCGGCAGCGTCGCGGCACGGGCGATGGATGCCCTGTACGGAAGCGTGCCGCATCTCATGCGCGGGCGGGTCATCGCCCGCAACGAGCTCGTGTTTCAGCTGGCCAACGTCACGGGCGCGGCCCTCGCGGTGCTGGTGTATCCCGGCCCACGCGTCGGGTTCGCCGCTGTGGCCGCCGTGCTGATCCTCGGTGGTGTGACGTATGCCTCGGAGCTGCGCCTCTCACTGCGGCACGAGGCCGGCCGCTGGCTGCTCGGGCGCCGGCCACTCCTAGCGACCGAAGGCCTGCCGTTGGCCTTGTTGGCCGAGGCGTTGCGGTTCGCCGAGCAGGGCGACCACTACGTCGCGGTCATCGTCGCCGAGAGTGCTGTGCGAGTGGTCGACGCGCGCAGCCCTGCCTCATCGGAGTGGTCGACGCAAGGCGCGTGGGAGGCGCTGGCGCCAGACGTCGCTGCGGTCGTTGCGGGAACGCTGGAACCCACGTACGAGACATCGCGGGCAGTGATCGAAGCGGCCGCGGCCGTGATCGCAGAACGTGCCCGAGCCCATGGTGACGGGTCGGTCGACATCGCGCCCGGTTAGACCCGCTAGCCCGCCGGAACGTCGACCGGTTGATCCTTGATCACCCACTGGTCATTGACCAGGTCGAGGCTGAACTGCAACGTCTTGAACTGTTCGTCGTGGTCGTGCACGTCGACATCGAGCCGCACCTTCTTGCCTTCTTCCACCACGGGCGCGAGGCGAATCAACACACCATCGTCGGCAACCACGACCGTTCCATCGTCCTTGGTGATCAGCGCCTCTTGGCGCGCGTCGATGAACCGCACCGTGGCTACATCCTTTGTCGACTTGACCAGTTCGGCCTGAACGTCGAGCTCGATCGAAGCGCCTTCACCGCGCGGCTCGATGAACACCGGCAGCGGGTCGGGGTCGGCCGCCGACTGGGCAGCGAACCAGCGAACGACCGTGTCGTACACAGCACCGGCGCGCACCTGAGGATTTTCGGGCGAGGGCGACGAGCAAGCGGCCGTGACGGAAAGGAACGCGGCAACGAGGACCCCCCTGGCGCGTGCGGCAACGACCACTTCCGCACGGTACCACCCGACCTCCGTTGGTCCTGGCCGACTGTTCGGCCCGCGGCCGATCCCGGTAGAACTAGGAGTGATGGCTCGGTCGCAGATGTTCCGCTCGCTCGAACATCGCAACGCACGACTGTTCTTCCTCGGTCTCAGCTTCAGCAACATCGGATCGTGGATCCAGATGACGGCGGTCTCGTTGCTGGTCTATCGACAGACCGGCAAGGCCACCGATGTTGGCGTCACACTGTTCTGCCAGTTCCTTCCGATGTTGGTGCTCGGGGTGTGGGCGGGCGCCATCGCCGATCGGGTCGACAAACGCAAGATGACCATGATGACCCAGAGCGGGCAAGCTGCTCTGGCGATCTTGCTCGGGGTCTTCGCACTCTCCGGGCTCGCCAGCCTGCCGGTCATCTACCTCGTATCACTTGCCAACGGCGTCGTTCAGGCGATCGACAACCCGGCGCGCCGCGGGTTCGTGATCGAGCTCGTCGAACCCCGCCACATCTCCAATGTCGTGTCGCTCAACACGGCGGTCATGACCGGTTCACGTATCTTTGGTCCGGCGTTGGCAGCGCTGCTGTTGCGATGGGTGGATCCGGGGTGGCTGTTCATCATCAACGGAGCCTCGTTCGCGGCAATCCTGTGGCCGATCTGGCGGATCGACACGACTCAGCTCTATCCATCGATACCTGCGTCGCGCGGCGGCCAACCGGTGCGCGAGGCATTGCGATTCGTCCTTCATAACCGGCGGTTGTTGATCCTGTTCCTGGTGTTCACCGTGATCGGCACGTTCGCCTTCAACTACGGCGTGTCGCTTTTGAAGCTCGCCGACCTGCGGTTCGGCGACAAGGATCTGTTCGGCTGGCTGCTGGCGGTGACCAGTGTGGGCAGCCTTGTCGGTTCGTTGATGACAGCAGCGCGTCCGCGAATCGGCTCGGCGTGGTTCTTCGGCGCCGCTGTGCTGCTGGGTGTCAGCGGGTTCGGTGTGGCCTGGGCACCGTCGATCTGGGTTGCCTACGCGCTCAGCCTTCCGCTCGGCGCCGGTGGCGCGGCGTTCATCGCGGCACTCAACGCGATCTCGCAGCAGGAGAGCCCACCCGACATGCGCGGCAGGTTGCTCGCCCTCGGAGCAGTTGCCTTTCTCGGCACCACGCCGATCGGAGCTCCCATCACCGGTTGGATCGCCGACCACGTGGGGGCGGAGTGGAGCTTGGCCTACGGAAGCATGATCGCGCTCGTGTGCGTTGTCATCGGTGCGGCAGCGCGTCGACGTTCAATGGGGTTGAATGTTCCACCCGGTGATCACATTGCGCCCGCGCTTGTCGGCGATGATCCCTACGGAGGCGGCATCGTTCTGCAGGACGGTACCGGCCTCGGGATTCAGGCCGACTAGGCGAGTGATCAGGACGCGGCTGAGGTGGCCGTGCGTGAACACGATGGCCACACGGCCCGCCGCGGTGCGTTCGAGCTTGGCGACGAACCCGTCGCAGCGGGCGATGACCTGATGAAGGCTCTCACCCCCGGGGCAGCCGTCCTTGAAGAGGTCCCACCCCGGATGTAATCGATCGATCTCAGCGGCGATAAGACCTTCGTACTCGCCGTAGTCCCACTCGGCCAGGGCGTCGACGACGAGTGCGTCCACTCCGGGCACAGCTCGTTGCGCCGTCTCCCTCGCGCGTTGCAACGGGCTGGTGAAGACGACTGGCATCCCACCTTCCGACAGCGTTGCCAGCAGTGGTGGAAGCCGGTCGGCCTGGTGCCGACCCTTCACGATCAAGGGCAGATCGGTGCGGCCTGTGTGGCGCCCGTTCTCCGACCACTCCGTTGCACCATGCCGTACGAGCAGGATCAAGGAGGGACCGGCGGCGGCACGATCAGACACGACGTCACACCGTAGGCGAGACGACTCGTCGCGGCTAGCACTCGCTAACCTTGATTGCTAGATGCTCGACGAACGTAAGACCTCCATCCTCCGAGCCGTCGTGCAGGAGTACATCACCACGGCGCAGCCGGTGGGGTCGACCCACATTGCCGATCTGCCCAGCGTTCGGGTCAGCTCCGCCACGGTGCGCAACGAGATGGCGGTGCTGGAGCAGGAGGGATACCTGGCGCAGCCGCACACGTCTGCGGGCCGGGTTCCCACCGACAAGGGATACAGGTTCTTCGTCGACCACATCACCACGCCCGGGCGACTCGATTCTGCGGCCACGCAACGGGTCGGCACGTTCTTCGACACCGCTCATGGCCGGCTCGAAGAGCTTCTCCACCAGACGACCAACCTGCTCGCCCAAGTCACCCAGCACGCAGCCGTCGTCGTCGGACCGCGATCCGAGTTGGCGACGGTCCGCTCGGTTCAGATCGTCGGCCTGTCCGCTCGGCACGCGCTCGTTGTCGCCGTCTTCAGCAATGGCACGATCGACAGCCAGACCATCGAGCTCGATGCCGACACCTCTGATGTCCGCATCTCTGCCGCCCAGGCACATCTGCAAGCTGCGATGGTCGGCCACTCGATCGACAAAGCCGACCTCCATCGGTCGTCCGGCGAGCCAGCGGTCGACGTGCTGTGCGCGGCCGCGCTGACGGCCCTGCGACAGGCCGCCACCGACGAGTCCGTCTTCGTGGGGGGTGCGTCGTCCATGGCTCGGGCATTCGACGCAGTCGACACGGTTCGCAATGTCTTGCGCACGTTGGAGCAGCAGTACGTTGTGGTCTCCTTGGTGCGCGACATCCTCGATCGGGGGCTCACTGTTGCGATCGGTGCTGAGCACGGTGTCGAGCCACTTGCTGTGTGCTCCGTGGTGGTCGCTCCAGTGATGGTCGATGGCGACCAGGTCGGCACCATCGGCATACTCGGTCCGACACGAATGGACTATCCGCAGGCGTTGGCCACCGTCGAAGTTGTCAGCGACCGACTGGCGAAGCGACTTGGAGAAGGTGCGACATAGTGGCGGACTACTACGAGTTGCTGGGCGTCTCCCGCTCAGCTACTGCCGACGAGATCAAGAAGGCGTATCGGCGCAAGGCTCGCGAGCTGCACCCCGACACGAATCCGGGCGATCCCGTCATGGAGGAGCGCTTCAAACAGGTTGCCCAGGCCTACGAGGTGCTCAGCGACAGCGACAGCCGGGCGCGATACGACCGCTTCGGTGAGGCCGGCGTGGGATCCGCATCCGGTCCGAATCTCGGTGACATGTTCTCGGGAGGCGGGTTCGGCGATCTGTTCGACGCGTTCTTCGGCGGCGCGGGCGGCAACCCGTTCGGCGGCGGGGGACGAGGCGGCCCGGCGGGCCCACCGCGCGGTCAGGACCTCGAGGTCGTCGCCGACATCGAGTTCGCTCAGGCGGTGTTCGGCGCGACCGTAGCGGTCGACGTTCGCACTGCCTTGCGTTGCGAGGAGTGTGACGGCTCCGGTGCCGGCGCTGGCACTCAACCCGTCACCTGCTCGGAATGCAACGGTCGCGGCCAGGTCCAGCGTGTTCGCCAGAGCATGCTCGGCCAGATGGTCACCGCCAGCGCGTGCCCGAGATGCGGCGGCTTGGGCCAGGTCATCGTCACACCATGCCCCGCGTGTAACGGCGAAGGTCGCGTCATCGCCGAGAAGACCTACCAAGTCGACGTGCCGGCGGGGGTAGACACCGGATCCACGTTGCGGCTCACAGGTCGCGGGGCGGTCGGGCCGCGCGGTGGAGGGGCGGGGGATCTGTACGTCCACATTCGCGTCGGCGAGCACGAGACGTTCACCCGGGAGGGAGACGATCTCGTCGCCGTACTGCCGATCTCCATCGCCCAGGCGGCGCTTGGAACCAAGATCATGCTGCCGACGCTCGACGGCGAAGAAGAGATCGCGGTGCCAGTCGGTACGCAACCCGGCAAGGAGTTCGTGTTCCGTCAGCGAGGCGTGCATCGCCTGCACGGTCGCGGGCGCGGCGACCTTCGTGTGCGCGTCAACGTGCAGGTCCCGACCAAGCTCAACGAGTTCGAGACCGAGTTGTTGACGAAGTACGCCGAGTCGCGCGGCGAGACCGTGGGCACCGGTGAACACCGGTTGTTTTCTCGCATCAAATCCGCATTCTCGTGAACCCGGTGCTGCGGGGGTCGGCCGCGCACGTTTTCGTGGAGTCGCTCGAATCGCCTCATCTGACTGACGAGGACGAGCACCACCTGCGTCGGGTTCTGCGGATACGCGACAGTGACATCGTGACGCTGAGCGACGGCGTCGGCAGTTGGGTGACTGCGAGGTTGGTGGCGGATGTACTGGCAGTCACGTCGGCTCCTGTCTCCGACCGCGAACCGCAGCGGTCGGTCATTCTCAGTGCGATTTCCAAGGGGGACCGGCCGGACTGGATGGTCCAGAAGCTCACGGAACTGGGAGCAACCGCGATCGGTTTCATCGACTGCGCGCGCAGTGTGGTGCGTTGGGACAAGGATCGGGCCGATCGGCAGATGCAACGACTCCGCCGCATCGCTCGCGAGTCGGCGATGCAGTCGCGGCGATTGTGGCTCCCGGAACTGTTCGACGTTGTCCGATTTGATGAAGCTGCAGCGTCAGCAACGTGTGCGCTCGCCGATCCCGAGGGCGGCGAACTGACCGCCGTCATCGACACCATCATGGTCGGGCCGGAGGGCGGGTTCACGGACGGTGAACTCGAATCCGTCACCCGTCGAGTGACGCTTTCGCCGAATGTGCTCCGAGTGGAAACGGCGGCACTCGCTGCGGCTATCTTGCTGACTCAGCGTGCCCAATAGACCTAATTTGCCACGGAGCGTTGTAATTCCTCAACATATCTGCGACAGTTGCCGATGCAATTGAGGCGAGGCGGGAAATTAGCGGAGGAGAGCGGGGCCAATGCGCGAGTTCGATGAAGATGATGTTTCGGCATCTCCATACAGCAGGAAGGTTGGCGAGCGTCTGCGGGTCATCCGCCGGCAGAAGCGCCTGTCCCTGCAAGAGGTCGAGGCGACCTCCAGTGAAGAGTTCAAGGCGTCCGTTCTGGGCGCTTACGAACGTGGTGAGCGGGCCATCTCGGTGCCCCGGCTCGAGCGGTTGGCCAAGTTCTACAACGTGCCGGTGGATCAGTTGCTGCCTCGCGAAGACATCACGGCCCCGGTCGAAGGCGACACCGCCGGGAAGAAGCTGGCGGTCGATCTGCTGAAGCTCAGCCAGTTGCGTGGACAGCCTTTCGAGATGCTTGTTCGCTTCTTGAAGATGATCCAGGTTCAGCGCCAGGACTTCAACGGCAAGGTCATCACGGTGCGGGGCGTCGACACGCGAGCCATTTCGGCGATGCTCGTTGTGCCGGTCGACCAAGTTGGTCAGCGTCTCGATGCGCTCGACCTGCTGTACCGTCCGATGTAGTGACTGACCCTTTCGGCGTCTACTTACACATACCCTTTTGCAGGCATCGCTGCGACTACTGCGCGTTCGCGACCTGGACGGATCGCGACCACGTGATCGATGACTATCTCGCGGCGTTGCGGCGCGACATCGAGCGGGCCGACCTTGCACCGGTGACAAGTGTGTTCGTCGGCGGTGGTACACCGACGCGGGTGCCGGCCGCCGACTTGGCATCCGTGCTCGGCGCCATCCCTGTAGTCGACGGCGCGGAGGTGACGATCGAGTGCAACCCCGACGACGTGACCGGCGAGATGATGCAGACGTATGCGGCGGCCGGTGTCAACCGGGTCAGCATC
Source organism: Ilumatobacteraceae bacterium (assembly GCA_031424145.1). Classification (GTDB taxonomy): domain Bacteria; phylum Actinomycetota; class Acidimicrobiia; order Acidimicrobiales; family Ilumatobacteraceae; genus JAENVT01. The sequence goes on from JANPGV010000103.1 coordinate 27,127, forward strand.
GGAGTGCAGTCGATGGTGCAATCTGTGTTGGCTTCGCTTGGCCGGACGCATGTGCCGGCCAACGTCGAGCGCGCGGTCGAGGCGGTCAACGCGGCGGGCATCAACAACTTCAATCTCGACATCATCTACGGCGGTGCGGGGGAGAGCCTCGCCGATTGGGGAGCGACGCTCGCGGGCGTGCTCGTGTTGGAACCGCCGCATGTGTCGGCCTACGCCCTGACGGTCGAGGCCGGTACGCCACTGGCCGAGGACCCAATGCGTCATCCCGACGACGACGATCTCGCGGACAAGTACGAGTTGGCCGACGATCTGCTGAGCGCTGCCGGGCTTTCGAACTACGAAGTCAGCAACTGGGCAACGCCCGGACACGAGTGCCGTCACAACATCCTCTATTGGCAGCAGGGCAACTATCGCGGTTTCGGTTCGGCTGCCCACTCGCATGACGATGGTCACCGTTGGTGGAACGTGCGCACGCCCGAGCGGTATGTCGCCGCGGTGCAAGCCGACGAGTCGACCGAGGCCGCAGGGGAGGACCTCGACGATGAAACCCGTCGCATCGAAGGTCTTCAATTGGCGCTGAGGATGAGCGACGGCGTGCCCTCTTCGGCCCTCGATGTCGATGGCCTCGAGGGGCTGGTCGTCAGCGACGGACAACGCGTTCGACTGACCAGAACTGGTCGTCTGCTGGCCAATGAAGTGTCACTGCGGTTGCGCTGACTGATAGTCTGGCGCTCCTACACGGGCGTGTAGCTCAGTTGGTTAGAGTGCTACCATGACACGGTAGAGGTCCCGGGTTCGAGCCCCGTCACGCCCACCGAAGTGCCAGCTCAAAGCTTGTTTTCAAGCTCCAACACACACCCCGGAGAACTCGGGGACAACTACGATGAGAGAGTGCCGGACGGCGTGAGCGGCTGCGGCAGGCGCGTTTCGCCCGCCCGGTGCACCGCGCGTTTGGGCTGGCCACGGGCTGACCGAGAACTCCTGCGAGGCGAGGATGTCATCCGTGAAACTGAATTGCTCTCGCACCTCGACCTTCACGGTGGAGTCGTCGCGGAGAAGGAAGGGCCGCTGGATCGTCACCGTGACGCCCGGCTGGATGTCAGCCATCGTCAGCGACGAGTCGATGCCATCCACTCCGATCACGATGTCGTTAAGCTCAATGCCGCCCTGGAACGCTTGAGCGTTCAGAGAAAAGAGGAAGTTCTCTGCCTCGTCCGAGTGACTTTCGGACGGGCGACGCCACGAACCCGGAACGGGCCACCGTCCCGGCGACAAGAACTCAGAATGAGCGCGCGAACGCGTCAAAATCCAGAATGTCAGTGCCTCCGACACTTCGCTGACCGGGGACAGCGACAGCACTGTCTGCAGTGCGTCCGCTCGTGGTCAGTCGCCGAGCCGAGGTACGCTTGAGACCTGCCTGACGCCACGGTCTAAGGCTGACATCTCGGCTTCAGAGATGTGCATGATGCGTTCGGTGACGACTTCGTGGAATGGTGCCGAGACGCCGATGTTGCCCCGGGCGTTAGATCACGGCAGGCAAGCGAAGATCGTTGCGGTGCCGCCAACGAGGTCGGTCAGCACCGTCAGCGTCGCCCCGTGGAACCCAGGCGGGCATGTCGGACCTGGGTCACCTTGAGCTCCGGGCGGGCCTGGGTCACCTTGCGGCCCCTGCGCTCCGGGTGCCCCCGTGTCGCCTTGCGGACCTTGCGGACCTGTGGCGCCTGCTGTCCCGGTCGCGCCGTTGGCTCCCGCTGCACCGAGCGCGCCAGCTTGACCGTCAACACCGTTCGCTCCGTTGCTTCCGTTGCCCCCGTTGGCACCTGCTGCCCCGTTGGCACCGTTCGCTCCAGATGCACCCAACGCACCAGTGATACCCGGCGCTCCCGTAATCCCCGGCGCCCCAGTATTGCCGGTCGCGCCACTCTCGCCGACTTCGCCCTTGGAACCGTTGGCACCGTTGACGCCATAGGCACCGTCGTGACCGGTCGCACCGTTGGCACCACTCGCGCCGTCTTGACCGTTCGCACCGTAGGCACCGTTGGCACCAGATGCTCCCGACGTCCCACGGATGCCTGCTGCCCCGTTCGACCCTGGTGCCCCGGTGATGCCTGGCACACCAATCTGACTCGGTCCCATCGGACCAGCCGGGCCTGGACGACCCTCAGGACCGATCTGGCCGGGCAAGCCCTCCGGCCCCATCTCGCCTGCCCGCAACGGCACGAACGTGGTCACCGTCGTCGACGAGGTGACTTCCGGCGACAACGTATTGCTCGACGACGACGGGATGACGCTGACACTGACGATCGCGGCGACCGCCACCGCCGCACAGATCGACATCGCGGTGATCGGGTGAACGGCCTTCAGTCGTGCCCGTGTGCGCCTGAAATGGGCCAGCTTCGGCTCTCTGGCGTCGGGCTCGTTCCAACGATCCCAGAACTCGTTGTGCTCATCGACGTTGTCGATCGGTTCAATCTTTTTCGCGGCCATCCCCTGCCTCCGTCCGTCTCCCTTGAGCGTAGTCTCATCATCCCCACTGCGCCGACCGCTGCCGAACGGGGCGGCTTGCCGGACTCGATCGATTCGTCGAAGGACACCACCGTGCCGTCAGGGCAAAGAAGGGGGCGCCGGCGCATTCCGACTTCCTGTCGCCCAAATCCGGATTCTGTGGCACTGCGTTCCAGACGCCGGTAAATCGGGGTATCACAAAAGGGGTGCATGACACGGTACAGGTCCCGGGTTCGAGCCCCGTCACGCCCACCGAAGTGCCTGGTCAGAGTGGGTATTGTGGCTCGAACGCAAAGCGGGTGTTGAGTTCCTGCGGACGCCTACCCAGTGCTCGTGTCGTGTCGACTATTGACGGGTGTCATTGTGGGGATAGGGCGCACGAGCGTTCGTTCGCAGAGTATAGTAGCGCATGCGTGTGTGGAGGTTGCCACTAGGGCATGCGTTACTGTAGCCTGGGAAGGCATGAAACAAACACTCACTAATGGCTGGTCACTTGTCAGCGACGCAAAGGGACATCACCTCCGAACCACCGGAGTCGTCCATCACATCAACGGCTGCCAGGTCAACAACGGGCGCAATCGCCTCCGTGAGGCATTGCCGAACGACTTGCTCGGCGCCAGCCGCTGCCAACGGTGCGAACGGATGCTGGCCGGAGCCGCACTGCCAGCCCGCCCCGTGGTCGGCACAAAAATCGAGGTTCGATTGCCCGATGATGCGCTCAACCGCCTCGACGCAATGGCAAGGCTCCGAAGCGTCTCCCGTGCCGAGATCATCCGCGAGTTGATACACGGCGGACTCGCCAGGAGCACGACGTGATGGAGAAGAGCAACCCATCGTGGACTGATCATGGCACCGACTACAACGCAGCGTTGAACCTCTTCCGAGACCATGCTGGTTTACCGGCGAACCGTGTGTCCGCGAAGGAGGCGATCGAGCGTCATGCACGGCACCGGCAAACGGAAGTCGTCTCGGTGACGCGACGCCAACACGTTGGCGGCGCCGGCCGGATTCATGTAAAGTTCGCCGACGGCTCAACAGCGTATGTCGCCTTCGGGTTCGTGCATCACTCGTGCGAGGTGCCCGGCGCCGAGCCTTATCGAGCGGGCGAGTTCGACACCTGGCTGCCAGAGAACAAGCGACACTCTGAGGGGACAACCGCTCATCCGATTGCAACAGCCGAGTGCCCGTGCACGCCCGGCCTCCAGCAGTCGGTTGGTAACCCTTGTGGATTTTGTGAGGAGATCATCGCCCACAGGTGAGACAGCCCTGAGAGCTGAGCCGATTTCTGCCACCATCCGCGATCGCGATCGAGGGTGTAACTACATTTCGTCGGAGTGCTGGTGCCCCATGACACGGTAGAGGTCCCGGGTTCGAGCCCCGTCACGCCCACCGCAAACTCTTGCGCCGTAACGGTTTTCAGGTCATGGCTACCCCAAATGGTGACGATGGGATTCGCGCCCTCACATTGAACGGCGCGCTGTACTCGTGGCGCGGTGGCGGTCATGTGGTGACGAGTTGGAGTTGTTGTGGGTGGGTGAATGCGGGCCCGCGTGGTGGTGCGGGGATGAGTGTTCCGTCGGGTTTTCGAAGCCATAAGTCGTCGGCGTCGCCGATGTACTTCCAGCCCTTGTGGTGCACATGGTCGTGATGTGTCGAACAGCCCAAGCACATCTTGTTGAGATCGGTCGGTCCGTCTTCGAGGAAGACTTCGTCAATGTGATGGACCTGGCACCATCCGGGCGGTCGATCACATCCTGGCCATCGGCATCCGCCGTCGCGAGCCACCAGCGCGTAGTATTGCGAATCGGACGCGAGCCGGGTGGTGGTGCCATAGTCGAGGATCGCTGATCTGCCGCGGGTGACGACCCGGTTCAACTCTGCATCACAACACAACTGCCTGACCGTCTCACCCGAGATCGTCGCGTCGACGCCGATGATCACCCCACGTGCCGCGCCGCGCTCGACGACGGTCTCGAACGGCACCGTGATCATCACCTTGGGACGTTCACGTCCGCCGGTGACAGTGCCGGTGTTGTAGGCCTGACACAGCTCGACGAACGCGTCTGCGATCCGGGTGTGATGCGGCCGGCCGGTCTCGTCGGCATACGCGGCACCAGTGATGTGCTCCAGTGCGGCGCGGACATGGGCGACATCGACAGGCATCAACAGTCCCTTGACGTCGTACATCCCGTCGCTGTTCGGGGTCAGCGTGAGGTGGCGTTTCAACCACAGTCGTTCCTCACGTTCGGCCTCACTGGCGGGATCCGACATTGCCAGCCACTGCTCCAACCCGCGGCGGGTGTCGCGCGGTGACCCTGAGGCGATCTCCAACAGCAGATCAGCGTCATCGGAGAAACCCTGTTGGCCGACCACCGCGCCCAACAGGCGGGCGTTGTCGACAGAGAGTTCACCCTGGGCCATCTTCTCGGCGACGATCGGGGCAGCGGCCAGGGTGTCGGCGAGGCGGACCTGATCGCGAGCCGAACGAATCGACACCTGCGTCTCGCCTGCCAACCATGCTTCCATCGACGTCGCCCCCGCAGACCGCCACGCCTCCACCACCGAGACCGCGTGCACGACCCGCGCGATCTCGGCCTCCAAACGGACCGCCACCCGCCGCAGATCGAGGACCATCGAGGCAACATCATCTGCCGCCAACTCGGTCAGATTGGCCGCGGCACAGTCCGACAGCGCTTGCGCGAGAGCGGTGACGAGTTCGCTAGCCATAAGTTCTCAGCTATCGCCACGAATGTACGTTCGCAACCGTGAACGGAAGAAATCCAAAATCTTGCGACGACTCATTGTTTACCCACGCGGAGCTGCCACCGCTGCATCGGTTTCAGCCACGCCGGGTCGCCGCCGACATGGAGTTCGCCGGCGACGGGTTCGTAAGGTGCACGCGGAGCCGAACCGGGCTCGCGCAGGTTCGAGCAGGAACAAGATGGACACCAACACCGAACCAGAGATCATCGTCGAGCGGATCGGCGACGTGGACCTGATCACGATCAACCGTCCGGAGATGCGCAACGCGCTGCGGGTCGAGACCTACGACATGCTCGAGGCCGCGGTGCGCAACACCTCGGCACGATGCCTGGTGATCACCGGCGACGATCCGGCGTTCTGCTCGGGTGACGACGTGCGCGCCGTGATAGGCGGCGGTGACACGTCGAAGAGGCCGGTCGTGGTCAAGCCGCGGTTGACGCCGGCCGCGGACGCGTTGCTGCACAGCAACGTGCCTGTGGTCGCCGCGGTCAACGGGGCCGCCGTCGGGTGGGGGATGGAGCTGTCGATGATAGCCGACATCCGCGTCGCCAACACCTTGCTGCGCCCGACCAAGTAGGCGATCTCGGGCTCACGTGGCGGACCTGTGACCGCGACGTTGCAACGGTGTTGAGTACCAATGAGTGCGGCCTGCGTTGTCAGCGTCCGTTCTCGAGAGAGATTGCATCTCAGAGGGCGTCGTTGGCTACTGGCGTGAGCGAAGCGAGGTTGGCAGGTACGAGTGATTGTGACTGACCAGGCCCGAGGCGTTCGATCGCTGTAAAAGGTTATCCCCGGCGACCCGTTCTGCTGGATCGCCCAGCATTAGACGCTCTATGCGTGGATGCGTTCCGAGCCCGGGTCATACAGCGGTCGAAGGGACGGGCGCGCCGGGACGGCTGCGCCGGCGACTTCGATCGAGTAGCTGCCTTCCTCGAACCAGCGACGCGGCACGTCGAGTGACGGGGCGTTGACGTACCCCATCCCGATCGACGAGCCGATCGTGTGCCCATACATCGCCGACGTCAGATGACCTACACACTGGCCGTCGCGGAAGATCGGCTCACCGTGCAGCAGCAATGGCGCCGGATCATCGAGGGCGAACTGCACCAAGCGTCGCTGCACACCCCGTTCGCGCTGGGCGAGCACAGCATCTGTGCCGATGAACCCCCCCGGCTTGTCCCAGGCGATGGTGAAGGCCAGGCCGGCCTCCAGCGGTGAGTCGCCGGCGGAGATGTCGTGTCCCCAGCTGCGATAGCCCTTCTCCAAGCGGAGCGAGTTGAGCGCGTGGTAGCCGGCGGGGCGTCCTCCAGCGGCGATGATCGTGTCGTAGATATGGGCAGCGATGTCGTACGGAACCAAGAGCTCCCACCCGAGCTCGCCCACATAGGTGATGCGCGTGGCGCGGACGAACCCGAGGCCCAAATCGATCACTCGCGAGCTGCCGAAGGCGAACGTCTCGTTCGACAGATCACAGTCGGTCAACGGCTGCAACAGCTGGCGCGACTCGGGGCCCATCACCGCGATCATCGCCATAGTCCCCGAGACATCGGTGACAGTGGCGAACTCGTCGTCAGCGATGTGTCGGCGGATCCAAGCGAGGTCACGAGGCGAGGTGGCCGGGGCCGAGAGCACCAAGAACTCGTCGTCACGCAGGCGAGTGACTGTGACGTCGGCTTCGATCCCGCCGAAGCGATTGAGCCACTGGGTGTAGACGATTCGGCCGGGCTCCACGTCGACGTCGGCTGCGCAGATCCGCTGCATCACGGTGACTGCATCACGGCCCTGCACCGAGAACTTCCCGTACGTCGATATGTCGAAGACACCGACCGCGTCGCGGACAGCTCGATGCTCGGCAGCGGCGTGCTCGAACCAGTTCTGGCGACCGTAGGAGCACGCGTACTCGCGATCGACACCCGCGGGCGCGAACCAATTGGGGCGTTCCCAGCCCAGCAACTCGCCGAATACAGCGCCGTTTGCCGCTGTGCGATCGTGCAGCGGGCTGCGACGCAAGGGCCGCGCGCTCTGCCGCTGGAAGTACGGCCAATGCATGTCGTAGGCGACATCGAGGGTCTCTTTCACGCGCTGCTCGAGGAAACGCCGATTCGTCTCGTGCGGCATGACCCGCGCCGGATCCGCCTCCGGCAGATCGATCGACGGGCGACCGTCGACGAGCCAGTCAGCCAGCACGGAGCCAATGCCCGGTCCGGTGAGGAAGCCTGTCGAGTTGAACCCGGCGGCGATGAAGAAGTTCTGCAAGTTGGGAGCCTCACCGAAGTGGTACACCCCGTCCGGCGTGAAGCTCTCCGGGCCGCCGAAGAACAACCGGATGCCGGCAGTCGTCAGCGCGGGAATGCGCTTCATCGCAATCTCGTAGAACGGCCCGAGGTGCTCCCAGTCATCCGGGAGCTGCACGAATGCCGGACCGTCGGGGATCCCACGGGATTGCCACGGGTAGCTGCCCGGCTCGAAGAACCCGACCATCAGGCCGTCGCCCTCGTTCTTCACGTAGATCCAGTCGTCAGAGCTCTTGATGGTCGGCAAGCCTCGGGCAAGCCCCGGAATGCCTTCGGTGACGACGTAGTAGTGGGCCAACGCCTGCAATGGCACGTTCACGCCGGCCAGCGCAGCCAACTGCCGGCCCCACATCCCGCCGCAATTGATCACGTATTCCGCCTCGATCGATCCGCGCGCAGTGTCGACACCACTGACTCGCCGGCCGTCGTGCCGAATCCCTTCTACTGGTGTGTTCTCGAAGATCTGCACACCTCGCTGCCGCGCGCCGCGCGCCAACGACATCGTTGTGTCGGTCGCGTTGCCACGCCCATCCTCGGGATAGAACAACGATCCGACAAGACCTTCGCGACTCAGCAACGGATATTTGTCGATCGTGGAATCAACATCGAGGATCTCGATGGCGATCTCATCGTGCTTGCTCACCGATGCTTGCCGCAGCAGCTCCTCCCACCGGTCCGGATTGGTCGCCAGGTGCAGAGTCCCCGTCGGCTCCCATCCGGTCGACAGCCCAGTATCGGCCTCTAGCGTCTTGAAGACTTCGATGCTGCGCTTCACGACCTGACGCATGCCCGAGGTCGGACGCGCCGTCGTGATGAGGCCGGCAGCGTGCCAAGTGGTGCCCGACGTCAGTTGGTTGCGCTCGACCAGGACGACATCGGTCCACCCTCGCCTGGCGAGGTGATACGCGACGCTGCAACCGACAACACCTCCGCCGATGATCACTACTCGGGCGCGACTCGGCAATCCGTCTTCCATGCGTCGCATTCTGGTCGGTCAGCGGTGAGCAGATGGCTTCGTGCGCGGGCAACGGACGCGCGCTGGCCGCTTACCGAATCCTGAAGGTGCCCTCACCCAGCAGCGCTTCGTCGATGATCTTGACACCGGTCACAACTGCTCCTGACGGACCCACCCGCATCCACGAAACGATTCGTTCGACCGCGTCAGGATCACCTTCCAACTCGGCCTCGACTGTGCCGTCGTTGTTGTTGCGGATCCACCCTGCGACCCCCATGGCGACGGCTTCTCGTTGACAGGCCTGCCGGAAGAACACGCCCTGGACACGGCCTCTGACGATGACGCGTCGCCGGATCATGCCGTGATTGTCTCAGTCGGTGACGTTCTCCACGAGGAATGAGATTCGCACCAGCGCTCCCCACTCGTCGAGATTGTCGCCGCGCAGCCCGACCGACACTACGTCGAGCGCCTTGACGCTGCGCAGGGTGCGACTCGCTTCTGCCAGCGCAGACTTGACGGCATCGTCGGAACTGACGGTTGACCGTCCGACCACCTCGATGATCTTCGTAACACTCATCACGCCTCCTTGTTCGAGGTTCCACCGCCAAGTCTCGCGCAAGATCCGCGGTCGTAGTTCACGGCATCCTCATGATGCCCGAGAGGTTGCGACGACCAGCCCTGCGTTCCAGCCAGGTGCTCGGCCACCGGCGGGCGGTGCGATGTGCGCGGTGTCGATGCCGGCGCGTTGAAGGATCCATGACGTGACCGAGTTCGAGTTCCACATCTCGCCGGCGCCAAGCTCGTCTCTGCCCCACACCGGTGTGGGTACGTATGGCACAACGCCGAGGAGGCGTTGCGCGTCGGCGAGGTCGAGATGCAACGTCATCGTCGCAACCGCGTGATCGGCGTCGGGGATGACACCGCCGGACCATCGGTGGATCTCGTACCGGAACCGGCGTAGCTTGCCCAGCCATCTCGAGCCGACGGCGCCTTCTGCGACTACACCTCGTCGGTCTCCGTGCCGATCTGGGATCGGTGTCATCTCGATCACATAGCTGGCACCGGGAACAGTGACCACGAGCGCCGAGTGGTACAGGTCGTACGGGCGACGACGTTGTATAACTGCCGAGATCACCTCGAACGCTCTGCCGCTCAGTCGAACGACGTGTTGGCCAGCGCCTAGCGGAATCCACAAGAGCTCCACCGTCGCGGTCACTGGTTCACCCTACGAAGTGATGGACCAGAGATCCTCGGGTCGCGTGACCACGAACAAGAGGACAATCGGCTCTATCGGCGGTTAGGCGTTTGGGCACACATTGCACGTATGACCAGAGACCGCCGACGTGCGCTGGTCGGTCAGATTCGGGACGTTCTGTTCGATCTGCCTGTGTTGTTGACCTCGCCGCTCTGGGTGTCGGCGTGAACGACAACCGAGCCGAGGATCGGGGAATGGCCGCACTTCTCGGCATCGGCGCGATCTTGTTCTCGTTGCTGTACTTCATCACCGACGTCATGGAGCTCTTCCAGGGAGGCTTCTCAACGCTCCAACTTGCGCTGACCTACGTCGCAGAAGCAGCTATTCCGTTCCTCATGCTCGGGTTGTATACGGCGCAGCGCCCACAGATCGGACGGCTCGGGTTCGCGGCCGCTGTGACGTACGCCTACACATTCGTCTTCTTCAGCGGCACCGTGCTCTACGCACTCCTCAATAAGGTCAGCGACTGGAAGATGCTGCAGAAAGACATGGGCGCGTGGATGACCATCCACTCGGTGCTGATGGTCGTCGCTGGAGTAGCACTCGGCGTTGCAGTCGCTCGGGCGAAGGTGCTGCCGCGCTGGACCGGCACAACTCTGGTCATCGGCATGGTGCTGATGACCATCACGACCGGCCTTCCCGACGCGACGCGTACATTGTCGGCAGGCGTGAGGGACTTCGCCTTTGCAGCCATGGGCGGCTCACTGCTCCGAGGACTCGGAGTTCCGACACTTAAGACGCAAAGAGCCCCACGTGCCGGGACGGGTGGCACGTGGGGCTACGAACATTGACCGTAACAAACGCCAAGTCGTAATTGGTGGATACTCATTGATGCGGCCCACGGGTGTGGCTGGAGAACCTCACTCCCCGAGCGGCCGCTCTCCGCTGACGTCGTAGATGACAATCGAGGACGCGATCGTCGGCACGTCGCGATCGGGCGAGCGTGGCCCGGCTCGCAGGGCTGAGAGGTGAGCATCGAGAGCCTCTTGGCTGTTCCAACGCTCGAACAGCACGACCCGACCCGGATCGATCGGATCGGCGGAGAAGGTGTATTCGAGACAGCCCGCCTCGGCCCTCGAGGCGCGCATCATCTGGTGGTGACCGGAGAGGAATCGCTCCCGTTCGTTCGGGTCCATTTCGAATGTGCCTCCAACGATGACCATCTTGGCCTCCTTTAGAATTGAACGAGTGACGAAGGCATTCTGCCCGCACGTGCGGCTCTCCTGGCATTGCTTGATCGTCGCCGGAGGGGTTAACCCGTCGGCGGCACCTACGCGATGACTGACGTGGGCGTGGAGATGCTCTCCGGTGCAGGCGCCGTCGAGCTGCTGACTGTGTAGCGCAACCCGACGGGCACCACTTCGTGCTCTAGTCAGCACCAGCGGACGCGGGTTGGGTCCACGTACAGGTTGATGCGTTCTCCTGGCGCGGGCGCGGTGGCATCGACCAGCCGCGCTGTCAGCTGGATGGTGCCCACCGTCGCCACGATGCTCGGCGCATCGCCGTCGATCGTGGGTCGCATCGCTACAGCCGGGAGCTCCCAAGCATTCGTCGGTGCATTTCCAACGGCTAGGTCTGATGCTCGCATGAGAAGTGTCGAGCCCTTCCGTGGAATGGTGAGTGGCAGTTGATCGGCCGGGATCTGATTTCGATAGCCGAGAAGTTCGGCGCTCGTGGTGTCGGAGGGATGGTCGTAGACGTCGGCCATCGGTCCCTCCTCCAGAATCCGGCCTTCGTGGAGAATGGCGACACGATCGGCGAGGAGACTCGCCTCGTGACGGTCGTGGGTGACGAAGAGGACCGCACATCTCTCGTTCTCGATGACCCCGCGAAGGTCACCCAGCAGTTCGGCCTTTGTTGGCGTGTCCAATGAGGTGAACGGTTCGTCGAGGAGAAGCAGCCGCGGGCGGAGCGCGAGCGCACGAGCAAGGCTTACGCGTTGCGCTTCGCCTGCCGAGAGGCGATGGACGTCTTGATGGGCGAGGTGGGAAAGGTCGAGTCTGTTGAGCCACGTTTCGGTTCGTGCCGTTCGTTCGCGCCGGTCGACTCCGCGGAACTGCATACCGGCTTCGACATTGGAAGAGACCGTGCCGCGGCGGGGCAGTGGGCGTTGGAGCACCGCGGAGATCAAGAGTCGACGGTCGCCTCCCGTGCTAGGACCGCCGTTGAGCATGATCGTTCCGCGAGTCGGCTCGGCGAGCCCTCCGACCACCCGAAGCAACGTCGACTTTCCTGCGCCATTTCGGCCGAGCGCGGCAAGCACTGTCCCGTCCGCCAGCATCAAGCGAGGCACGTCAAGGATGGTTCGCCCGCCACGGTCGACGGCGACGTCGCGGAGCTCGATAAGCGGGGCGGTCACCGGGCCCAGAGGCTCTGGCGCTGTTGGGCGAGCGTCAGCGCGAGAACCACGAGGAACGCGATGCCAAGCAGGATCATGCCGTATGCGATCGCTGCTCCGAAGTTCCCCATGGCGGTTTGCTGGACGGCCGCTGTGGTGAGGGCACGGGTCTGTCCCTTGATGTTGCCGCCGACCATGGTCGCTGCGCCGACCTCACTGATCGCGCCTCCGAAGCCGGCCATGACGGCGGAGAGCAGCGGCAGTCGTGCTTCGCGGGCAACCTCGTACAGGCTTCGCAGCCGCCCGGCCCCCAGGCCAAGCATCTGTGTGCGGAACTCGGGATCCACCTGCTGAAGCGCCGCTGTCGAGATGCCAGCGACGAGCGGCGTGGCGATGAACGCCTGAGCGATGATCATCGCGGTCGGCGTGTAGAGCAAGGCTGCCGCGCCGAGTGGGCCGCTCCGCCACAGGAGCAGGGTGACGTAGAGACCTACTACGACTGGCGGCAGCCCCATGCCAGTGTTCACGACGGCGAGCAGGAGCTTGCGTCCCGGGAACCGGCCCACAGCGATCAGCATGCCTACCGGTAGACCGATCAGCAGTGCGATGACAGTCGCGGAGAGGGACACGCGAAGCGACAGCCACAATATCTCCATCGTCTCCGGGTCGCGATTCCAGAGCAGCCGCAGCGCCGACGTGAACCCATCCCAGATCAATTCCATCGGTTACCCGGCCTTCGCCAGTTCCTGCTCAATCTGCTGCGCCGTCTGGCCGGCGTCGGGGTCGAACAGGGCGATGCCGTACTTCTCCTTGCCGAACTCGCCGATCTCCTTCTGCACTGCAGGGCTGAGCATGAACTTGGCAAACGCATCGCCTCCGCTGACGTTGACACGGGAACCGGCCTTCGCCGTGACCGGAAGCACGTCGTAGACGTTCAGCATGTCGGCAGTGCCCTGGTAGAGAATCGCCAGTCCGCTGGCATCCTCCGTCGCCAGGTAGGTGGCGCGGTCGGCGATCGTATAGGCCTGCTTCTGCGACGCGATCGTGATCGTCTGGCCCATTCCCTGGCCACTCTCCTGGTACCACGATCCGGACGGAGTGACACCGGCTGCTTTCCATTGCTTGAGTTCGAAGTTGTTGGTGCCGGACTTGTCGCCGCGGGAGATGAACGCTGCCTGCTGCTCAGCGATTCGCTTCAGCGCGTCGGCCGCGCTGGTTGCCTGCTTGATCCCGGCCGGGTCGGACGACGGCCCGATCACGACGAAGTCGTTGTGCATGAGGACCGATTGTGTGGCCTTGCCCGTGCTGACCAGTTGCTTCTCGGTCTCCGGGTCGTGGGCAATGACAACATCCGCCTCGCCTCCATCAGCCATCGCGAGCGCCTGACCGCTGCCGACGGCAATGGTCTTGACCGTGTAGCCACTCTGGCTCTGAAACTCAGGCACGAGCTGGTCGAGCAGGCCACTGTCCTGGACACTGGTGGTGGTCGCCAAAATGATCGTCTTGCTACCGCTGGAGCCGGTTGCCGAGGACTCGCTGGATGAAGAGCCGCACGACGCGAGCGTCGCGGCAGCAAGAATGGCCGCACAGCCAGCGTAGATTCGGGGTGCCATGTGTACCTTTCTGAGACAGTCCAGTTCGGTACATCATGGCTCATCTCGTGCCCTGTCGTAACGTTCACCGAATGGCCGGCTACGTCGAGATCAGCGACCAGATCGCTCGCCGAGTGGCCAGCGGGGATCTCGCTCCTGGGAGCGAGCTTCCAAGTATCCGCGCGTTCGCGGCCACCGAAGGCGTCACGCCGAGCACGATCGCCCGCGCCTATCAGCGGCTCGCCACTGCAGAAATTGTGCAGATGGGGGATCGGAGAAGAACCCGTATCTCGGAGAGCGGCACCCGTCACGCCCTCGCGCTCCTCACAGACCAGCGCCCATTTCGACTCGCAGGGAGTGACGACCCGGCGCTCGACATTCTGCTGGAACGATGCGGTGACAGCATCGAGTCGGTCGAACGAGGAGGGAGCTTCAGCGGCTTGCGTGCTGTCTGGCAGGGGCGGGCCGATGGCGCGGCCATTCATCTGCTGCACGAGAGCGGCGTGTACAACCGACCGTTCGCCGCCGCCCTGCTGGCCGGCCGAGACCCGAAAATTGTCCATCTGTGGCGCCGAGAGCAGGGCATCATCGTCGCCAACGGAAACCCACTCGGTCTGCAATCCATTCGCGACGCGCTACCGCTTCGCATTGCCAAACGAGAGTTCGGTGCCGGTACGCGCGTCCTGCTCGATCGACTCGTCCGTCAACTCGGTGGCGATCCCGACGGTATTCGCGGCCCTGAAGCACAGAGCCATTTCGAGCTCGCCTTGGCCGTAGCGTCTGGCATCGCGGACGCGGCGCTTGGAGCTCGATCAGCTGCCGCCGCGCTTCACCTTGGGTTCGTGCACGTGATGTGGGAGCCATACGAGCTTGTGGTGCCCGGGGACCGCCTTGGCCTGACAAGGCCGCTCATCGAGGCACTTGAGGACTCATCCACACGGCGGCAAATCGCCGCGCTGACCGGCTACGACCTCACCGACGCCGGCCACATATCCGGCACCAACGGCTAGCCGGGTAAGTGTCCTGCCAATCGTTCGATGTTGGCTACGTCAACAACAGTCGATGCGCCTCCGACATGCAATCAAACCGCGATCGCTGGGGGCGGATTTGCCGAGTCGGATTCGAAGAAGTGTTGGCTGAGCCCGGCGATGTTGACGATGCGGCGCACGACGACTCGGGAGGGATTCTGTACCTGAAGCTCGCCCCTGGCTTGATGCATCCGAAGAGTTTGAGCAAGGAGAACCTTGATTCCACTGGAATCGATGAAGCGAACGTTTGCCATGTCGATGTAGGCGTGTTGGTGCGGCTCGATTTGGTCGAGGGCTACTCGGAGCGTCGCTGCCGTTTCCATGTCGATCTCGCCGTGAACGGTGACGACCACAGTTCCGTCGAGGTAGGACACGTCGATCCGGAGAACGTTTCTGTGCATGGAGACCCCTGACACAACGTTGCGGGCTTCGTTCTGAAACCTGTTCCATCGTCCTCCAACGACGGTGGTTGCACAAGTTAATTGCCGGTTAATCAGCGTGCACGCTGGTCTAATCTGATCGCCTCTAGGAGAGCTTTCTCGCATCGCTTCTGAACGGTACGCCAGCGATCCGATCGACGGTCGCCTGATCGCGAACATCGTCGGTCGCTCTCGCTAGAGATCGTGATCCACGGACCGTCAAGTGGTGGGCGGAGCCGTGGGGACCGGGATCGTCACGGAGAAAGGTTCAGGTTGCAAACTGAGAGTAGAACCCGATTTGACCCCGATGAGTGGAGGGCTGGCGGGACCGGGGCCGATGATCCGCAGACCATTGTCGGCGCATGACGCGGGCGAAGTCGCGGCCTCCTCACCACAGATCAAGCGGGTCCCGTCGGCATCGATTATCAGCACGCCATCTACCCAAACTCGCGTGCCATCGGGGCATGTCAACGCCCGACCGACCGAAATGGGGGTCGCCCCGGGGTCGGTGTACGTGCAAGCGGCGCCGAGCTCAGTTCCAACCGTGCCGAAGGCCGGGGTCAGGGGCCTTGAAGCAGACCCCGCTGGCGTCGAGGGCGTTGACGGCGCCGACACCGCGTCGTCACTCTGACAAGCGGAGACCACGCAGACTGACGTCAGTACGCCGGCAAAAGCAAGCAACGATCGACGTCTTCGTCGCGCCAATGACAATCGGTCATCACAACCGCTGACGCCAGCACGCGGATGGGCGAGAAGTGGGCTGATCACCGAGGTCAGTATCCCAGTCATTCAATCTGCCGTCCGGTCGCGGCGATCGGCGAAGACCACGCCACACAGGACCCGAGGAACGCCCACGATGTTCTGACGTCGCGGCGTCCATTGCGGTTCCCGGACGCCGTCGTGTGTCCGAGCGCCGGCCAGTCGACGCGGGCGGCGAAACGGTCCGCACAGGACCATCTAGGCGCCCACGTTCGGTACCTAGAGGCGGCTGCAGACTCGGGCCGCGGATCGGTCGCACAGACCGTCATCTTTTGCACGAGGGGGAGCCTCTGCGGGAGCTTTCACAGGTTGTTGCTTTGGCTCCGTAGTGCAACTGCTCTCGTGAGACGAGCACACACCGGGCAACGCGTCGGGTTTGCGGCGACGCTGCTCGTGTCCTGTGTCTCCGACAGCACAAGCCCGACGGCGGCCAGGGATACCTTCGCTCTCGTGGCCTCGATCGCGACAGCCTCGTCGCGATCATCTCCTCGCTGACCGCCCGCGACGCGACTGCGGCGATCCCGGGATTCGACAACACACCGGGCCCGAGTGTCCCTGCGACGTCGCAACTCCTGGTCGAGCACCTCAACACCGGCGTGTATGGCCGTAGTGCGGGTCTGCGTTGCCAGGTCGCGTCGACCAACTTCCTCTACCGGATCTCTGCACTCGATGGTGACCCCGTACTTCAGTACGCGTTGGTCATCGACCGACCGGTTCCACTCGAGGTCGGCTATCAGCACGGAACGCTTGTCATCATCGAAGGCCTCGCGGATCCCACAGTTCCATCTGCGCCGACCTCGTCACGAACAATGAACCATCCGCCGGCACTATGGTCTTCCAGGGCCTCGCATTCTTCCAAGGCGTGGGCGGCGTCGTGCTGGTGCTACGCAGCGCGACGGATTCGTTGGAGGTGCGCATGTACGGCGTTCACGACGCGGATCCCGTCACCGGCGGATGCTCGCTCCTCGCCCGTGCTCCCATCGCCCCGGGCTGACCTGGCTCGATCATGTACAAATCACGGTGTGGCTATCTTGGTGGAATCGACAAGGAAGATCCCGTGAGCAAGGTCGTGGCCGGCGCCGTCATCTCGGCCGGCGAGTGTGGTGAAGACGACATCACTTCAGCGAACCTCGAACAGATGGCGGCAACGCTGGCGACGAGACCACCAACCGACGCTGACCGACGGGAACTGGTGGAGATACTGCGCTTCATGGCGAAGGTGGTACGCGAGATGGAGGCAGCTTCGTCCGACTCGCCTCAGGTGTCGGGACTACCTCCCGACACCGACGTTGCGGAAGAACCAGAAGGAGCTCGTCAGCCATAACAGCACCAGCGTGGTGAACAACAGTCCTCCGACCACGGGTATCGCCCACGCCGGCATGCGACGGGATCGAACAACGAGGACTTTCGTGACGAACGCTCCGTAGAAGGTGCAACCGAGTATCGAGTGAACGAACTGCCGACCATGGGTCTGCCCGGGATTGAATCCGAGCGAGAAGAGGCAGTGGTACGCCACCGGCAGCGACACGAGGAGCGCGAGCGTGCCGGTCAGGCGATGGGCGGGTCCGACCCAACTCGGGGCCTGCCCTCCGGGCAGCTTGCCGAACATCCACAGGCCGCCGAACAGCTGGACGATTGCCAGAGCCACGACGAGAGTGGCTGCCCATGCCTTGAAATGGATGGTGTCGGAGAAGAACAGCTTGAGCTTTGTGTTCGACGGATCGTGGACCCGTCCGTACACACCGACGATGACGGCGACGACTGCGCCTACCAACACGGCGCCGGCAAAGACAAGTGCGGGATCTTTCCTGCCGGTGAGTTGCGTTTCGGCACTCATGTCCAAGCCCCCTTGTCGTCCGTTTCGACGTTGCCGAATTGTCGCACAACTCGACGACGCTGCCGACCGCTACTTCCTCACAGCCACCGCATCGCGTGGTGAGCTGCGAGCCCCGCAAGCACGACGAGACAGAGGATTTCGGTGATCTGTTCGCAGGTGCCCAGCACGTCACCACTGATGCCACCGATCTTGCGCAGTGAGAGCCATCGGACAGCGACGATCGCGACGATGACAACCGCCGCCAGGGGTGCAGCCCACCATCCAACGACAATGACTGCAAGCACGAGCCCGAGCAACGCGCCGGCGATCGCCTTGCCGCCGGTGGTGGACCGGCCGTAGTCGGCACCGAGACCGCGATGAGTCGCCAGGGGAGCGGACCCATCAGCCCGACGGCGGCGCCCCGAGCAACTGCGTGCGCCGCCACAGCCGAGAGGACCATCGACCGTGGGCCGGGAAACGATCCGAGGCAGACGATACGGATGACGATCGAACTGCAAAGCGCGGCAACGCCGTAGCTCCCGTGGCGGGAATCCTTGAGGATCTCGAATCGGCGTTCGATCGTCGTGCCCCCTGCGAAGGCGTCGGCCACGTCGGCGAGACCGTCCTCGTGGAATGCACCGGTGATCAACACGCCGACCGCCACAGCTACGGCCGCGGCGACGATCGGTGGGACCAAGTACCACAAACCGGCAGCAACACCGCCGACCACTGCGCCCACCAACGCCCCAACGACGGGGAACCAGACAACGCTGGCCGCCACGTTGGGCTCGCGTCTCAACCGGATCGGAATGCGTGTGAGGAACTGGATGGCGGCGAGCAGGCTCAGCCGAACCACTCCCCGAACGTCGGCACTTCGGTGATGCCTGCGCACGCCATGGCTACGAGTGGCACCGCGGCCATTGCCCCTGACCCTTCGCCAAGGCGCATCTCCAGATCAAGGAGTGGCCGCTTGCCGAGCTTCTGCAGCAGCAGGCGGTGACCGGGCTCGGCGCTGCAATGCCCGACTTGGCAATGGTCGAGGGCACCCCGTGCAATGGCGTGCAGTGGCAGCGCCGACGCTGTGACCACGTAGCCGTCGAGCAGTACCGGGATCCGACGATGGCGGGCGGCGACGATCGCTGCGGCGATGGCGACGAGCTCGGCTCCGCCGACTTGGCGCAGCATCTCCAACGGATCGGCCTGTGGGTCGATGCGCGCGACTGCGCTGCGCACTGAGTCGCGCTTGCGCGTCAATCCTTCGTGATCGACACCCGTCCCACGCCCCACCCATGGTGCGATGTCGCCGCTGATGAGCGCAGCGACAACGGCCGCCGCTGCCGTGGTGTTGCCGATGCCCATCTCGCCGAGGACAAGAAGGTCCGCATCGACTGCTTCGACCGCTTCTCGCCCAGCCGCACTGGCCTCATCGAATCTCTCGCTGGACAGCGCAGGCTCGAAGCGGATGTCCCCAGTGGGGCGGCCGACGCCGACATCGATAGCCGACACTGTTGCGCCGGCGATGGCGGCGAAGGCGCTGATGGTCGACTTCCCTGCCCGGTACGCGGCGAGCATTGCCGCCGTGACATCGATCGGGTACTTGCTGACCCCGGCAGCAGCAACACCGTGATCAGCGGCGAAGATCAGTGCCGCAGGTTTGCGGATTGCGGGAAGCGCCGTGCCCTGCCACTCGGCGACCCATGCCGCCACTTCGTCAAATCTCGCCAGCGCACCCGCCGGTCGCAAGACGTCGGCGGCACGGGCGGTCACGGACTGGGCTGCCTGGCGGTCACCTTGCGGCATCGCTGTCAACGCGTCAGCAATCCACGTCATGACAGCTCCTTCCATGGGTCGCCCAGCCGCAGGGCCTTGCCGGCTGCCATCAGCAGCGTTGTCTTGGCGACAGCCGCGATGACTTGATTGACCCGTCCGAGCTCGTCTCGGTATCTGCGACCGAGCTCCGTCTCCGGATGCAGCCCGAGCCCGACTTCGTTGGTGACCACGACGCTGGGACCGTGTCGCGAGGTGAGGGCGCGTGCCACCGCGTCTGCGTCGACAAACCCGCCGTGGTGCAGCTCATTTCCGACCCACACCGTGAGACAATCGATGATCAACAACGGATCGCCTGGCGCGGTGGCGATGGCTGCACCGAGGTCGACAACCGTCTCGATGGTGGGCCAATCTGGACGGTCGTCGCGATGCCGGGAGATTCGCGAACGCATCTCGTCGTCGAACGGCTCGGCAGTGGCGATGAACGCCACATCGCCTGCGTGTCGCCTTCCGATCGCGACAGCGAACGCCGACTTTCCGCTACGGACGCCACCGATCAGCAACGTGACGTCACCCATGTCGGCACCCGACCCGCGTCGAACGTGTGTCGGTCACAAGTGTGGAGCATAGGCACGGCAGTGCTAACGTCGGATCGTTCGGCTGTGCCGAATGAAGGGAATCCAGCGAAGCCCGGTGAGATCCCGGCACTGTCCCGCAACGGTTGTTCGTGTTCGACACGACGAGTCCGGTCGCCTCGTTCCCTTCGCGAAACCTAGACCCTCGAGGCAAGGGCGGTTCGCGGTGGACCGCTCCACCGCCTTCCACTTTGTCCTCCAAACCATGGAGGATTTTTCATGAAACGGATTTCGTTTCCGACTGCGGTGATCGCCGTTTCGGCGAGCGGGCTGCTGCTGCTGCAGGCGTGTGGCAACGACACCCAAGTCGCAAGCACCACGCCGCAGGTAACGTCCGGCGTCACAACGCAGGCGTCGTCGCCGCCGCAAGCGTCGACCTCCGCAGAGCCCGCGCTGAGCCGGATCGTCAGCCTGTCGCCTACCGGGACCGAGATGTTGTTCGCGATCGGAGCCGACGGACAGGTTCTGGCGGTCGACGATCAGTCCAACTATCCCCCACAGGTGCTCGACAAGCCCCACGATCTGTCCGGTTTCCAGCCGAACGTCGAGGCCATCGCCGCGCTCAAGCCCGACCTGGTTGTGATCGGCGACGACTCGAGCGGCCTGAGCAAGCAGCTCGGAGCACTCGGCCTGTCAACGTGGGTCGGCCCCGCGGCCACATCGTTCGACGACGTGTACACCCAGATCGAACAACTCGGTGCACTCACGGGGCACATCGGCGAAGCGGCAGAGCTCGTGTCGACGATGCAGGCACAGATCGATACCACGGTGAAGGCCGCGCCGAAGCCGACGAAACCGCCGACCTACTACCACGAGCTCGACAACACCTACTACAGCGTCACGAAGAACACGTTCATCGGCCAGGTGTACGCGCTGTTCGGCCTGCAGAGCATCGCCGACTCGCAGGCCGTCTCGAGCGACTATCCGCAACTGTCCGCGGAGTCGATCATCCAGGCGGACCCCGATTTCATCTTTCTCGCCGACGGTGGCTTCGGCGAATCACCTGACACGGTGGCCGCCCGGCCGGGCTGGACGAATCTGAAGGCGGTTACCGGTGGCCATGTCGTTGTCGTCGATGCTGACATCTCGTCGCGATGGGGGCCACGGATCGTCGACTACATCAAAGACATCTCCGCAGTCGTGACCCAAGCCGTGGCAGCCGGGTGAGCACGCCGGGGTCGAACAGTCGTCGGTGGTGGATGGTCGCTGCGGTCGCGGCCTTCATCGTCGCTGTCGTCCTCGGCGTGATGATCGGCCCGGCGGGGCGTGTTACGTCGGCGAACTGGTACATCATCTGGAACGTACGGATGCCGCGGGTCGCACTGGCAGGGATCGTCGGCGCAATGCTGTCGCTGGCAGGCGCCAGCTATCAGGGCGTGTTCCGCAATCCACTCGTGGATCCGTATCTGCTCGGAGTTGCTGCTGGCGCGGGGCTCGGCGCGACGATCATCTTCGCCGTCGGTCGAGAAGCGACCAGCGGCTGGCCGGTCGACCCGCTTCCGGTGGTGTCCTTCGCAGGCGGCCTCGTCGCAGTGATGATCACCTACCTAGTCGGCGCGTCCTTCGGCGCGTCGCGATCGGGTGTGACTCTGGTACTCGCCGGCGTCGCCGTCGTATCGCTCTTCACGGCTATCCAGACCTTCGTGCTGCAACGCAACAACGAGGTGATTCGCGAGGTCTACTCATGGATACTCGGTCGTGTTTCCAACGCGACCTGGGGGGATGTCCGCCTCGTCCTGCCGTACGTCGTGGTGTGCTCGGTTGTCCTGTTGCTCCACAGACGACACCTCGACCTCTTCCGAGTCGGCGACGACGAGGCAGCCTCACTCGGTTCCGACGTCGCCAAAGTCCGGATCGTCGTCGTGGTCGCAGCAACCCTTGGCACAGCGGCGGTCGTCAGCGTCAGCGGGCTCATCGGGTTCGTCGGCGTGATCGTTCCGCATGCGGTGCGACTCCTGGTCGGTGCCTCCTATCGCCGAGTTCTACCGCTCAGCCTCATCGTCGGAGCGACGTTCCTCATCCTCGTCGACATACCGGGGCGTGTCTTGCAGAAGCCGGCTGAGACACCGATCGGAGTCGTCACTGCGTTCTTCGGCGCTCCGTTCTTCATCTTCCTGCTCCGCAGTCGTAGGACGACGGCATGAGCTCGCTGCAGCTCGACGCTGTGTCGGTCGCCTACGAACGGCGCGTCGCGCTGGTGCCATTCACCTGCACGATTCATTCGGGTGAGTGGCTGTGCCTGATCGGGCCGAACGGAGCAGGGAAGTCGAGCCTCCTGCGGGCGATTGCCGGACTGGTCGACCACGAGGGGGTCATCGCGATCGATGGCGCACCGATATCGATCCGGTCGGCGCGCCGCCGAGCCACGCTGGTCGCCTACGTACCGCAATCGCCAGTAATGCCCGAAGACATGACCGCGTTCGAATACGTCTTGCTCGGCCGCAGCCCGTACGTCAGCTACTTCGGTCACGAGTCGCGCCACGACCGGGCGATGGTCCACAACGTGCTCGAGCGTCTCGACCTGGTCTCGTTCGAAGGCCGTCTGCTCGGAACACTGAGCGGTGGCGAACGCCAACGACTGGTGATCGCCCGTGCGCTGGCCCAAGAGGCCCCGGTGCTGTTACTCGACGAACCCACCAGCGCGCTCGACATCGGTCACCAACAGCAGGCTCTCGAGTTGGTCGATCGCCTACGTCGTGAAAACGGCCTCACGGTCGTGTCGGCGATGCACGACTTGACCCTCGCCGGCCTGTACGCCGACCGGCTGGCTCTGCTGCACGAAGGCCACCTCGTGGCGATGGGTGACGCGGCTCATGTGTTGCGTGCCGAGACGCTCAGCGAGTTCTATGGCGCGTCGGTCACCGTGCACGAACATGCGGACGGAACAGTCGTCGTCATCCCGCGACGGAACCTGGACGGTTGAGCGTCAGCTCGCAGAACGACCGTGTTCGTTCTGCCACCTGCGTCGTCCGAACAGCAGAACCTCTGTGTTCTGCCTCGCCTCACCGATCGCGGCTCCCGTCGTGGCCACGTCGAAGTATTGCCTTGCAGCGCCGGCTCCCGATCTGGGGGAGTGTTGCGGTTGCACGCAGGTGCGGCCGCGCTGGCCGCAGTTCTAGTGTGGGGCAGTGACGAGTGAGCGCGGCCGAGCGGTGCTGGTGACCGGATCATCGCGGGGGATTGGTGCGGCCATCGCCCACGCGTTCGCAGCCAACGGCGATCGTGTTGCCATTCACTACTCGTCGTCTTCTGCCGACGCAGATGCGGTTCACGCGGCTCTGCCGGGCGCCGGGCACATTGTCGTGCACGCTGATCTGACTGATGCCGAGGACGTGAGAACAATGGTGGACGCGGTCGCCGCACAACTCGGAAGCGTGGACGTGCTCATCAACAACGCCGGCATCTTCATCCCGCATCCGATCGACGACACGAGCTACGAGGAGTGGCAGCGAGCATGGGAGCAAACCCTCGCCGTCAACCTTGTTGGAGCGGCCAACGTGACCTGGTGCGCGGTGCGCCACATGGCTACCGGTGGCCGGGTGGTCAACGTCTCATCGCGTGGAGCGTTCCGGGGGGAGCCGTCTCAACCCGCGTATGGAGCCAGCAAAGCCGGGCTGGTGGCACTCGGGCAATCGCTTGCTCGTGCGCTCGGGCCACGGGGCATCTCGGTCACAACTGTCGCACCCGGGTTCGCTGACACCGACATGGCCGCCGAAGCGCTCGCGGGTGACGGAGCCGAGCGTCGTTCGGCAGAGAGCCCGCTCGGTCGGATCGCACGGGTCGACGAGATAGCAGCCGCGGTCGTATACCTTGCCAGTCCGTTGGCCGAGATCGCGACCGGCACTGTGCTCGACCTCAATGGCGCGTCGCACCTCCGCATGTGACTCGACCTGCGTCACTCAGATCTGCCGTAGCGTTGACCTCCATCACCGGAAAGGTTGGTCGACCATGACACTTCGACAACGCATTGAACGCCTGCTCAGTCGCGGATCGTTTCC
>JANPGV010000104.1:0-13437 GCA_031424145.1 Ilumatobacteraceae bacterium
CGGCCGACGCTCAGATCGCCGAACCCGACATTGGGGGATGACGGTGTGCCAACGGAGAAGCGGCTTCCACTTGTGCGGCCACTCTCAGTAGTACATCCTCACGCGCGTAGGCGGAAACCAGCTGAACCCCGATCGGAAGACCCGCTTCGCTCCAATGCAGCGGAAGGCTGATGGCTGGCTGTCCGCTGGAGTTGAAGGCGGGGGTGAACGGCACGTAGGCAGCCGCCCTTGCCATCGGCGCCATCGGCGCAGCCGGGTCATTGGCGAACGTCCCAACGGGCACCGGCGGCTCTGCGAGGGTGGGGGAGAGCAACAGGTCCCAGCCGTCGGCCCACCATTGCTGGAGGGCTCTGCGGAACTCCACCGTCGAGGCCAGTGCTAGGGCGTAGTCGACCGCGCTGGTCTTCTCGGCGAACGCGACCTGCGCCGCGTTGACGGGCTCGAGATCGCCTGGAACGAGACTCCGACCGAGTTGCGCCTCGATTCGCGATACGGACACGCCCATGTTGGTGCTCCACAGCGCAGAGAAGCGCCGACCGAAGTCGCGGTTTGCGAGTGCGGCGGGGAACGCGCGCTCGACATGATGACCGAGCGATTCGAGCAGCGCCGCGGCAGACCGAGCAGCCTGCCGGCACTCGTCGTGCAACGCTCCGCCCAACGGGTGGACATCGAGGAGCCCGATCCGCAGACGTCCCGGGTCCACACCGAGCTCATCGACGTATGGCCGTTGCGGTTGTGGCGCGATCACCGTGTCGCCGACGCCAGGGCCGTGCACCGCATCGAGCAATGCCGCTGTATCACGAACCGTCCGGCTGACACACAGCTCGACCCCGAGGTTGCTCTCGTCTCGGAACGGCCCGAGTGTGATCCGTCCCTGTGACGGCTTGAGGCCGACGAGCCCGCAGCACGACGCGGGAATGCGGATTGACCCGCCACCATCGCTGGCGTGGGCGAACGGCACCATGCCTGCTGCGACCGCAGCAGCCGATCCGCCGCTCGACCCGCCGGGCGAATGATCGAGGTTCCACGGGTTGCGTGTCGGACCCCAAGCTGTCGGCTCTGTGGTCGGGAGGCTTCCGAACTCCGGACTGTTGGTGCGGCCGGCGATGTTGAGGCCCGCGTGGCGGAACCTGCTCACGAGAGTGGTGTCTGCCGGCGAGACCGGAAGCGAGTCCTTCAGTGCCTGGCACCCGTTAGTGAGCGGTTGGCCGGCGTAGTGCGCCCACAGGTCTTTGAGCAGGAACGGCACTCCTCGGAAAGGCCCGTCGGGTACGTGCTCCGCCGCGCTGCGGGCCTCGTCGAACCAGCGAATGATCACGGCGTTCAATGACGGATCGAGATCCTCGATCCGTTCGAGCGCGGCCTCGAGCAGTTCGCTCGCCGATACCTCGCCTTTGCGAACCAAATCTGCTTGATCGGTCGCATCCATCCATCGCGTTTCCGCTGCGAGTGTGCCCATGGGGACCTGTGTAGCACGTGCAATTAGGGTGGCGGTTCGTCGTGTCCACCCCGCCAGCCAACCCTTCGCCACCAACCCCCGCGCCAAGAATGCCCCCGATGACCACTCGGCAGGTGTGGCAGTCGCGCCCCGTTCGCCTGTTGCTCATCAGCAACGGCATCCTCACCAGCGGCATCGCGCTGCAATCCACCGCGCTGCTGAAGCAGGCGTACGACATCACCGGGCGTACGTCCGATCTCGGCTGGATGGGGCTCGCCGAGTTCCTGCCGATCGCGATGCTGGTGTTGGTGACCGGTTCGTTGGCCGACCACTTCAACCGCAAGGCGATCGCGCTGGTCACGATCGGAGCCGAGGTCTTCACGTCCGGCGCGCTGATGTTCTACGCGCTGAGCAACCCCACCTCGGTCGTCCCGCTCTTCGGGATCGCATTCGCGTTCGGGATCGCCCGCGCATTTCAGGCACCGGCGACGCGTTCGATGCCACCGATGGTCGCGCCGGTGGGCGCACTTCCGAAGGTGATCGCGCTGTACTCCGCCGTGTGGACCGGATCGATCATCGTCGGTCCGGCAATCGGCGGATTCCTGTACGCGATCGACCCGTGGGTGGCGTACCTGGTTTCGACCGCGTTGATCCTGATCAGCGCGATCGTGCTGTCGTTCCAGACGTTCGTGCGTGAGCCGCTTCCGCCCGATCCCGAGAACCGACCGACGCTTCGAACGGCGGTCGAAGGTCTGCTGTTCATACGCCGTACGCCTGTGTTGCTGGCGGCCATCGCACTCGATCTGTTCGCGGTCCTCTTCGGAGGTGCGGTCGCGTTGATCCCGGTGATCGCCAAGGACCGGCTGGGGGTTGGTGACGTCGCCTACGGCTGGCTGCGTGCCGCGCCCGGTTTCGGGGCCGCGGCGATGGCACTCGTCCTGGCCGCCCGGCCAATTCGGCGGCATGTCGGCAACACGTTGCTGGTGGTCGTTGCCGTGTTCGGTTTCGGCACCGTCGTGCTCGGCGTGACGCGCAACTATCTGCTCGCCTTCCTGGCCCTCGTGGTGCTCTCGGCCGCCGACATGGTCAGTGTGTTCATCCGTGGTTCGCTGGTGCCGTTGGTGACTCCCGACGAGAAGCGCGGCAGGGTCCTGGCGGTCGAGTCCGTGTTCATCGGAGCGTCCAACGAACTCGGCGCGTTCGAGAGTGGCATGGTGGCGCAGGCGTTCGGCACGTCGGCCACGGTCATCGGCGGGGGCGTGGCCACCCTTGCCGTCGTCGGCGTCTGGTGGTTTGCGTTTCCGTCGTTGCGCGCGATCGATCGCTTCGAGGAACTGGAGCGGAGTGACTCGACCGAGTCACGGTGAAGGTCATCAACCAGGCGCTGCATTGTTGATGTCGTTGGGCAACTCGCCGAAGGACGTCAGTACGGAACGAACCGCGGCGTTGTCCACGCCGGTGATCAGAGGTGTGGCGGCCGATGTGGAGATGTTCCAGATCCACAGATCGCTCGGCCCTGTGCAGCCGGTCGCGCGCACCGAAAGCACCAATTGCTGGCCATCCAGCCAGCCAACTGGTTCGGTCGACAGGGCTGCAAACGCGGCCGGCTGGTCTACCACTCCCACCGCGCTGGAGATCTGCGTTCGCGTGAGCCCGTTGCAGGCACCCACTCGCCAGCCGATCGGGGCCGCAGCGGTCGCGCCGACGGTCAGTTTGGCAACGGGTTCCGTCACCTGCGTCACGTCGGTCAACGTCAGAGCCGGGAGATCGAGAGAGTGAACGTGGAACGTCCCGTTGCCGTGATCGTGGAGGAAGTAGACGCGTGAACCGGAGGGATCGGCGGCGATCTCGGTGATGGTCGTCGTCGGTTGGTCGAGTTGGGCAATCAGGCGCGGGTTCTCACCGCGATTGCTTGCGATGTACAACCCTGCCGTGCCGTCGGCCGCCTGCCCCGCGGCGAAGATGTTCCTGCCGGCAGGGTGGTACCTGGCGACATCGGTTCGCTCGAGGAAGCTGATGTCCGTGCGGGTCTCAGGTTGGCCGGCCGTGCGCCACAAGAGGTGGTTGTCGGCAACTGCCGGCGCGATCAGTGCCTTTCCCGAGGGGAACGACCACGACACTCTTGTATTGGTGGCGAAATAGCCGCTGGGCAAAGCCTGAGTGCCATCGAACACTGTCACGGAGTTGAGCAGCACACGATCTCCCGCCGGTGACCACTGCAGAGGCCCGACGTTGTCGAAGGTCAGCTCTGAGAGGCATCCGCTGGTACCGCTACCCGGATTGATGCTGTAGAGCCGGGTACCGATCTCGAAGGTCACCTCAGCGGTCGCGCCCGGTGGGGAGAACACGCACGCTCCCGCGGGCAGCGGGATGGTGCTGGTGGCGATGGCCACCGGTGAGGCTGAGGTCGTGGCAACGATGGTCGACGTCGTCGGTGGGACCGTATTGCTCGGTGTGCCGAGTGGCGGCAGTGTCTCCGTGCTGGTCACACCCTCGTCGACACTGCACGATGCAACCAGCACCGCCAGGCCGACCGCGACGCACGCCAAGGGCTTCATGACGCCCAACGGTAGATCGCCCGTGACAGGCTGGCGCACAATGCCTGCGTTGCGGAACACACTCGTCGCCTGTGCGTTGATGGGTGGGTGCTCGGCCAGTGCAGCGACATCCGCCGGTACCGAACCTGCCGCGACGTCCGCGGCCACCACTACCGAGGCCGTAGCTCCGTCGACAACAGAGGCCGCGACGTCCACGACGACCTCGACGACGATCCCTCGACCATTGATCTACGTTTTCCCGTTCGCCGACAAGAAAGTCAGCTACGCCCGCAGTCATCATGACTATCCGGCGAGTGATGTCTTCGGCTGCGGTGCGACCGTCGTGGCGCCGGTCCGCGGCAAGATCGAAGAGACGCGCGCCGTCGATTCGTGGGTGCCGAAGGTCGACGACCCGGCAACCCGCGGCGGCAAATACGTGTCGATGGTGGGCGACGACGGCGTGCGCTACTACTTTGCTCATCTCGACTCGGTCGCCGTGCAGGCGGGTGACACTGTCGAGGCGGGCGACCAGGTGGGCATAATGGGCCAGACCGGGAACGCCCGAAAGTCCGCATGCCACACTCACTTCGGCA
Organism: Ilumatobacteraceae bacterium; assembly: GCA_031424145.1. Classification (GTDB taxonomy): domain Bacteria; phylum Actinomycetota; class Acidimicrobiia; order Acidimicrobiales; family Ilumatobacteraceae; genus JAENVT01. The sequence goes on from JANPGV010000104.1 coordinate 4,569, forward strand.
TCTCGTGGCCATGTGCCGGCGGCGAGTGGGCAGTGCGCCGAGGTGAGATCTGGCCATGGAAGTACCTGGACGCCTGGAAGAAGGGCGAGCAATTGTCGCCTGTCGCTGAGGTCGCCGAGGCAGAGGCAGCGAATCCTGACGCCTGCAATCTGGCGATGCTGGCACCGAGCGCCGACAACGCATAGCGCCGACAACGCCTAGCTCCAGGCGGCGCTACGCCTTCGAGATCAGCAACCAGAGGGCCGCGGGGATCAGGACCCACGCGAGCACCAGCAACACGATGGCGTACACGGCGAAGGTGTACGAATCGTCCTTCGGAGGATTGCCACAGGCGCCGATGGTCTCGAACAGCGCCTTGATCGGTTGGTCGGTCGACAGCCGGATCCGACGCCGGGCAACACCGGCCGCGTAGAGCGCCGCCCAGGCGAGGCCGGCAAAAACCAGTGCGAGCACGACTGCGAACACGAGGATGCCGACGATCCCGCTGATCGCCCACCCGAAGAACGCCCGCAGCCCCGAGACCACCGTCGACAGGATCGCCCCGCCCAGCAGGAAGGTAGGCAGGCCCAGCTGATTCCCCTTGAAGCCCTGCTCGACCTGAACCGCATTGATCCGCGCCCGTCGAAGAATGACATGTTCGCGGCTGCCCCATTCGGAGTTCGCTTCGCGGCGTTCATAGAGCTTGCGCAACCGGGTCACGAGACGGTTCTGATATCCCTTCACGATCCATCTGGTCATCTGTTGGACGACATAACCAGCGACGGGTGTCAGCGGCCCGAGTCGCGGCATCTTCGGTGGCCGCGCACCATTTCGATCGAGCACCTCTAACGAGCGCATTGCCATCCGATGAGCCTCTTCGAACCGGTCGGGACGCCACAGCGGGCGGACCTTGCTGAGCTCTTTGACGATGTCCTGCTCGGCCCTGCCCTTGACGGCGATCTGCTCGAGGATGGCGCCCTGCTGCTCCGGCGACTCGGCTCGCAGCACCCGCAGTGCGTCGATCCGGTCGAGCAACAGGTCTCCGAAGGGATGCTCGTCCGGGTGGAGCCCTTGAACCGCCTTCGGGTCGTTGGCCGGAGCGGGTTTCGCATCGCTCATCGGCGGCAGAGTAGTGCCCGCATACGAACGTGCTTCAATAACTCGACCGGACCGCATCTACGAGGAAGGCAACATCGATGAGGAACTTTTTCAAGGAGTTCAAGGACTTCATTGCGACAGGCAACATGGTCGAACTGGCAGTCGCGTTCATCCTTGGCCTCGCGGTGAAGGCAGTGATCGATGCGTTCATGGCGGGCATCGTCAATCCATTGATCGGTGCCATCGTCGGCAAGCCCAACCTCGACAACTTCTTGACGTTCACGGTGCGCAAGGGCACCTCCAACCAGTCGACCATCTCGTTCGGCGTGGTGCTGACCCAGCTCATCTCCCTGATCATCGTCGGTCTCGTCCTGTTCATGTTCGTGAAGGCCTACAACCGGTTCCGCAGGCCGATCGAGGTCGCCCCGCCGGGGCCGAACGAGATCGATCTGTTGACCGAGATCCGCGACGAGCTCCGCGCCCGTCGCTGATCGGTGTTGCACCAGTGTCTTGCCTGTTTTACGCGATCTGACTTGCGAAAGCGGGCGCCGCTACCTTCAATGGAGGGATGAGAGCTCGGCGCGAGATCACCCTGACTGTGATCTGCGCCGTCCTGGTGGCGTGTTCCGCGGCGGCGTCCGCGCCCAACGAGTCCCACGATCCCACGGTGCAGGGGGTCGGCATCTTGCCGATCTCCAACCCCGTCGATGAAGGGCCTGTAGCCACTGAAGTCGACACGGTCCCGCCTTCGGATCCGACCACCACTCTGACACCGGTGCCGGCGATCGGCACGCTGGTGACCGGAAACCGGTTGATCATGATCGGCGACTCGATCACCGCGTCGGCCGCGAAGCGCTACGGCGGCGAGTTCTGCAACACCCTGGTGCCGCTCGGCTGGCAGGTCGAGGTCGATGCGGAGCCAAGTAGGTTCGTCGACTTCGGCAATTCCGTGCTCGACAAGCGCCTGTCGGCCCAATGGGATGCCGCATACGTGTTCCTGGGCAGCAACTACCTGGGAGACCAACTCGCGTATCGCAAGCAACTGGAGAAGATCGTCCAACGGCTCTCGCCCATGCCCGTTCTGCTGTTGACGGTGACGTTGTTCGAGGACAGCAGGCAGGAAGTCAACGACGCCATCACCTTGGTCAGCGCCGAGTTCCCCAACGTCCACGTGCTCGATTGGGGTTCCATCGCTGCGGCCGATGCGCCCCAGATCCTGCGCGGCGATGGCCTGCATCTCACCAACGAGGGTCGGGCGGTGCTGGCCTCGACCGTCGCCGGCGTGATGGGGCCCGCTCCGGTGGAGCCCGGTAAGTGCCTCAGCACCTCGTTCAGCAACGACGCCGGCGGAAGCGTCAACGGCACGGACACCCCACCGAAGCGTCCGGTCGGTCGCCCCCCGGCCACGACAACACCAAATCCGCAGGCCCCGACCACGGTTGCCACCGGCGGGACGACCAAGCCGCCTGTCACCGTCCCGCCCACCCAGCCCCCGCCGACACCCGCGCCGGCGCCTACCCCACCCCCAACGACGGCCGCACCGGCAGAGACTCTTCCTCGACGGACTATCCCGCCAACAGTGCCGCCAACAGTGCCGCCTCCGACGCCCTAACGCTCCGGCGGCCGGCGTGCCAGGATGGCTGCCATGAAATACAGACCACTGGGTCGCGCCGCGTTGCAGGTCAGCGAGCTGTGTCTGGGCACGATGAACTTCGGGCCGGAGACCTCGGAGACCGATTCTCACGCGATCATGAACCAGGCGCTCGAGCTCGGCATCAACTTCTTCGACACCGCCAACCGGTACGGCGGCAGCAAGGGAGCAGGCTCTACGGAAGAGATCATCGGCCGCTGGTTCGCGCAGGGCGGCGGTCGCCGCGAGAAGGTCGTGCTGGCCACCAAGCTCTACGGACAGATGTCGGATTGGCCGAACGATGGGCGGCTCTCGGCTCGCCACATCCGCGCCGCGTGTGACGAGAGCCTTCGCCGTCTGCAGACAGATCACATCGACCTGTATCAGATGCACCACGTCGACCGCAGCGCATCTTGGGACGAGATCTGGCAGGCGATGGACACCCTGGTGCATCAGGGCAAGATCATCTATGTCGGCAGCAGCAACTTCGCCGGCTGGCACATCGCCCAGGCCAACGAACGGGCCAAGGCTCGCGGCTCGTTCGGGTTGGTCAGCGAGCAGAGCCACTACAACCTGTTGGTCCGCACTGTCGAGCTTCGTCGCGTGCGGTGGACTGTCGCTCGACGAGGCGACGCTGTCGACCATTGATTCGATCTTCCCGGGCCCCGGTGGAACAGCTCCCGAGGCGTACGCCTGGTAGAGGCCAGCCCGGCTACGGGGCCAGCGCGCGCAGCGGGGCAACGGGCACGTTGCGCAGCACGCCGTACGTGACGACAAGGACCGGCGCGATCACCGCAAGTAGCCGGCCGAGCCGCTGCGTCACGTGAATCGGTTGGGCGCCCCACGCCACGCGCAGCCATCCCACCCACACGACAGCGATCGCAGCCAACGCCAGGGGAGTGAACACGTTGTAGCTCACGGCCGCGCCGATGTGCCCGTGCAACAGCTGATAGGTACCCCGCGTCAGGCCGCAGCCGGGGCACCACAACCCGGTGAGCTGGTGAAACGCACAGCCGGGATATCGGGAGCCCGCCGCGCCCGGATCATGCGTGCCGATGAAGGCGGCGGCTCCGGCCAGCGCAGCGCCACACGCGATCGGTGCAACGCGACGAGCGGCGCCACTGTGCGCTGACGCCACGAAGCCGAGTTCCATCGGCCCATCGTACGACTGCGGGCGTTGTGGACTCGCTGTTTGTCCGCCACGATGGACGGCCATGTTGCAGGTCCAAGGGCTCTCGGTGGAAATTGGTGGTCGTCAGATCATCAACAACGCCTCGTTCACGGTGATGCAGCGCGACAAGGTGGGCCTGGTCGGTCGCAACGGCGCCGGCAAGACGACACTTTTCCGAGTGCTCGGCGGCGCACTCGAGCACACCGGCGGCAAGATCCTGCGCAAGGGCGGGTTCGGGTACCTGCCGCAAGACCCGCGCATTGCGGGCGTGCTCGATGGTCGCACGGCCATCACTCATGTGCTCTCCGGCCGTGGCATCGACGAGGAGTTGATCCGCCTCGAGAAGTTGCGCATCACGATGGAGGAGGACGCCAGCGAGCGGAACGTCAGCCGATACAGCCATGCCCAGGACGAGTTCGCGACGTCCGGCGGTTACGGCGCGGAGAGCGAGGCTCGTTCGATGGCGGCCGGTCTCGGTCTGCAGGGCGACCGCCTGGAACTGCCGATCGGGGTGCTGAGCGGTGGTGAGCGGCGACGCGTCGAACTGGCTCGCATATTGTTCGCAGGCTCCGATGTGCTGTTGCTCGACGAGCCCACCAACCACCTCGACATCGACGCAAAGATGTGGCTGCTGCAGTTCTTGCGGGCATATCGCGGGGCGCTGCTGGTGATCAGCCACGACATCGAACTGCTCGACGAGGCGATCACCCGCGTCCTCCATCTTGATCGACCCGGTGAAGAGGCCGTCGGCGAACTGGTCGAGTACAAGGGTACCTATAGCCAATATCGGACCAGCAGGGCAAGGGACGAAGAGCGCTTGGCCAAGAGGGCCGTGCTACAGGCCAAGGAGATCGCCAGACTGCAAACTGTTGTCGACCGTTTCGGCGCGAAGGCGACCAAGGCGGCGATGGCACACAGCAAGGAGAAGCAGATCGTGCGGCTCGAGTCGCAACGTGTGCACGTCGCCAAGGGCGATCGCACACTGCGCGTCAAGTTCCCCGACCCGCCCGCCAGCGGCACCACCGTCATCACCGCGCACCGATTGTCGAAGGCGTATGGCGGGCCCCCGGTCTTCGAGAACGTCTCGTTCGATGTGGGCCGAGGCGATCGGTTGTTGGTGCTCGGCTTGAACGGAGCCGGCAAGACCAGCCTGCTGCGAATCCTGGCGGGTGAGACGACTGCCAACAACGGCATCTTCAGCTTTGGGCACAACGTCAACGTCGGCTACTACGCACAGGAGCACGACAACTTGCAAGGCGATGCCTCGTTGCTCGACAACATCCGCGCGGCGGTTCCCAACGACGTGATCCTGACCGAGACGCAACTGCGCGGCATGCTCGGGATGATGGGCCTCAGCGGCGAGAAGGTGTACCAGGAGAGCGGCACGTTGTCGGGCGGTGAGAAAACGAAGTTGGCACTGGCGATGCTGATGGTCGGCCGCAACAACCTGTTGCTGCTCGATGAGCCGACCAACAACCTCGACCCTCCGAGCCGGCAGTCGGTGACCGATTCCCTGAAGGCTTGGAAGGGCACCATCGTGTTCGTCAGTCACGACACCGAGTTCGTCGAACAGCTACGACCGACGAAGGTTCTGCTGATGCCCGACGGGCAGGTCGACTACTTCAACAGGGATTGGCTCGAGCTCGTCTCGCTGGCCTAGCTGACTTCGACCGGGTTCAACTCACGCCGCGAGGTCGGTACGGGCCGTATGCGCCCGTGTCGGGACAGCGGTCGATAACTCGGGGTCATTTCGCTTCGACTGCTCTCAGTACTCAGCGCCGAACGTGGGCGCCGAAATGGTCCCGTGCGGACCGTTCAGACGCCCGCGTCGGCCAACCGCACGGCGCTGTCACCACTGACGGCCGTATGCGCCCGCTCCGGTGACAGCGGTCGATAACTCGGGTCCCATCGGGCGGGCTGGTGATGAGCCACAGCGAGGTCGGCCGTCAGTTGGGGGCTGGTCCCGCTGGGATGTCGCCGGCGACCGTGGTGCGGTGTAGCAACCGACGGCTCCCGTCGTAGTCGTTGATCGCAAGGTGGAGGAGACATCGGTTGTCCCAGACCGCGAGCGTGCCCGGCGCCCATCGGAGCCGGCACGTGAACTCGGCCTTGGTGGAGTGATCGAACAGGTACTGCAGCATCGGTCTCGACTCGTCCTGCGTCATGCCTTCGAACTGCTGCGTGTACACAGGATTGACGAACAGCGCTTTCCGGCCGGTGACCGGGTGGACGCGAACGACGGGATGAACGACCTCGCGGTCGGCGGATGGGTCATTGCGGACCATGCTGATCGAGCGGCTGACGGGCACGTCGGGGCCGGGTCCCTTGGCGCCGTGCGGCCACCCCGTGTGGACAGCGCGGAGTGGGTCGAGCAGCCCCTTGAGACCGCCGGACAGCGCGTTGTAGGCCGCGTACTGACTCGACCACAACGTGTCGCCACCGACGTCGGGAAGCTCCAGCGCGTAGAGCAACGTGAGGCTCGGCGGCGCTGTGAGAAAGGAGAAGTCGGAATGCCAGGTGCCGCCGAAGGTGGAGATCTGTTGTTCGTCGGCCTCCTTGAGGACCGCGATGATGTCCGGGTGCTCGTCGAGGTGCTTGATGTACGGCACCCGCAGCAGTGACCCGAACCCTCGCGTGATCTCCACTTGGTCTTCCGGTCGCAGATCCTGATCTCGGAAGAACAGCACGCTGTGCTCGGCAAGCGCCTCGGTGACGGCTGCGAGGTCATCTTCGCTGGTCCGGCGAAGATCGAGCCCGATCAACTCGGCACCACAAGCTGTAGCCAGAGGCCGGACCGTGAACGCGCCGGTCACGTGAGGTTGACAGGCGTGCCGGCGAGCGGTCGGTCGACCATCTCGAAGAAGTCGTTGCCCTTGTCGTCGACGACGATGAAGGCGGGGAAGTCACGGACCTCGATCTTCCAGATCGCCTCCATGCCGAGATCGGCGTACTCGAGCACGTCGACCTTGGTGATGCAGTCCTGGGCGAGCCGCGCTGCCGGTCCGCCGATCGACCCGAGATAGAAGCCGCCGTACTTCTTGCATGCGTCGGTGACCTGCCGGCTGCGGTTGCCCTTGGCGAGCATCACGAAGCTGCCGCCCGCTGCTTGGAGCTCGGCCACGTAGCTGTCCATGCGCCCGGCGGTGGTCGGGCCGAACGAACCGCTGGCCATGCCCGTCGGCGTCTTGGCGGGCCCGGCGTAGTACACGCAGTAGTCGCGCATGTATTGCGGCAGGCCTTGGCCGGCGTCCAATCGTTCCTTCAACTTGGCATGGGCGATGTCGCGCGCTACCACCATCGGGCCCGTCAACATCACCCTGGTCTTGACGGGATAGCGACTCAATTCGGCGCGGATCTCATCCATCGGCCGGTTCAGGTCTATGGCCACCGCCTCGCCCTCGAGATGCTCGTCGACGACCTCGGGCAGGAAATGTGCCGGCTCCATCTCCAACTGTTCGAGGAACACGCCGTCGTGTGTGATCTTGCCGAGGGCCTGACGATCAGCGCTGCACGAGACTGCCATCGCCACAGGGCAACTGGCTCCGTGGCGCGGCAGCCGCACGATGCGAACGTCGTGGCAGAAGTACTTACCGCCGAACTGAGCGCCGATGCCGGTCTGCTGACTGAGCGAGAGGACCTTGGCCTCGAGATCGAGATCGCGGAACGCGTGGGCTTCGATCGATCCGCTCGTGGGCAGGCCGTCGAGGTACTTGGTGCTGGCGAGTTTGGCCGTCTCGACGGCAAACTCAGCAGACGTGCCGCCGATGACGACCGCGAGGTGATACGGCGGGCATGCGGCGGTGCCCAGCGTCTTCATCTTCTCGAAGAGCCACGGCAGCAGTGTCTTCTCGTTGAGCAATGCCTTGGTCTCCTGGAACAGGTAGCTCTTGTTGGCGCTGCCGCCGCCCTTGGCGATGAAGAGGAACTTGTACGCATCGCCATCGACCGCGGCGATCTTGATCTCTGCCGGCAGGTTGTTGCCCGTGTTCTTCTCCTCGTACATCGTCAGCGGCGCCATCTGGCTGTAGCGAAGGTTGGAGGTCAGGTAGGTGTTGTAGACGCCGCGGGCGATCGCTGCCTCATCGCCACCGCCGGTGAGCACGAACTGGCCCTTCTTCGCCTTGATGATTGCGGTACCCGTGTCTTGGCACATGGGCAGTACCCCGCCGGCGGCGATGTTGGCGTTCTTCAACAGGTCGAGGGCGACGAAGCGGTCGTTGTCGCTGGCCTCGGGATCATCGAGGATGTTGCGGAGCTGCTGCAGGTGCGCGGGACGCAGGTAGTGGGCGATGTCTCGCATCGCAGTCTCGGTGATCAGCGTCAAAGCTTCTGGTGCCACTTGAAGGAATGTGCCGGCGGCGGTGTCGAGTGTCGAGACGCCGTCTGTTGTCAACAGCCGGTAGTCGGTGGTGTCGGCGCCGAGCGAAAGCAGCTCGGTGTATGCGAACTCTGGCATGACGTCACGCTACGGCGGTGGCTGGCTCAAGGCAGCTTCGACGAGCGCTTGCTCGTCGGCTGTCGTAGCGACCCGCGGATGGATCGCACCGTCGGCGACCAGTTCGGCCAGGTCGCTGATGCGCACGTCGGGGCTGAACGACAGCGGCGCGGACGCTTGATTGATGGTCGGCAGCGTCGGCGACGCGGCGACCAGATCGAGAACCATCCGCTCGTCAGTCGAGCGCTTCGCCCAATCGTCCGAGTTGGTTTTCAACGCGCTGATGTTCATCGCAGTTGCCCCGATCAACAGCAGCCGTCCCGCCCACAAGGCCGGCGAGCCGACACGTGCCAACTGGTCGACGGCAATCCCAAACGCGGGGATCAACAACGCTGCGCCGATGTAGACGTACCGCGAATTTGCGGCAGTGTCGAGACCAAAGCCGCCGCGCTCGACGCCGAGCCCGATGTAGATCAGGACGGCGGTGATAGCCAGCGCCAGCACCAGATCGTGGGCTGCCGGGTTGCGTTGTCGCCAGATCAAGATTGCCAAGGTG
>JANPGV010000105.1:0-2404 GCA_031424145.1 Ilumatobacteraceae bacterium
GAAAGGCGCTGCGATAGACGTACGGCCCCCAGAACTTGACGACGCCGGGCATGCCGGGCTCGCTGGGCCAGCGGCGCGGATCGCCCGTCAGCGTGATTGCCCCATTGGTGCCGCCGTGATAGCTGCGGTAGTGGGTCAGCACCTTGTTGCGGTTGGTGTGCAGCCGCGCCATGCGGACGGCGTTTTCCGTCGCTTCCGCGCCTCCGTTGGTGAAGAAGACCATGTTCAGCCGGCTGTCATCGATCTTCTCGGCGGCCGCTTCGCAGATCAGCCTGGCAGCTTCGCTTCGCGCGTCGTTGGCGTGGAACGGTGCAACCGTGCAGAGCCGGTCGACCTGTTCCTTGATCGCAGCAACGAGCTTGGGGTGCTGATGGCCGATGTTGACGTTGACGAGTTGACTGGAGAAGTCGAGGTAGCGGGTTCCATCTTGCGTCCAGAAGTAGCTGCCCTGCGCACCCTCGACCACGAGTGGGTTCAAAGCGCCTTGAGCGCTCCAGGAGTGGAAGACGTGGGCGCGGTCGTTGGCGAACGCATTCTCCGGGTGGGTCTCGAGCACGGTCATGGCCTCATGGTATTCGATACCGCTGATGCCGTACAGACGGCACTTTGTACCCGAACAATGAGCTCAAGCCAGCGATGCGATGGCTTCGGCGGTCGCCAGCACGCGTTGCGCGTTGAAGACGTGGAGGTTCTCGATCATCCGACCGTCCACCGTCGCCACGCCGCGACCGTCCGCAACAGCGGCCTCGAAGGCTGCGATGGTCCGGCGAGCCTGCTCGACCTCGTCGGGTGATGGAGCCCACGCTTGGTTGGCAATGTCGATCTGCCCGGGATGGATCAACGTCTTTCCGTCGAACCCGAATTCAACTGCTTGCCGACATTCGCGCTCGAAGCCTTGGAGATCCTTGACGTCGTTGTAGACGCCATCGAGGATCACCTTGCCGGCCTCGCGGGCTGCCAGCACGGCTGTTGCCAGATGGGCGAGCAACGCGATTCGTCCGGCTGCCAAGGGAGCCCTCAACTCGCGAGCGAGATCGTTTGTGCCCATCACCAACACCGAGACACTCGGGTGCGCAGCGATCGCACGAACATCGAAGATTGCGGTCGGTGTCTCGATCATCGCCCAGATTGACGTGCTGGTCGGCGCGCCGGCCTCGGCCAGCCGCTCGGCAACCTCGTCGATGTACGCAACCGAGCTGACCTTCGGAACGACGACTGCGGCCACGTTCGAAACGGCGGCAGCGGCCAGATCGTCGACACCCCACGGCGTGTCCAAGCCGTTGCAGCGGATCGTCAACTCGCGGCGACCGTATTCACCGGAGGATGCGGCAGCACAGGCTGCGGCGCGCGCCGATACCTTCGAATCGGGTGCGACCGCGTCTTCCAGGTCGAAGATGATCGAGTCTGCATCGAGCGTCTTCGCCTTCTCCAACGCACGCTCGTTCGCTGCCGGCATGTACAGCACCGAACGACGCGGATGGAAAGCACTCACGTGTCGAATCCATATGCGGCGGCGAGCGCGGGGTCGCGTGCTGCGAGTTGATGGGCTAGCTCGACCACGACCTTGCACTGCTTGACCGAGGCGTCGTCTTCCATCTTGCCGTCGAGCATGAGGGCTCCGGTACCGTCGCCCATCGCGTCGATGACTCGTTGGGCCTGGGCGACGTCGGCCGGACGGGGGCTGAACACTCGTTTTGCGATCTCGATCTGCACCGGGTGCAGGCTCCACGCCCCGACGCAGCCGAGCAGGTACGCGTTGCGGAACTGGTCCTCGCACCCGACGGTGTCCTTGATGTCGCCGAACGGGCCGTAGAACGGCAGCAGTCCGAACGTGACGCAAGCGTCGACCATGCGCGCCAGCGTGTAGTGCCACAGATCCTGCTGGTGCGTTGGCCGTGGCGCGTCGGGGTCGCTTGGGTCGGGATCGGCGCGCACGATGTAGTCAGGGTGCCCGCCGCCCACGCGAGTCGTCTTCATGCGCCGATTGGCGGCTAGGTCCGCTGGTCCCAGCGAGAGACCCTGCATGCGCGGCGATGCCGCGCAGATCGATTCGATGTTGGCCACACCCCGTGCCGTTTCGAGAATAGCGTGAACGAGTATCGGCCGGTCCAACTTTGCCTTCGCTTCGAGCTGTGCCAGCAGACGATCGACGTAATGGATGTCTTCCGGCCCCTCGACCTTCGGCACCATGATCACGTCGAGCTTGTCGCCCACTTCCGCGACGAGCGTCAAGATGTCGTCGAGACCCCACGGCGAATCGAGACTGTTGATCCGGGTCCACAGCTGCGTATCGCCCATGTCGAGCGATCGAGCCACATTGACAAGACCGGCCCGAGCCGCGGCTTTGTCTGCCATCGGGATTGCGTCCTCGAGGTTGCCGAGGAGGATGTCGACCGTCGGTACC